>JBDNCP010000176.1:0-9418 GCA_046719575.1 Cyanobacteriota bacterium
GTGGGGGGCAGTCCACCGCCCAAAAAGCCCGTCACTTGGTTTTCGGGATTGGCGGCTAGCTCCGCAGGGTTGAGGCTGCGATGCAGCAGGCGCATCATTAGCTGCGATCGCTCGCCGCTGACTGCCACGCCGCCGACGATGCTGTGCAGCAGCCGGGCCACTGCATCGGTGGTCAGCAGGTTGCGGTTTTCCATCAGCTCGCCATAAAACGCCCGCTCCCGACCGTAGGGGCCATCACACCAAGTTTTCTGGTTCACGTTGATGGTGTCCAGTTCCTCCCAGCCCAAAGATTTGAAATAGCGATTGACGATGTTGCGCTGATATTTCCAGGTTTCAAACGGCTCGATGGGCAGTTCGGGGCCGCTGGTGGTGCCCGTCAGCATATCCACCACCAGCCCCGTCGCGTCGTTGCTGGAGTCTACAATCATGTCGCGAATCGCTCGATCCAGTTCCCTGGAGGGCGCGATCATGCCCTGCTCCAGCCACTCTTGCACCGCCACCAGATAAAACAGCTTGACCACGCTGGCGGGATAAATCAACTCCACGCCGCGATAGGAATAGCCACTGACGGGATATTGCCAGAACTGCTGGGGCGAAATCGCGCCGCCAGTGTTCACCGGAATCGGCGGCCGATAGACCAGCCAGGTGAATGCAATTTGGTTAGGCGCAAGATTGGGAAATTCGGATCGGGTAGCGGCAAGAATGCGATCGCCCTGTTGGGCTAGCTGGTCGTCGTGCTGGAAAAACGGCATGGAGGCAGGAGGGGTTAAGGACGGACAAAGAGCAAAACAAAGGCAGATTTAATCGCAGACTTAATATAGATAAAGTTGAATCAACGCTGGGCGGATGTTTGCCCATCTTGCAGACGATCACCCTGCTCGCCCATCCAATCCTAAAGCAGGTTGCCTCTGCCTCAACCCCCTGACATGGTTTCGCTTGCGTCTATTCAAGCCGATTTTGCGGGCGATTCGCGTAGCGATCCCTTCGGGAATCGCCCCACAGTCTATCAGTGTCTCGAAAATCTGAATCTCTACGACTCGCCCACGCTCCAAAATCTGGCAACGCAAGCCGTGGCTGGGCGGCAATTGCGTATCTTAGCACCTCTGCCCGATGCCGACACCGATTTGGCGATCAGCGCGGTGTCGGTGGTGCTGTGCGAGGACGACTATCCTGGCTGGGTGGCCGTTGAAGATCTAGACCTGCTGACGGTGGCAGAAGAACCCTATCGGGCGATCGCCCTCAGCGCCGACGACATCCGCGCCTGTCTGCCCCAAGTCATTGCCTTTGCCCGCCGGGCCATGGCCCAGCCCAACCATTACCTTTGGGGCGGCACGGTTGGCCCCAACTACGACTGCTCCGGGTTGGTGCAAACGGCTTTTGCCTCGGCGGGCATCTGGCTTCCCCGCGATGCCTACCAGCAGGAAGCCTTTGTGCAGCCGATTCCCGTCGCCGACCTCCAGCCCGGCGACCTGGTGTTTTTCGGCCGCCCCGACCGCTGCACCCATGTCGGACTCTACTTGGGCGACGGGCAGTACATTCATAGCTCCGGCAAAGACCAGGGGCGCAACGGCATCGGCATTGATGTTTTATCGGAACAGGGCGATGCCGTTAGTCGCGCCTACTTTAGCCAGTTTCGCGGAGCCGGTCGCGTGGTGGCTTGCTACACCAGCGGCAGAGGCTAACAATCAGTTCGACAGTCCGTTCACCCACTCAATTCTCTACACCCACATCATCCCAAAATATTCTCATCCCAAAATATTAAACCTCTTGCATGAATGCTGTTTTGAAGGCGTGAATCGTAGCGCGGCGGTACCGCGCCACGATTCACGCAAGCAGTCTATTTTTCAGCTTGGCTGCCAGGACATCTAACGGGCGAAGTCAATATATCTTGATATCTTGTTTTGAACGATTCAGCAGTTATATCTGTCATGCTTTTGGGCAGATTTTTTTGAGACTATTGGACAAAGAGTGAATTTCACCAGACACTAGCCCAGTGAAAATAGAGAGCAACCTCAGATTTCGCAAAGCAGGGTCTAAAATTACGACTGCTTAGCAATTGGGGGACATTTAGCGCTATAAAAGTGAAAATTTAAGACAAAACCCTCGGAATACACGGGGGCTATGTCAATGTTAAAGTATGCTTTTTGAAGCAAAAATTGACTGATCTCAGTATGTTCCTCGGTCTGACAGGCTCGATTAAAGATGCGGTGAAATATGGGCTTATCCCGGAGACGCGAACGAAATCTCACGGCTAGCATGGGTAGCTGAGTGGGTGCATATCGAGCATTCCTCGACAAGCGCAGCGAGGTTTAGAATGTTACCTCTCTGTTCTCTATGCATCACACCTCGACCTCTCAACCGCAAAAACTACTGGCCATACAAATGATGAAGCAAATGATGAACATCAAGCGTATTCTCACCGGGGCTGGGCTGAGTGCTAGCGCTGCTCTGGCGCTGTTTGCCTCGCCTGCTGGGGCAACTGGCTTTCACCCTTTCAGCTTCAGCACCAGCTGGACGGGCACAGCTCCCAGAGGCGATATCTGGCTGAACTCAGTGACCACCACCGACAGCCTAACGGCTCCTCTGGGGACTACCTACAGCTCCTTCAACCTAGTATCAGGTGCTAACATCATCCACAACGATCTGTGGACCGGGGGTGACACGGGTGCTGCTAGCTCTGATAGGGGCGATGAGGCGAGCGGTGTCCTCCTACAGGCAGCCACCAACGCAAGTATTGTCGGTAGCTTAGGCAACCTCAATCTGAACAACATCATTGATACGGAAGACCGGGGCAGCTTCATTATCGATCTGTTCTTTAGTCAAGCCACCGACCGCTTCTTCTTCTGGGAGCGCGGCATGAACAGCAAAATGCTGGTGCAAGCGCTGGATAACGCTGGCAACCTGCTGACTGAGTATCTGCTGGACAGCAGCACCTCTAATTACGCTGGCTTTGACATCGACACGGTTGAAATTGGCGGTCCTCAGCGGGTAGGCGCTCTGGGTCTTTGGCTAAAGGATGCTAAAACCAATCGTCTGCGCGTGATTGCCAGCGGTGCAGCGTTTAATGGGCCGGACTTTAAGGTGGCTGCGGCGGCTGTGCCTGAGCCTGCGACGATTGCGGGTACGGTGCTGGCTGCCAGCGCTGCGATCGCCGCTCGTCGCAAGCGCAAAGCCCAAGCTGAGGCTTAGTTTTTCAGTTTGGTTTTTGCCCAGAGCGTTGTGTTCTCACATCCTCTAAAAATGTCAGACTTTCAGTCAAATGTTCAACTAGGGGCTGACTAGCTGAGGCCAATCTATTCACAGGCGCTCTTCTGATGGCAGGAGAGCGCTTTTTTGGATCCTTTCTGGAGAGGAACGCAGCAGACTGGATGGCTGTCAGAGGTTGGGCATACAAAACCGCTCGACCCAAGCCCAAGCCCTTAGAAGCTGTTTGAAACCTCCTGGGAGGGGTTAAACTTTCATGCGCTGAGCGCATGAAAATTCAGCTTTGCAAACAACCTCTTAACAACCTCTTAACTCAGGCGGCTCCTAGCAGCAATGCCATCAGCGCCTTTTGAGCATGGAGCCGATTTTCAGCCTGATCCCACACGCGAGACTGGGGGCCCTCCATCACCGCATTGGTGATTTCCTCTTCGCGGTGGGCGGGCAGGCAGTGCAGCACGATCGCCGAGGTATCGGCCTTGCTGAGTAGCTCATCGTTCACCTGATAGGGCTGAAAAATCGGCACGCGGCTCTCCGCCAGGTCTTCTTGCCCCATGCTGGCCCACACGTCGGTATACACAACGTGGGCACCCTGAACCGCCTGAACGGGGTCGGTCGTGACTAGAACTTCGGTGCGATCGCCCGCAATTGCCGTTGCCTGCGCCACGATATCCGCGTGGGGCTGGTAGTCGGCCGGGCTGGCGACGCGCACGTTCATGCCCACTAGCGCCGCCCCCAGCATCAGCGAGTGGGCCATGTTGTTGCCGTCGCCCATGTAGGCCAGCGTCAGCCCATCCAGCGCTCCAAATTCTTCTCGCACCGTCTGCAAATCCGCCAACACCTGGCAGGGATGTTCCCAGTCGGTGAGGGCATTGATCACGGGAATCTGGGCATAGTGGGCAAAGGTTTCCAGTTCCTTCTGGTCGAAGGTGCGAATGGCCACAATGTCGAGGTAGCGATCCAGCACGCGGGCCGTGTCGATGACGGGTTCGCCCCGGCTAACTTGGGTCACGCTGGCGTTGAGATCCAGCACCTGCCCACCCAGTTGAAAAATGCCGACTGAGAAGCTCACCCGCGTCCGCGTGGAGGCTTTTTGAAACAGCAGCCCCAGCGTTTTTTCGCAGCGGGGTCTGGCCCGACCGGCCTTCATGTCTGCTGCAAGCTCTAGAATGGCGTTCACTTCGGCAGTGTTTAAATCTGCCATGCTCAGCAAATCTCGCCCCTTTAACGTAACCATGTGCCCAACCCCGATGCCTAGATGCCTATGTGAAAATAAAACCCTACCAGATTTCGGTGGCAGCGTTTGGTTGCCATCTGACAATCTGACCTGCCCATCTCTGCGTACAATGATGGGGAAGATTCGGACGACGCTGGATACATCTCATGACACAACGCCCCTACAGACGCTCTCGGACGATTCAATTGGCGATCGCCAGCTTTGGTGCCCTGCTGTTTGCTACGGCGTGCGATCGCGGTCCCCAGGCAGGCGTAGGGGAGGTGACTGAAGTTCCCGTCGATGCACCAGCCGCCGAAGCCCCCGCCGAATCACCCGCTCCCACCGAGACGGCGACTCAATCCGTTCCACCCACGGCCCGCTGCAATACCCCAAACCATCTGGCGGAAGTCGCCCAGCAAAACGGGCAGAGCGTGTTGCAAATCGTGAGAAAGCCGAGCGAAGTCATTGCCACCAGCCAACCCGGCGGCCTGGCCACCCTGGCCAACCCCGACGGCAGCACCACCTACGGCATCGTCAGCGGCTCGACCTTTTACGTGCGCGTGTTTCCCAACGGCACTTGCTTTATCCAGGTGTTAGATGCCAACGGCGCAGTGTCTCTGGAAGAGAACGGCGTGAGCTAAGGGGCTGGGGATTGGGGCCCTTTGGGGTTTGGAGTTGGGATTTTGGACTGGGTTCTGGCACCTGCGCTGGGGTTTCTGCGTCCTGCAACTTGCTGCCCAAAACCGGGTTCCCGCCCCCCGATACCCGATTTCTTAAAAATCTGACTCCTGAACCCTCATGAAAGCATTTGTCACTGGCGCAACGGGCTTTACTGGATCGCACCTCGTCAAGGCGCTGACGCAGCGGGGCGATACGGTCGTGGCGCTGGTGCGAAAGAGCAGCGATCGGTCGCGGCTGGCAGGCTGCGAGGTGGAGTATGTCTATGGCGACGTGGGCGATCGCACGGCTTTGGCAACGGGAATGCAAGGCGCAGACGTGGTGTTTCACACAGCGGCCTATGTGGAACTAGGCATCGTAGACGCGGCGCGGATGGAGCGCGTGAACGTGGACGGCACGCGGGCAGTGTTGGAAACCGCGCGATCGCTGAACGTGCCCAAGATGGTCTATTGCAGCACCATCGGCATCTACGGCGACACGCAGGGGCGCGTGATCGACGAAACCTTCCGGCGCACCCAAAAAGATTTCTCTTCGGCTTACGATCGCACCAAGTTTCTGGCCCAGCAGTTGGTGGATCAGGCGGCAAGCGAAGGCTTTCACGTCGTTAGCGTGATGCCGTCGGGCATTTTTGGGCCCGATGATCCGCACTTTGGGCCCGTTGTGAAGACGTTCCTGAAAGGCAAGCTGAAGGTGTGGGCGGGGGGCGATCGCATTACGGGCATCGTCCACGTAGACGATTTGGTGGCGGCGATGCTGCTGGCGGCTGAGAAAGCCCCGCGCGGCGAACACTACATCATTTCCACGGGCGAAATGACCACCCGCGACATGTTTGCTCTGCTCAGCGAAACCGCTGGCGTGCCCGCCCCTGCCGAAATTCCGCCGCCTGTGGTGCGCGTCGTCGGCAACCTGCTCGACCCCGTTGGCCGCCTGCTCAACTGGCAGCCGCCCCTTAGCCGCGAACGGGTTCACTACCTCTACGACCGTTGCGTTCGGGTAGACGGCTCCAAAGCCCGCCGCGACCTCGGCTGGAACCCGCGCCCCATCGAGGAGGTCATCCGAGAACTGGCAACCACCTGACCCCCTCTCCCCAACCCCTGACCCCTAAAACCTGATCCCTGTATGCAACTGATCGACTGGCTGATTGTCCTGCTCTACCTAATCGCCTCACTAGGGCTAGGACTGTACCTCACGCGCAGGGGGTCGGGCAGTTTGGTGGATTTCTTTGTGTCGGGGCGATCGCTCCCCTGGTGGCTGGCGGGCACGAGCATGGCAGCGACGACGTTTTCCATCGACACGCCGCTGTATGTGGCAGGCGTGGTGGGCACTCGCGGCATCGTCGGCAACTGGGAATGGTGGAGCTTTGGCGTTTCCCACCTGATCATGATTTACGTCTTTGCGCGGCTATGGCGACGCTCGGAAATTGTCACCGATGCCCAACTCACAGAAATGCGCTATGGCGGGCGGATGGCAGCAGTGCTACGCGGCATCAAGGCGTTCCTGTTTGCTGTGCCCATCAACTGCATTGGCATTGGCTACGCCATGCTGGCGATGGTGAAAGTCGTTGATGCGCTGCAACTCTGGCAGAGCGTAGGCATCACGCTGGGGGACGGCGCCAAACTCTGGAGCGTGGTCGGGGTGAGCCTGCTGGTGCTGCTGTATGCAGGGTTTTCGGGCCTCTGGGGCGTGGTAGCAACAGACTTTTTCCAGTTCATCCTGGCGCTGGTGGGTGCGTTTATCGTGGCGGCCTATGCGATTGGCGAGATGGGCGGCATGGCTCCGCTGCTGGAGCGGGCGCAGCAGGCGACGGATATCGACGTGCTGGCGTTCTTGCCGTTTGGGTTGACCAATGGTGGTTTTCGCTGGAGCGACGCGGCGGGGATTAGCCTGACGACGTTTGCGGCCTATGCGTTTGTGCAGTGGTGGTCGTTTCGGCGCAGCGATGGCGGCGGCGAGTTTATCCAGCGCCTGGCCGCCTCAAAGGATGAAGCCGAAGCCGAAAAAGCCGCCTGGTTTTTCAACATCCTGCATTATGTGGTGCGGACGTGGCCCTGGGTAGTGGTGGCGCTGGCGGCGATCGCCCTCTATCCCACGCTGGAAGATCGAGAACTCGGCTATCCCCGGCTGATGCTCGACTTTTTGCCGCCCGTGCTGCTGGGGCTGGTGGTGGCCTCGCTGCTGGCGGCGTTTATGAGTACGGTGTCCACGCTGATCAACTGGGGCGCCTCTTATCTGACAAACGACCTGTATCTGCGGTTTATCAAACCGACTGCTTCACAGCCAGAGCTAGTGCTGGTGGGGCGGCTGGCATCGGTGCTGGTGACGGGGTTGGGCGGGGCGGCGGCCTTTTTTGCGGCCGATGTGACGACGGTGTTTCGCCTAGTGATTGCCATCGGCACCGGGCCGGGGCTGGTGCTAATGCTGCGCTGGTTTTGGTGGCGGATTAACGCAGCGGCAGAACTAGCGGCTATGCTGACAGGCTTTGTGATTGGGCTGCTCACCAGCGTTGTGCCTGTGCTGCGAATTGAGGATTTTGGGCTGCGGCTAATGGTGACCTCGGCAATTTCGGTGCTGGTGTGGGTGAGCGTCATGTATCTCACGCCGCCAGAGTCCGACGAAACACTGGATGCCTTTTATGCCAAGATTCGCCCCGGCGGCCCCGGCTGGGCCCGGCAGCGATCGCGCACAGGGCTAGCTCCCGCTCAAGATCTGCGAAAAGATCTGCTACGGACGCTGGCAGCAAATTTTCTGCTGTTTGGCGCAATGTTTGCCATCGGCGGCTTTTTGCTACTAAAACCGATAACAGGCTGGGTGTCGCTGATTGTCGCGGTGCTAGCCTGGGTAGGCTTGAGAAAGCTAAGGGGCGATCGCCCGTCACTCGACCCCTCCCGCTTTACTTCATAAACGTTCATAATCCTAGAAACGAAACCCTCGCCCTAGTTTCAAACGCCATGTTCCGACTGACTCGCCGCTTTTTCCAGTTTTGTCTACTGTTTGTGGTCACGGTTGGGCTGCTGGTCGCCTGCAACCCACAGCAGTCTGCCACCGATTCGTCGTCTCCGGCTGCGTCGTCTGCCACTTCGGGCAAGCCGCTGATCGTCGGCTCCTCGCCCTGGCCCGGTTTCGCCGGACATTACGCAGCAGTGGCCAAAAACTTCTTCAAAGAAGAGGGCATCACCGTCAACGACACCTACTTTCAGGTCGCCACCGATGTCAACACTGCACTGCTGGCTAATCGGCTAGATCTCGCCTGGACGGGCGGCCCCGATGCCGTTGTCATGGCGGCCCAAGACCCATCCCTCAAGATCATCATGATCTCCGACTACTCCGATGGCGCAGACGGCATCCTAGCCCGCGGCGTGAGCAGCCCCGCCGACCTGAGAGGCAAGACTGTCGCTTGGGAAACCCTGCCCCTGCAAGCGCTGCTGCTGCGGAAGTATCTGGAGCAGGGCGGCCTGACCGAAAAAGACATCCAGCTTCAGGTGATTCCCGCCGCTGAGGCCGCCGCCGCCTTTGCCGCCAACCGGATTGATGTTGCCGTCACCTACGAACCCTGGTTAACTACTGCCGCCAAGGAAGGGAATGGTCAGGTCATTTTTTCCTCAAAAGGAACGAATATTATCCCAGTGGCGCTGGTTGCCAAAGAGTCGGTGATTCAGACGCGCAAAGCCGACATTCAAGCCTTTATACGGGCGATCGACAAGGGCGTAAAGCTGGTGCGCGAGAATCCTGACGAAGCCAATGCCATCGTTGCTGCCAAACTGGGCGTGAAGCCAGAGGAGGTGCCCGCACAGCTTGCCACCGTTCGCATGTTCGACGTGGCAGAAAACAAGGAAATCATCTTCAACCCCAGCAACCCGCTGAATGTGATGGACAGCCTTGCCTTCGCCGCCAAAACCAGCCAAGAGATCGGGCTGATTTCCAGTCCGCTGGATGCGTCGAAACTCTATGACGACTCGCTGATCAAGGGCCTGTGAGGGAGTGATGGGGTGATGGAGTGATGGAGTGTTGGGGCGAGAGACAGAAAAAACGAAAAACGAAAAACAGAACCTCTTCGTTCTTCTCTCTTCGTTCTTCGTTCTTCTCTCTTCCCCAACCCCCCACCCCCTAATCACCTGCTATACCTGGAAGAAAGCGACAACCTCTTTCCTCCCAGAATCTCTATGCAAAAGCTGAAACCTGAAGACGTGCTGCTGAGTGTGGCGACGGTGCCGCTGCTGGCGGGGCTGGTGGCGGCACGAGCGATCGCCCAGGTGATGGTATCCGTGGGGCAGAGCAGCGAAGAGCTATTTCGGGGCGATCGCCTGCCCACGCTGCATGTCCATC
>JBDNCP010000177.1:0-9392 GCA_046719575.1 Cyanobacteriota bacterium
ACGTCTGCGTCAGTCTTTGCTGCCTGCTGCGATAGCCCCAGCGAGTCGCCAATATAGTCGGCAATGTCTTGAATGTCAGGGTCTTGGTAATAGTGTGCCAGGATCACCGCATTGAGGTCGCGCTTGAGATTGGCGATCGCCCCAAACAAATCCCTGGGCAGCACCTCAGAATTTTGGTAAGACAAAACAGTTTGTAGCACGGTTTACGGACTTCCCAGGTCGTTATTAAATGAGAGACATAAATTAATTATAGTTGTTTCTACCATAAATGGGGAGGCAACTGGCGATCTGACATGGGTTAGGCAGAGGTTAGGCGCGGGTTAGGGGCTGAAAGGATTGGAAGCGGGAGGACCCTTGCAGGGGCGATCGCTTATCCTCCCACTCATCCACCGTTTTAGATGCACTCAGAAGATGCACTTCAGATGCACTAGACTTCTGGCGTCAATCGTGGCGCGGTACCGCCGCGCCACGATTCACGCCCTCAAAACAGCATTCATGCAAGAGGTTTACTTTAGATGCACTTTAGATGCACTTTAGATGCACTCAGAAATTCTTATCAATCAGCGCTTTACGTTATCCAGCGAACACTATACGCTTGATTTATAAGTTTGTTTCTATCCAGGAGTCGCAATTCATAGATATAAGTTTATACTCTTAATTCATTCATTTCCCTGAAGCACTCAGGAATTCTTATCAGTACGATGCTTTACGTGAAGTATTGAACCCTATACGCTTGGATCATAGTTCAAAGTCTATGAATTAAATTTCACGTATAGACTTGAGGCTATGGTTTTGATTGAGTTGTAACACTGCTGCTTCAGGTATTTCGCTATCCCTATGCAAATTACTAACCGCATCCATTTCAGGAACTTGCAAGGTGATCTCTTTGGCGGCTTAACGACTGCCATCGTCTCCTTACCCCTAGCGCTAGCGTTTGGCGTGGCGTCCGGTGCAGGGCCGGTTGCTGGCCTCTATGGCGCAGTCTGCGTGGGTTTTTTTGCGGCGCTGTTTGGCGGCACGCCGACCCTGATTTCGGAACCCACGGGGCCCATGACCGTGATTACGACAGCCGTCATCGCGTCACTTGTGGCTGCTGATCCAGAAAACGGACTAGCAATGGCCTTTACGGTGGTCATGCTGGCTGGCCTTTTTCAAATCCTGTTTGGCGTGTTTAAGCTAGGCAAGTACATTACGCTGATGCCCTACAGCGTCATTTCAGGATTTATGTCGGGCATCGGCGTAATTCTGGTCATTCTGCAAATCGCGCCCTTCTTAGGACAGAAGGCTCCCAAGGGAGGCGTGTTGGGCACGGTCACCAATCTACCCACGCTACTTGCGAATATCAATCCCCCAGCGGCCATCCTAGGTGGTCTGACGCTGGCGATCATTTTCCTGTGGCCACGCAAGCTCAAGCGCTATGCGCCACCGCAGCTTGTGGCGCTGGTGGTGGGTACGCTGGCATCGCTGATGCTGTTTCCTGATGCGGATATTCCTCGCATTGGCGAGATTCCGATGGGGCTGCCCACGCTGCAAGTGCCAACATTTACACCCAGCCTGATTACCAAGATGCTGGTGGATGGAGCCATGCTGGGAATGCTGGGCTGTATCGACACGCTGCTGACCGCCGTGATTGCTGATAGCCTCACCCGAACCGAGCATGATTCCAACAAAGAGTTGATTGGTCAGGGCATTGGCAATTTGGTGTCGGGGCTATGCGGTGGGCTGCCGGGTGCGGGCGCGACGATGGGTACTGTGGTAAACATTCAGACGGGGGCAAGAACGGCCCTTTCTGGGCTGACGCGGGCTGTCATTTTGCTGGTAGTCGTGCTGTGGGCAGCACAATATACTCGTGCGATTCCCATGGCCGTGCTGGCGGGAATTGCCCTCAAGGTGGGTCTGGATATTTTGGACTGGAGCTTTTTGAAGCGAGCGCACAAGGTTTCTACACGCGGCTCCATCATCATGTATGGCGTGCTGCTGCTGACGGTGTTTGTGGATTTGATTGTGGCGGTTGGCGTGGGCGTGTTTATTGCCAATATTCTGACGATTGAACGTCTCAGTGAACTGCACTCCCAAGAGGTGAAGGTCATCAGCGACACGGATGATGATGTCATTTTGAACGACGAGGAAAAGCGCCTGCTCGATGAGGCTAATGGGCGAGTGCAGCTTTTCTACTTGAGTGGGCCGATGATCTTTGGCGTGTCGAAGGCGATCGCCCGTCAGCACAACGCCTTGGGCGACTGCGACGCGCTGGTGATGGATCTGAGCGATGTCCCCCATATGGGCGTGACGGCCTCGCTAGAAATTGAAAACGCTATCCGCGACGCAGTGGATAAGGGTCGGCAGGTTTATCTCGTTGGCGCAGCAGGCAAAGTGAAGCGCCGCCTAGAAAAGCTTGGCGTGTTTAACTTGTTGCCCCATGACCATTTGTTTACCGACCGCACTGATGCCTTGCGGAGTGCCGTGGGCAGCGTCAGCGGCGGCTATCCCAGCGGGCTGAGCCAGCGCCCCATTTCATAGCAATCCGTTCCCTTCCAAAACGGTGAATCGCCCCGGATGCTGGTCAAAAGCTCCGGGGCTTTTTGTCGAAAATTTTGAGCTTTTTTATACTGCTGACAGAGAGGCCAGCGGGTCAGAAATCGCTGCTGAAGGAGCCTCGAACTGGCCGACCAGCACATATTCATGGCGCAGCTTGAGCCAGGTAATCATCTGCGGGTTGGTCGAAATCACCGCCACCGCAGGGCGGGGACACCGGGCCTTAAACTCGCTCATCTCTGGTGCTTCTAGAAATGCAGGCTCACGCACCAGCCAAAAATCAATTTCTTTGCCTGTTTCGGTATAGTGGCGAGTGCGCTCACGCAGCGACTCATCGAGTGGTTCCTCCTGAAGCAGGAACTTTTCACTAGCCAGGATGAAGTGGTAAGTGGTCATGAGAGGTTAGGGGTTGGGGGTTTAGGGGTTAGGAGGGGGAGAGGGACGGAAAAAACGAAAAACGAAACCTCTTTGCTCTTCGCTCTTCGCTCTTCGTTCTTCTCTCTTTTCTCACTCCATCAGTCATTTTCTCATCCCGGCAGCCCCAGCATCGCCTGTTTCATCTCGCGAATGGCGCGATCCATACCAACGAGAACGGCGCGGCTGATGATGCTGTGGCCGATGTTGAGTTCTTCCATGCCGGGAAACTGGGCGACGGGGCGCACGTTCCAGTAGGTGAGGCCGTGGCCCGCGTTGACGCGCAGCCCAGCGGCGATCGCCCGCTCACAGCCCCGCGCCAAAATGGCCAATTCGTGGGCGTGGCCTTGCTCGTCGTGGGCTTCGGCATAGCGTCCGGTGTGCAGCTCGATGAACTGCGCTCCGACCGCAGCAGAAGCGTCGATTTGGGCCGCGTCGGCATCGATGAATAGGCTGACGGGGATGCCCGCCGATTGCAGTGTACTGACAACGTGCAGCATCCGGTCTTTTTGGCCAGCAATGTCGAGGCCGCCTTCGGTGGTTACCTCTTCGCGGCGCTCTGGCACCAGCGTTACATAATCGGGGCGCACGTCGAGGGCGATCGCCATCATTTCGTCCGTCGCCGCCATTTCCAGGTTTAGGTGCGTCCGCACGGTCTGCCGCAGCAGCCGCACGTCTCGGTCTTGAATATGCCGCCGATCTTCCCGCAGGTGAACCGTAATACCATCAGCTCCGGCCAGTTCTGCCAGCACGGCCGCCGCTACGGGGTCCGGTTCTACTGTGCGCCGCGCCTGCCGAATTGTGGCGACGTGATCAATGTTGACACCCAGCGTAGGCAAGGTTAAACGCTCCAACTCATTGCATCAAAATTATTGCATTCACAGCTTAATTGCATTCACAGCTTAATTGCATTCACAGCTTATTGCATCACATCGGGCACAGTCATTGGGCCCTTCCTCCATCATGCCATGCTAGAGGTGGGGATTTGGGGATGCCTCATCCTAGCCGACGGCATTGGGTGCTGGGGGGGCGTCGGGAGCTGGTGTTGCTGCGGGGCTAGGCACGGAGGCAGGCACGGGAATCGGTTCCGGTGCTGGGCTGGGCATAGAGGCGGGGACAGGGGCAGGGGCGGGTTCGATGGCGGGTGTAGGCATCGCGGCAGGCAGGGCATGACCCAGCGGCACAAAGTCAAACCCATAGCCAGAGCGCAGTCCTGGCTGTACGGTGACCAACTGCACGCCTTGGTTGCGATCGCCCGTCGGCAAAAACCGCACCGTTCCCGTTGCCCCGCTAGCAAAAAAATCCGGGGAGCGAAGCACCTGCTGCACACCCGCTCGATTGGGAGCCTGTTGCAGTGCGGCAATCAGCGTTTGGGCGGCATCGTAGGCCGTAGCCGTGCGCCAGTTCACATCGCCTCGCCAAAGCTGGCGCGATCGCTCGACAAAGGCCGACTGCGACGCAGACAGAATATGCCACGGCACCGCCACCACCATGCCCACCGACTCTGGCCCACCCACCTCCAGCGTCTTGGGGGCGTATATATCGCTGCTGGCCAGTAGCGGCAGCCGTCCGCCATTCGCCCGCACCACTTGCAGCGTCCGGTCAAGCTGGTCGCTGTCGGTCAGCAGTACCAGCACCGTTGCGCCTTGGGCAGTTGCCTGTTGAATACTATCTGCGGCGCTAAAGGTAGACTGCGACACGTCGATTTCGCGCACCACCTGCCCGCCGCCGAGGGAGAGCGCCGTCCCAAATTCTGCCTTGAGCGACTGGCTGTAGCGGCTGCGCGAGTCAAAAAAGACGGCCGCCTTTTGCTGATTGATCTGGTTTAGTAAATGGTTAGTAAGGGCGCGAGCGGTGACAAAATCACTGGGCACAGTGCGATAGGTATAGGCTCCGGCATGGGTCAGTTCGACGGCTGTGCTGAGGGGCGAAATGGCCACCAGTTGCCCCGCTTCGTAAACTTCCGCCGCGGCCAGGGTGGCCTCGCTGCTAGTATGGCCGACTACGCCCAGCACCGACGGATTGGCGACCAATGCCTGGGCGATCGCCCTCGTCACGTCAGGGCGGTTTTCGTCGTTGGCAATCATCACCCGTAGCGGCACGCCGCCAATTCCACCGCTTTGGTTAATTTCCTGCTGCGCCTGGGCCACGCCCCGCAGCACCTCTAGGGAACTGTTCAAATCCTGGCTGAGGGGTACCGAAACGGCGATCGCATAGGACGGGTTTGCGCCAATCTGGGCATTGTTCAGGTAAATTAGCGCCTCTGGGTCGTTGGGCATAGACAGCAGCGCGGCGGCAAAGTAGGCAGCGGCTTGGCGAGAATTGCCAGCGGCAAGTGCCTGCACGCCCTGATGTTTCTCCGGCGACGCGCCAGCCTGAATCAACAGCCGCTCGCCGCTGCTAATGCGCCTCAGCACCTCATTGGGCGACAGACCTTCCGGCTCTGTGGGGCGCGGCGGACTGCTCATCGACAGCAGATGCGCCATTTTCAGATGGTCGGCCGACCACCGCAGCCCAACCACTACCACCCCCAGCGTGATTAGCATGGAGAGAACTAGTGCTGGTGTTTCCGTTTCCCGTTGGCTAGACATATTTTTTGCAAGGGGCGATGCACCCGCCGCTACAAGATGCGCGACAGCGCCAGATAAACGAGTCTGAATACAATTCCCACGAAAACGGCCAGCAGTCCGGCAAAAATGGCCAACATGAGAATATTCAGCAGTGATGGCGTTGCAATGATCGCCAGCCCCCGCCTCAGGGGGGTAAACGCCACCAGCGCCAGGGTGATGCCTGCAATGATGAGCAAATCATTCCGCTCAATCCAGCGGCGCGACTGGGCAAAAATCAGCCCCACTACGATTCCCAGCAACGGCACCCAAAACACCGGACTGACAATGGTCGTTCCCAACAGGCTCAGCAGGGCGATCGCCACCAGTCCGCCTTCAAAGCCCGTAAACAGCGCCCCACCCAAAAACTCCATCAGCGAGAAAGGTGCAACCGCAGTCGGTGGCGCAGCAGCAGGCTGGGGCAGTGGCGCAGCCGAGGGAGGCGTCGGTGGTGAAGAAACGGGGGCAGGCTGAGCAGCCGGAGCCGATTGTGCCGATTGTAGAGATGTTTGTCCGGTTACTGAGGGCGCAGCAGTCAGCGGGAAGCCCTGGCTGGGTTGGGTCATCTGCGCTGAGTGGTGCGCTAGCGACGCGGCTCTCAGTGCATCTTGCACCGCTTGGGCCGACTGAAACCGTTGGCTAGGGGTGGGCAGCAGCATTTTGTCTAGCACGTCCGACAGGCGATCGCTCACGGGTGCAGAGAGGTGCGATCGCCAGTTCCAGCTATTGCTATAGGCATCGTAGAGTTCATTAGGCTGCTTGCCCGTCAGCAGCGTAATGCAGGTCACCGCTAGCGCATACAAGTCTGTTGCCGGATATACTTGGTCGCCCCGCATCTGCTCTGGCGGCGCAAACCCCATCGAATAGATGCCCGTCGAAGCCCTGCCGCCAGCGCTGACTGCCGCCGTGGTCACCTGTTTCACCGCGCCAAAGTCCAGCAAAAACAGCCGCCCATCTCGCCGCCGCATGATGTTCGACAGCTTGATATCCCGGTGAATAGAGCCATTGGCGTGAACGTAGTCAAGCACCTTGAGGACTTCCTCCAATACCTCCAGCACTTCAGACTCCGAAAACGCCCCCCGTTGTTCCAATTCTTGTTCTAAATCCCTGCCATCAATAAACTCTTGCACTAGATAAAAGAAGCGATCCGTTTTTCCAGGCACCAGACTAGGCACTTCTAGCTCAAAAAAAGCCAGCAAATCGGGAATTTGGGGATGGCTGCTGCCGAGTTGCTCTAGTACCTCCGCTTCGCGCTGAAACAAGGTTTGCGCTACCTGGAGCTGGTTGGGGCTGAGGTCGCCCGACGGCTGAAATTGTTTCACCACACACTGGCGCATGGCAGGCGTGTAGCGATCGCGCGCCAAAAACGCCGCCCCAAAGCCGCCCTTGCCTAGCAACTTTTGCGGGATATAGCGCCCCTGCAATAGAAGTGGCATCCCGCAGGCAGTGCAGAACTTCTGCTGCACGGTCCGCAAGGTTGCCGAATCATCTAGGTCAGTAAAGTGATTTTGGGGACGGGGACAGCCAAAACGGGTGCAATAAACTTCCATACGGCGCGGCTAGCTGACAAGGGTGGACACACGCGAACCCTACAGCTATTAGGTTAACCCGTATAGGTGAAACCAAACCCTGGCGGGTAGCCCACCCAACGATTGTCGGCCGCCTTCCACCCCACGCTCAGGTTTCGATCGGCAAAACCGCTGTCGCCACCGATCCATGACCATCATGGGCAGGGGTCGAAACATGGGTCGAAAACTGAGGCAGCACTTCTTCGATAAACGCTTGGGCCGCCTTGGAGCGATAGCGGTTGGGATTCACAATCACCGACAGCATTCGATTCACCACGACATCTTCGATGCGAGTGCGCTTTAGCACATCCATTTGTAGCTCCTTCTCGATAGCTGAAATGGAGACAAAAGCAGCACCTAAGCCAGACTGTACGGCATTTTTGATGGCTTCGATAGAGTTTAGCTCCATTTCCACCTTCAGGCGGCGCGTCTCAATGCCGCTGCGCGTGAGAACCTGATCAATCACCTTGCGAATGGTGGACTGCGAATCGAGGGTAATGAACTGGAGCTTGTAGAGGTCGTCCTTTTGCACAATGCCCTGGCGAGCTAAAGGATGATAGGCCGGCAGGATGAGTGCTAGTTCGTCTTCGGCGTAGGGAATAATTTCTAAAGAGTCTTGTAGCTCAGGAGGCACTTCTCCGCCAATAATGGCTAGGTCGATTTGCCCGTTGGCCACGCTCCAAGCGGTGCGGCGGGTAGAGTGGACGTGAAGCTGAACAGCGACTTCGGGATACTGCTTGCGAAATACGCCGATCATCCGAGGCAGCAGGTAGGTTCCAGTGGTCTGACTGGCTCCAACAATTAGCGTCCCGCCCTGGAGATTTTGCAGGTCTTCGATGGCGCGGCAGGTTTCTTCACACAAAGACAGAATGCGATCGCCATAGCTGAGCAGCAGATGCCCCGCTTCTGTGAGCTGGGCCCGCCGCCCGCCCCGGTCAAAGAGCGGCACATCAAGCTGGCGCTCTAGGTTTTGTACCTGCAAGCTGACGGCAGGCTGCGACACATAGAGGCTGTCGGCCGCCCGTTTGAAGCTCCCCTCGGCGGCGATCGCCTTGAGAATCCGTAACTGATCCAATGTGAAAGGAAGGTCAGCCATGACTGCTAAGCCTAACAAAAGAGTGAACCGGGAGTCTAAACCTGAAGCATGAAAAAAAGGAAGCAACCGTTTCCAATATCACCAATATCAATCGTTCAGCGGTGCAGCATTGCTTAACTCGTAAGACGATTCTGCACTGTGATTGAATTGTGGTTGAACCGTGATTGAACCGTGATTGAACCGTGATTGAACTGAAAGCAAACTGACAGCATTGTCCAAAACCTTGGCTTTGCCAGTGCGTCTGGCTCCTGAAGTGAAAGACTCTCTAGCGCCAGGCCGCAGGCAGGTAGCCTGAACGTAGAGCAGAGATTTTGTGCATTTGCTCACACCTGACATCATTGGACTATAGAACGTCCCCTTCTAGCACATCGGTGTGGATAAACATTCAGTAAACAACATCCTGTGAGAAAAAGGCGAAAAAGTTGGGTAAATTGAGGCAAGCTAAATCAGACTAGTTTTAATGAATCTTAATGAATCAACCCTAACGTGTCGCGGTTAGTCCCGTGCGTTCTATGAGAGCGCCACTATAGGAATCCCTTAGTATTAGAGCAGCATTAGAGCAACTTATGAAGCGGGAGGTCGTCCAGGAGTTTTTGAATCAACCTGGTGTCGCTGGAATAGCCCTGATGGATGGGCGATCGCGACCCTACTTTTTTGGGGTTGACCAAACCCTCAACTTTCAGCAAAAAGAGGCACTGGCTCAGGGTATCCAGCAGGTCGTTCAAACCACACCACCCGGATTTGAGCATTTTGAATTTCAGTTTAGCGGGCATCGTGTCTATATCTACAAGTTTGATTACGGCATGATTTTGCTGGTGCTGGCGACGGGCGAGCTAGTGCTGACGACCTACGCCCCCCTGATTCACCAACTGCGGACAGAGCTAAAGCATGATCCGACGAATGCGATCGCCACCTTTCGCCTGCTTGCCGGCAATCTCTCCCTATCAAACCAAAACTACTGGCAGCCCACCGATTCAACTGGCCCAGCCTCTACCCTTCCCGTCGCGCCGTGGCACAATCCCCCTTCGCCCCCAGCCCGTCCTGAGGCTGTCCCCACGCCCCCATCTGTTTCTTCAGAGGCTATTCTTCCCAGTCCGGTGCTTCCCGATTCGGTCTTGTCTCCGCCTGTTTCTCAGTCTGCTGCGGAGGTTTCGGTGTCGCCCCCCGCTGCAC
>JBDNCP010000178.1:0-9380 GCA_046719575.1 Cyanobacteriota bacterium
ATGCGATCGCCCTCGGCCCAGTTTTTTGCCCGCTTTGCCTCGGCCCGCTGCTGCACCAGTGCCGCGATGTCTGCATCACTGAGGCCGTCGGGTTCCGTCGCTGCCTCTGGAGAAGGAGAAGCCGTCAGCCCCAAAACGTTTGCCAAAACCACCAGCGTTTGCCATTGCTCTTGCAGCGCCGCCGGATCAGCCAGGGTTTTGCCGTCGTGGGTGAGGCGATTGCCCTCTTTCTGCAAGTCTTTTGCCAGTTCAAACAGCACCGCCAGCGCCACGGGCGTATTCAGGTCGTCGTTCATTGCCGCCTGAAACCGTTGCACTGCCTCACTTTCAGCAGAAATTTTCATCGTTGCTGGGTCGCCAGAGTCCGCCCCAACCTCAGCCGCAAAGCCCAGTGCCGCGCCGTGTTTATAGCCAAACCGCAGCCCTTCTGTCAGGGTGTCCCAGGCGTTTTGGGCAGAGGCGATCGCCTCCTCGGTAAAGTCAATCGGCTTGCGATACTGCGCTTGCAGCACAAACAGCCGCAGCACCATCGGGTCAAAGCCGCTCTCTAGCATTTGGCGAATCGTCGTGAAATTGCCCAGCGATTTGGACATTTTTTCGCCGCTGATATTCACAAAGCCGTTGTGCAGCCAAAAGCGCGACAGGGGTTTGGCCAGCGCCGCCTCCGATTGGGCAATCTCATTCTCATGATGCGGAAAGATCAGGTCTTGTCCGCCGGTGTGGATATCGATGCTGTCGCCCAGTTCCTCACGCACCATCACCGAGCATTCAATATGCCAGCCGGGTCGTCCCTTGCCCCAGGGCGAGTCCCACTCCGGCTCCCCTGGCTTCGCCGCCTTCCACAGGGCAAAATCCAGCGGATGATGCTTTTTCACTGCTTCCTCATCGACGCGACCGCTGGCTCCGGCTTCCATCTGGTCTAGCTTGCGCCCCGACAGCTTGCCATAGCTGGGAAACTTCTCGACGGCATAGTACACGTCGCCGCCCGACTCATAGGCATAGCCGCGATCGATTAGCATCTGGATGAACTGCACGATTTGCGGCACTACCTCCGTCGCCTTGGGATACACGTCAGCGCGACGAATATTCAGCCGATCCATATCGTCCAGATACGCCTGGATATAGGTTTCGGTGATCACGTTCCAGGGGACGTTTTCCTGGTGCGATCGCCGGATGATTTTGTCATCAATGTCGGTGAAATTTTGCACATATTTCACCGCATAGCCGCGCCACAGCAGATAGCGCCGCAGCGTGTCCCAGGCGATATAGTTCCGCGCGTGGCCCACATGCGAATAGTCATACACCGTCACGCCACAGACATACATCTTGACCACGCCGGGTTCTAGCGGCTCAAACGGCTCGACACGTCGCGTTAGAGTGTTATACAAACGGAGAGGCATGGAAGGCTATCTTGCAGGACATCTAAACCATCAAATTGTATTGCAGATAGAGCCTTGCCGTAGAACACAGCCGCGTGGATAAAACCCGTGCGCTTGAGCTAGACGCTGAGAACCTGCTACGGTGCAGTAGAGTATGCAATCAGGTTTCTAGCCAAGTGTTTTAGCCCATGTCAATAAGCCAAATCTTTCTGGCGATCGCCTCCGTTCTCGGTGGGCTGTCGGTGGCCGCCGGGGCCTTCGGCTCCCATGCGCTGCGGCCCAGGCTGAGCGATCGCATGTTGGAAATTTTTGAAACAGGCACACGCTACCAGATGTATCACGCGCTGGCGCTGCTGCTGGTCGGCTTTTTGCTGCTGCGGGCCGAGTCCGGTCAGGGCTGGCTTACTGCCGCAGGCTGGGCCTTTGTCGCGGGGACGCTGATCTTTTCAGGAAGCCTATACGCCCTCAGCCTCAGCGGGGTGAAAGTATTGGGAGCCGTCGCGCCAATTGGCGGCACTGCGCTGATGGTGGGATGGGGTTGTCTGGCGATCGCCGCCTTCAATCTCAAATAGCATCCAATCAAAATGGACCAAAATGTGCCCTATGGGTGAATCGCAGAAATCGCGCCCTCGAAGCGTCGGGCTGCATCCGTCATTCCTGCATAGTTAACAATCGGCTCCTCCACAATTAGCTCGCTGGGGAAGACAAACTCAGCCGTTTCGTAATATTGCTCTGTCAACTCCGCCCGTTGCGACATCTGGTTCATGTAGCCGACAAAGTGACCCACCAAAAAGTACACGCCGACCAGTGCTGCCGCCGCCACCGACACCAAAAAGCCCGCTAGCATCAGCGAGAACTCTTTACGGTCGAGCGCTTCCTGCATGAGGTGTAGTGCCCATGCCACCAGTGCTATGACAATAAACAGAATAAATATCATTCTTATAGGAATGTAATGTTTTGTAATATTTCATATTGTAACAGTTCCTCAGGAAAGTGTCTCTTAAGGTGACCTAGAGATTTTGGGAAGAGGGAAGAGAGAAGAGAGAAGAACGAAGAGGGAAGAGGGAAGAGAGAAAAGGTTCCGTTCTTCGTTCTTCGTTCTTCGTTCTTCGTTCTTCCCTTCACCCCCTCACCGTCACCTGCTGTCCCTTTAAATACGCCTTAATCTCGGCCACTGTAAGCTGGCCATAGTGCAGCAGTGAGGCCAGCAGTGCCGCCTCGGCCTTTCCCTCCGTCAGCGCTTGGTGAATGTGGGCGCATGTACCCGCGCCGCCGGAGGCGATCACCGGGATTTGTACCTGCTCGGCGATCGCCCGCGTTAGCGCTAGGTCATAGCCCGCCTGTGTGCCATCTGCGTCCATACTCGTTACCAGCAGTTCCCCCGCGCCGCGCTGCTCTACTTCTTTGGCCCAGCTCAGCGCATCCAGCCCCGTATTCTCCCGCCCGCCGCGCACATACACATCCCAGCCCGGATTGTTGGGATCAGCCCGCCGCCGTGCATCGATCGCCACCACAATGCACTGATTCCCAAAGCGATCGCTCGCCCGGTTCACAAAGTCTGGATCGCGCACCGCCGAAGAATTGATGCTCACCTTATCTGCGCCCGCCCGCAGCAGTTGCTTGATGGTGTCCAGCGAGCTGATGCCGCCGCCCACCGTCAGCGGAATAAACACCTGCTCTGCGGTGCGATAGACCACGTCGTAGATAATGTTGCGGTCTTCGTGGGTGGCGGTAATGTCCAGAAATACCAGTTCGTCTGCTCCGGCATCGTTGTAGACTTGCGCCAGTTCGACCGGATCGCCCGCATCTCGCAGGTTGACAAAGTTTACCCCTTTCACCACGCGCCCTGCCTTCACATCCAGGCACGGCAAGATTCGTTTTGCCAGCATTGCGATCGCCCAATGAAGAGTGAACAAACAGTCAGCAAACAGTCAGCAAACATCAGCAAACATTCGACGAAATTTCTCTGCCCAGACTTCAGCCTTGCTCTGGCTTGAGAAAAAGCGCCACCAAGTCACCACAATATCGCTTAAATGGGGCGCAATACAGCGCAATAGACTGATACACTGGCTAATTGTTTGCCGATCGTTGAGTGTCGAGATGCAAATTGGTCAAAAGGTTCGGGTTCGTCGGTTGCGCGATCGCACGGGTCAAGCCGTTGTAAAGCACCTGGGGCAAGTGGGCGAGGTTCAAGATTTCAAAATGACGGATGGCAGTGGGGTGGGGGTTGTTGTCAAGTTTGACGACCAGTTTGCCACCTGGTTTTTTGAGGACGAGCTAGAGGTCGTTTCTTCGTGAAGCGCACTGAGGGAGACGCATGAGTTTCATCCTGACGTTTTTGGGCAAAGGCGGAACCGGGCGCACCACCGTGGCGATCGCCGCTGCAAAGCAATTTGCGGCACAGGGCAGGCGGACGCTGCTGGTGGGGCAAGATCCGGGGCCTGCCTTTGGGCTGCTGCTGGGCGCGTCCGTCGGCGCAACGCCGCAGGAGATTGGCGCAAACCTGAGTGCCGTCCATTTGCAGGCCACGGCGCTGATGGAAGCCAGTTGGGAAGAACTCAAGCGTCAGGAAGCAAAGTATCTCCGCACGCCTATTCTAAAAGCCGTCTACGGTCAGGAATTGGGGATTTTGCCGGGAATGGATGGGGCGCTGGCGCTGAATGCCCTGCGCGAGTTTGACGGCAGCGGCAAGTACGATGTGATTGTTTACGACGGCGCAGGCGACCTCTCCACCTTGCGGATGCTGGGAATGCCTGAAATCGCCACTTGGTACTTCCGCCGTTTTCGCAAGGTCGTGGCCGATTCTGACCTGTGGAAAGCCGTGTCGCCCTTTGTGCAGCCCGTCGCCGCCGCTGTGCTGAATGTAAACTGGTCGGGCGATGTGTTTGACCAGCCCGCCATGCAGCAGAGCAATAATCTGATGGAGCAGGGCAAAGCTGCGGTCAACGATCCCAGCCGCGTCGCCGCGTACCTCGTCACTACACAAGACCCAGCGGCGATCGCCACTGCCAAATATCTCTGGGGCAGCGCCCAGCAGGTCGGGCTGACCGTCGGCGGCGTAATTCTGAACCAGTCTACCGACAGCAGCGCGATCGCCCCAGAGTTTGCGCCGCTCTCCATCACCGCCCTGCCCAACTATCCCGTTCAAGACTGGCAGCCGCTGATCGAGGCCCTGCCCGACTTTACCCAGGCAGCCCAGGCCCCAAGGGCGATCGCCGTGAATATTGCCGAACGCAAGGTCGCTCTCTTTCTCCCCGGCTTCGACAAAACCCAGGTCAAGCTCATCCAGTCTGGCCCCGAAGTCACCGTCGAAGCAGGCGACCAGCGCCGCAACATTTCCTTGCCGCCCGAACTCAGCGGCCGCCAAGTGACGGGCGCAAAGTTTCAGGACAGCTTCCTGATTATTTCGTTTTAGAACAGCGTTAGCCTATCTATTTTCCGGGGAACCCTATCCATGAATGGTCACTTGTGCCATGCCAATCTTTACGTTCATAGCACCTGACTAAATATGGAACAAGCAGAGAATATGGAACAGGTAGGAACTGTCAAAGCTCTTGTCAAGAAGGAAGGGCGCAAAAAATATGGATATATTATCCCGGTATCTCCAATTCCTAACTATGACAAGGATGTTGTGTTTTTTGAAGGCGATTTAAAGGACACAACTTTTGATCAGCTAAAAAACGGGGAAAAGCTTAAATTCTGTCTAGAGCAGAGAGTAAACAAGAAATCTGGTGAATTAGAATGGTTTGCTCGTCAAATATACAGATATGAGGGTGAAGTACCATCCTCAGTTTCTACATCTGTTCTTAAAGAGACTGTTCCTGTTGGGGAAATTTCAACTTCCAATCCCCCATCGTTCAAAACTTTAATAGAGAAATTTAATGAAGCTTGTAGGCTGATGGAACATATCGGAGACAGTAACGATTTTGAGGATGCTGTTTTTGCCTTATTCCGTCTGCTTGGAATTCATACTGTGTATCAGTATCCCAGAGAAGCGCAGGCAGGGCGTGCTGATGGCTTTTTCATTCTGAAGAATTTAGCCGTTATGTACGATTGCACTTTGAGAGATTCTTTTGAGGAATATAAAAAGGATCAGATCGAGAATTACATCAATAAGTTGAGGAATAAATCCCAACTGACGATCGAAACAAGGCGATCTGATGGTGGGCAAGCATCAAAAGAGCTTCAAATTCAAGGTAAATCTCGTCAAGTGTGGATAATTACACGAGGCTCCACCCGCGAAATTCGAGATTACGACGGGATTAAAGTCAAAGAGGTCGCCATTAATGACTTAATCGAGATTGCTGTGAAGCGTTGTAAGCAACTTAATTATGATGATGATATGCTTTCTACTGAGCTTTTTATGTTGGGGGCGTAGGTAGATAACTAGCAATTCCGGTATAGCGGGTTAACCAGGGTCTCTTGGATAAACATATTAAAGCTTTGCAGAGTGATGCATTGTGTCAATTCGCAATTGGACTTGTGATTTTGTGTTACCCGTCAAGCACGTGCAGAGTCTCTAGCAGTTTCATTCTCAGTGCTGCTTAAAGATATAGTACGAGGTATCAAAACCTCGTAGAGCGATGCTTTACGAGCATCATGCGATATAGACAGAAGCTCTCGCAGTCTACACCTGCAAGAGCTTCTGTTAGTTACTATTTTTATTTACTTTTGCTCCGGCAACATGCACTTGTCGCTGTCGCACCCGGCGGGCCCCGCTTCGATCAGTTCGCCAGAGTCGTATCGGGCTAGCGCGGCGTAAAAGTCCGCCGTTCGCTGGCGCTCCTGAACCTCGCGCTGGAGCTTCAGATACGTGGCGCGATCGATCTTCTCGAAGGGCAGCCGGGGAAACGGCGCGTTGAACCGGGCCAGAAGGGCGGCGCTGATATAGCCCTGATCCTGGGCGATCGCCCGGTGGATCGCCTCAGCCAGCGGCTCGATCTCGTCTTCGTTTAGCTCGATGGTGGCGCTGGTGTTGTGGGCGGTGTAGTGTTGCTGCACCTGCATGTAGAAATCGAACTGGGCCAGGGCGCTGAATTTTTCGATTTCGATTTCGTCGGCTCCAGGTAAGTTAGCCCAGGGCACTTCGACGGGAATTTCCACCAGCCATTCGGTGCAGCGCGGATCAAACGGATCATTCAGCAGGTTGCCCGTGTCATCCTTATCTGATTGCGAAGGCACGATGCTATAGCCATAGTCCAGACAGGCCAGGGCAACTGGGTCATTTTTGCGGAAGGTGATGCGGCGAATGAAGCGCTGCGCCTTGGGCGGATGCCAGCCGGGAGATGCGCCCGTTAGCAGCGACTTGGTGCCCGCTGGTTGGACGGTGGTGCAGCGGTTGGGGCGGCGGAGTTGATGGCGATCGCAATAATCCCACACCACGCGATGCACCACGTCTTTCCAATAGCTCAGGTATTGCCGCTCTTTTTCTTTGAATTCCAGCCCTTTCACCGTGTCGGGGCGACCCTGCGCCCACCAGCGCAGCCATTCCACACCAAAGGCCTGCACAAAGAAGTCGAACAGGCCGGTAAAGGACACGCCGACGATCGGGTCTTCCTCCCGCGACTGCTGATAGCGCGGCTCGACAAAGCGGTGGTTGAGCAGCGCCGCCACAGAAAGCGCACCAGCAGTAAACGCCTCCTCCTGCTGCTTGAAGTCCGAGGGATCGAGCTGGTTGAGGTGAACTTCCGCCAGGTTGCAGTGGAAGTTTTCGCCAATAATCTCGCCGCAGTTGTGCGCGACCAACCCGTTGGCATCAAAGCAGGCCGGGCCGGGTACGGTGCAGTCATACACCGCTTCTACGCCGTCTGCTTCCAATGCGGCGACCGTCACCGCAAACCGCTCTCGGTTCAACTGGCGCTTGTAGCCCTTGAGCGCCGCATCCAGCTTTTGGGCTTTGTGCGGTTCCTGAAACCCTACAACTTCCTGGAACCAGTGGAGGTTATCCTTGGCGATCACCAATTCATGCTGGGCTTTGCAGGCATAGGGCGCGAGTTGGCGATCGCTATTTGGCAGCAGGCGATCGCCAGCGGAACGGTGATTCTCGTGGAGGGTGGCAATGATGCCGAGTCGAGCCAGCATCCGTTGTACTGCTTTCAAGGTGTTCAGATTGCTCTGCGCCAGCCGCACGCTGACCCCTTTAACTTGGTCTCCTTGAACGCTGCCATCGGCATCAAACAGTCCTTGCAAGAAGCCTCGATGAAATTCGTAGCTGGTCGTTTCCAGAGCCGCCGTCATCTGCTTTTGCCCTGGCTTCATGCCAAACTGAGCCGCAAGTTTGGCTAGCCCGGTGGAGTTGATGACGCGATGCTTAAGCTGAGTATGATAGTGGGCTTCGGGGGTAATCGGTTCGTAGCCCACGGCAGTTTTCAAAAGCTGGATCGCGTGCTGGCTCATTGACTCTTGTGATGCTTGCCAGGAGCGCAGCACTGCGATGTCATTCCACTGGGTTTTGGCGAGGCTGCCGTCGCCCAGCAGGTTGCCCAGGAGCCAGCCTTCTTCCCAAGTGCCCGCACCGTCCCACGGAGTCAGATCGCGGTGGTTGTGCAATAAGATGCGATCGCCCGGATGCAGGTCTTCTGCTGCGACCCATTCGGTGTATTGCGCTTTTTGAGTTTGGGCAGTGACTTTGAGAACCCGGTGGTTGCCCGTCAGCCGCAGCGCAAAGCCCTCTTTGGTCGAAAGTTTGAACACAGGCTTAGTGCCAGAGTAGAAAAACCCCTCTGGCGTGGTGCTGAATAGCTCACCGTTGACATAGGTGCTGTGCTGCTTGCCAATCAGGTCTTTCACCTGGCGCGGGCCATCGCCAGTGTGAACCCAGGTTTCGGCGGTCACGCA
Source organism: Cyanobacteriota bacterium (assembly GCA_046719575.1). GTDB lineage: Bacteria > Cyanobacteriota > Cyanobacteriia > Elainellales > Elainellaceae > Thermoleptolyngbya. Next base: position 8,217 of record JBDNCP010000178.1, read on the forward strand.
GGGATTCAGCCCGTAGCGGCCCTCGCCCTGGGCGCGACGCTCGGCCTCGCCCGCCCACTGGATCGCGCCCTCGCCGGAGTAGTATTGCTTGCGGACGGCTTCGGTGCATTCCTCCAGCGTCGGCTTGCGGTGAAACACGCGGGTATGGTTTGCCATGCGGAGCGCGTCGCGTTCGGGGTCGATGCGCCAGTTGCCTTCGGCATCTTGCATCCAGAGGTTGTCTTTGGCTGTTTTTGCCAAATCATCTTCGCTGTCAAACTGGCGCATTCCGGCGGAGCGGCGGATATTGCCAGCGACGACGCAGGCTGCGGCTTCGTCAATCAGCAGGCAGCACTCAATCGAGTTGAGTTGGCGACCGAGGGCCTTGTTCAAAATTGCCGCACACCGTTCATAAAGCTGGGGCAACCGAATCGGGTTGGCCACGCCGCCAAAGCCCTTCAGCCGTTCTCCGGCGGGACGCACGTCGCTGAGGTCGATGGTGATGGTGACTGCGCCGCTAAAGCGCTCGTCGGTGGAGAGTTCCAGCACCGTTTGGTAAGACTTGACCCAGCCCTGGCGGCTGTCGCCCACGCGAATCGAGACGCGATCGCCCTCAATTGTCACCGTCGTCTCATTCTGGCGCTGCTCGACGGGTGTGCTGCCAATCTCGCCCCGCATTTCAACGGTCAGGCGATTGCGAATTGCGGGCAGTTGGTTGATGTACTTTGGCTCTAGCACTGCGCCTGTGCCGCAGCCCATCATTGCCAGATCCATCATCAGCCCAAAGGCCCGCCAGTCTACGACGTTGGTGCTGGTGCAGTTGTAGGCTCCCGAAAAGTTTTCCGGGCGATCGGCCCAGGCAGTGCCGCCCACCCACAGCCAGCGGCCGGAGGGCAGACTCTTGACTTGACGCTGCATCCGGCTGAGCAGGGCGGCTTCGCTGTCGGTCAGCTTGCCTAGCTTGATGATGCCGCTGAGCGTGCGATCGCACACTTCTTCCCAGGTTTCGCGGCGGCCCTCGGCTTTTTCACCCCGGCGGCTGTAGGTACGATAAAACACAGGGTTGGCGGCGGGCGCAGACGCGGGAAAGGGACTGGTTTGGCTGGGCCGTTCGATGTTTTGAACCATAGGGCGATCGCTCGTGTCGTGTAGAAAAATCTTGCAAAAGCACTGGAAACCCAGCGG
>JBDNCP010000179.1:0-9331 GCA_046719575.1 Cyanobacteriota bacterium
AGTCCGCTGTAGAGGGTGTAGGCTCCCAGGATTAGCGAGGAACTTTCGGAGACAGGGCCGAAATCAGTCCAGGTCGTGCCGCCATCGAGGGAATATTGCCAAGTGCCATTGGTGTTGTCTGCGCTGGTGATGGCGATGCCCGTGGGGTCGCCGTTGCCATCGGTAATCAGCCCCCCGACCAGATCCGACAGACTCACGCCGAGGTTGGCGGCTGGGGAAATGTCTGAGGCGATCGCCCCCAAGGTGACAGTTCCTGAGGAACTCAGCACGGGTGCCAGATTTGCCATAGAACGCTCCTATTTCTCCCAGTTTTCGTAGCCAGCAAAAGCAGCCAGCTAAAATTCTCTCGCAGCGATTCTAGATTGGCACAGTTAGTTTGAGGGTTTCATAAAGTGCTGCTGGCGCTGCGTGATCTTTGGGAGAAGGCTCCGGAGGAATCCTTCAGCGAGTCTCGATGCACTAGTTCCTGAAACGGCTGTTTGGGAAAGGCTCGCCCGCCCATCCCTCAGGTTCCTGGCTGCACAGGCTCGTCAGACTGGCGCGGAGTGGGGCGATCGGGGCTAGTGGGGGTGGTGATCACCCGATCGACCGCGAGGTTGAGTCGATAGCGTAGACCGTCCCTGCCTCTGGGCACTACAACAAACTCGTAATAGCCGCTCTGGGGAAGGGTTCCCGCCCAGCGGGTGGTTTCAGAATCTTCTAGTATCGGCGGCACTTGGGCGCTGGGGCTGGGTGGGTAAATCGACAACAGCGCCGCGCCGGAAGCCGTTTCCAGGTCAAATCGGGCGGGCTGATCGGCTTGCAGGTTGGCAATGTAGATTCGACCCTCACCGGGCTTGAGGCTGCCGCTCGCCGATTCGCTCAGCGCACCTGGCGCAAACTCGATGCGGCTGAGGGTTTTGCCCGACTGCATCGCCGCCACCTGGTCGGCCGCCATGCCCTGCCAGACCTGGCCGATGGGAGCGTTGATAAAGTCCTGCCCGCGCAGGTCAGGGAAGCGGTTGAAAAACTGCGCGTCGGTTACGTCATTCAGGGCGCGGCTGCTGACGTAGAGCTTGTTGACCGCATCTCGCCAGGCCGCGCGATCGCCCGCCGAATATTTCCCCAGTTTGCGCCGCGCCGCGCTGCTGAGTTCCTGCTCAAAGACATCCAGCCACTCAGCGGCGATCGCATCCCAGCGCTCCCGCCATTCCGCGTCTTCCTCGCCTTTGCTGAGGCTGCGGCCGCCCAACTCCGGATAGCGCTGGTGAAAGGTGGTGTCCGTAATTCGCACCAAAAAGCCAGAGTCCACGCCTAAATCCTGTCGCCGCTGGGTCAGGGCTGCTTTGCGCTGGCGTTCCTCTGCCGAAAACTCTGGCTCTGGTGATGGACTGACGGTTTCCACCACATCCGGCGGCGACTCGCCCCCCGGCAGCAGCGAGAGCCACACATCGCGCGTGCCCCACACCGCCGCAGACACCCCAGCGGCGATCGCCCCCGTCGCCAAAATCGGCCCGATGCCAATGCCACCCAGGGGAGCCTTCGTCGCAGGCGGGCGGGGCGCAGGCGCAGGGACAGCCGCCGTCGGCACTGGATTTGGCGCAGGCGGTGTCGGGGGCTTGGGTGAAACAGCGTAGGTCGGCTGGGTCGAGGGCGGCGCGGGTTGTCCTGGCGGTATCGGTGGCGCGTAGGCTGCGGGCGGCAGCGTCCCCGGTGTGGGCGCAAGGCTGGGGTTTGCGCCAGGAAGCCCTTGCAGCGCTTGCAGCACCTCAGCCGCAGTCTGAAAGCGATCGCGCGGCGAATCGGCCAGCATTTTCATCAGCGTGCGGCTGAGCGCCGGACTCAGCTTTACCCACTGTCGCCAGTTGCCCGCCGACAGATCGCCCAACTCGCTCGGCTCTTTGCCCGTCAACATCACCAGCACCGTTACCGCCAGCGCATACAAATCGCTGTGGGCATAGACCTGACCGTGATCCATCTGCTCGTCGGGCGCGTAGCCGACCTTGCCCACGCGAGTCGGCGTAGGGGCGCTGGGGGTATACTGCGAAGCCACCGACGCGGCTACCTGCTTCACGCCGCCAAAGTCGATCAGCACGGGCAGTTGGTCTGCCGTTCGCAAAATCAGGTTATCTGGCGAGATGTCTCGATGCACCACGCCCAGGCTGTGGATGTAGTGCAGTACGGGCAGCAGGTCGCGCATCAGTTGCGTCACCTCCGCTTCAGAAAAGGTTTGCCCCTGGAGGCGGCGCTGATCCAGCAGTTGGCGATAGGTTGGCCCGTCTACATAGTCTTGCACCAAAAACAGGCTGGGCTTGCCGTTAAACTGCGTCCGACAGAGTTCTCGAAAGCGCGGAATCTGCGGATGCTGGAGTTGATACAGCACGCCCGCCTCCCGCTGAAACAGTTCCTCTGCTTTTTGCAGGGCGTAGCTGCTCTGCACCTGCGGCGCAAACTCCTTCAACACGCAGGATTCGCGAAAGCGGTTTTGGTCTTCTGCCAGATAGGTCCGCCCAAAGCCGCCGTGCCCCAACTCGCGCACAATCTTGTAGCGATCGCCCAGCAATTCCTGCCCGCCCGCTGGAGCCGACAGCGCCTCGCCGCACCAGTTGCAAAAGCGACTGCCCGGTGTGTTGGCGTGGCCTTGGCTGCAATAAAGCGACATAAGGGGAAAGGTGGTGGTGGAGGCGGAGCAACGTGATGCTAATCCCTGATGCTAACTACTAGGGGCGAATTGCGAAACCTGAGCATCGCGAATCAGTCTTTATGGATCAGTGCTTTTTGGATCAGTGCTTTTTGGATCAGTGCTTTTGGATCGGTCTTTCGAGTCGGTCTTTCGAGTCAGGTGATTTCGGTCTGCAAACTGACCTACTAAAACCTAGCCTAGTCTAGCAAAGGGAATCGGGAGAAATCGCAAGTGCCACTGATGGATCGATGGGCTGATTTGCACAGGCAAATCAGCCGTTGCCTATTCGTGTTTTACTGGCATTTATGGTTTGGTTCTACCGTTTTATCGCCGTTTGGCAGCGGTCTGCACCAACCGTTTGAACTGTTTCTCGCCTGCGATCGCGCGACATCGCCATCGGAGTGTAGGGGCGCTGGGCTAAACCTATGACTAAGCTGATTATCCAAATTCCCTGCTACAACGAAGAAAAAACACTAGGGCTAACGCTGTCGGAACTGCCGCGCCAAGTGCCGGGCGTAGACGTGGTGGAGTGGCTGATTATTAACGACGGCAGCCGCGATCGCACGGTGGAGGTGGCCAAAGCTTACGGGGTCGATCACATCGTCAATTTCTCCACCAATCAGGGCTTAGCGAAGGGCTTTATGGCAGGACTAGAGGCCTGCCTGAAGGCGGGTGCAGATATCATTGTGAATACCGACGCGGATAACCAATACTGCGCCGAAGACATTCCCCGATTGATTCAGCCCATTTTGCACAAGCAGGCAGAAATCGTTGTCGGCGAACGCCCAATTTGGGACACAAAGCATTTTTCCACGACTAAAAAGGTGCTGCAAAACTTCGGCAGCTACGTGGTGCGGCTGGCCAGCAATACCGACGTGCCCGACGCGCCCAGTGGCTTCCGCGCCTTTAGCCGCGAGGCAGCGATGCAGCTCAACGTGTTCAATAACTACACCTACACGCTGGAGACGATCATCCAAGCGGGACAAAAAGGGATGGCGATCGCCTCTGTGCCGATTCGCACTAATCCCCAAACGCGCAAATCGCGCCTGGTTCGCAGCATTCCGTCCTATGTGTGGCGATCGGCCACAACAATTCTGCGAATTTTCATGCTCTATCGGCCGCTGCGCTTCTTTCTGATGGCGGGCACGCTGCCGATGGGGTTGGGCGCACTGTTGGGGCTGCGCTGGCTGCTGCTGTATTGGTTCGACGACCCTACTCGCGCCCGTGCGCCGAGCCTGATTTTGGCAGCGGTGCTGGTGCTAATCGGCTTTCAACTCTGGATGTTTGGATTGGTGGCCGATTTGATGGCGGCCAATCGGCAACTGCTAGAAGAAAATCGGCTGCGGCTGCGGCGGATGGAGTTGGAAGGGGAGAGGGAGTAATGGAGTGGGATGATTGAATTGCATTTCTCCAACACTTCAACACTTTCCAAATGCGTGATCTCTTTGCCCGCGAAGCGCTGGCCCAAATTCCCAAGATTTTGACCTTGGGCGATCGCAATCCCCACAGTCCGACCTACGGCTGTTTTGATCGCAACTTCTGGCATTACAAAATCATCGACTTCCCCAGCGGCATGGCGCAGGAGTTTGTGCTGCCGCTGGCGCTGGTGTATGAGACGGACGCGCCAGAAAACCCCTACTATCGGCAGGTGGCGATCCGCGACTGGGTAGAGGCGGGCATTCTCTACGCGGCGAAAAGTGCCCACAAAGATGGGTCGTGCGACGACTATTTTCCGTTTGAGCGGGCGGGAGGGGCGGCGGCATTTTCGCTGCTGGCGTTTGTCGAGAGCTATCGGCGGCTGGGGCTGCAAAATGACGAGATCATTCGGTTCCTAGTGCGGCGGGCGGACTGGCTAGCGCACCACCAGGAGAGCGGCCGGCTGACCAATCACCAGGCGCTGATTGTGCTGTGTCTGGAACTGCTGTCGCGGATGCTGAACACCTCGCATTGGGACAGCGCCAAGGCGCAGCGTCTGGAGCAGCTTCTCTCCTGGCAGAGTGCGGAAGGCTGGTTTCAAGAATATGAGGGCTGCGATCCGGGCTATCACACGCTGACGATTTCCTGCCTGGCATGGCTGCATCGGCTGATTCCCGATATTCGCCTGAAGGAGTCGCTAGAAAAAGCCGTGGGACTGGCGGCGCATTTTGTTCATCCAGATGGCTCCTTTGGTGGCGAATATACCAGCCGCAACACGTACAACTTTTTTCCCTACGGCTTTGAGCTAGTGGGGCAGTGGATGCCGGAGGCGCTGAGCATCAACGATCGCTTTTTGCGCGGATTGTCCAGCGGCAAAGCGCCCTGCTATGCCGACGACCACATCATCGGCCACCACACCTGGAATTATCTCTTGGCGTGGCAAGACTTTGTGCCGCAGCGGCCGGCGGTGGACTATCGCCCCAAGGAGAGCCTGTGGCTACCGGAGGCGAAGATCCTGATCGATCGGCGGGGCGACACCGAGCTATACCTGGGGCTGAACAAGGGCGGCGTGTTCAAGCTATTTCGGGGCGATCGCCTCTTGCTCTCCGACACGCAATTTTCTCTACAAGTGCGGCAGGGGCGCAAGCTGAAAAACGCCGTGGCGCACCTCGTCGGCCACTACGACATTCACCTAGAGCCAGACGACATCACGATTCAGGGCAACCTGGGCTGGGCCAAGCAGAAGCAGATGACCCCGCTCAACCTGATGATTTTGCGCGTGGTCATGCTGACGGTGGGGCGATTTTTCCCCAACCTGATCCGCAAGCTGCTGCAAAAAATGTTGATCGTCGGCAAAAAGCCCGCGCCCTTCCGCTTTTCGCGGCGGCTGCGCTGGGTAAGCAACGGAGACACGGGCCGCTGGCACATCACCGACGAACTCCGCGCCGAAGATTGGCAACCCGTGGTAAAAGCGGGTATTGGTGGCGACCAGACCTCGATCTACGTCGTCATGAGCCGCACGTTTCAGGCGGGGCAACTCCAGCCCTGGCAAGACCTGACGGCTGAGGTGACGCGGCTGCGATCAGGCGAACCGCTGATAGTCGAGCGGGAGCTTTAAAGAGCGGGAGCTTTAAAGAACGCGGCAGTGTGTCAGCAGTGTGTAGCAGTGTGTAATGTGTAAAAAACGGCGATCGCCAATCTTGTCGCTCTTTAATCCCCGTTAGTCCAACAGTGCGAAGTAGATCACGTACCAGATAAATCCGTCTTTCAGCGCAAACGAAAGCGTTGCGGGGCTGTCTCCTTCGATGTTGTGGGCGATCGCCCCCTGGTCATCGCGCGACGGTAAGCCATAGGTTACGATGACCGCCTCAAGCGGATCACCCACCCGCACTCCGGCTCCGGTAGACACCTCTGGACGATCCGTGCGGATTAGAAAAACGCCGCGCTCCTCGGTATATCTACTCGGTATATCCAACGGAGAGCGTGTCATAGTCCAGCCAGGACATCACCCCACAGCACTCCATTTCCTCCTGTCGCGTCGAAGCGGGTTCTCCAAGCTGTCTGCGGATATCTGCCTCGGTCATATCCAAGGACACGCCCCCGATGACCACCTAGCTTCTGACCAAGGCTCCGGCTTCGTTTTCTGCGTCCGGCTGCTGAGCCACTCGCGGGGCCAGAGCGACTAGACTGAGGCCGTGGGTGACCCCTAGTGCGCCTATTTCTTGCAGTGTATTTTTGAGTGTGCCTGTATCTGTTGCGGCGGCGGCGGGCGCAAGTCCACAGGCAGTTAGCACCGCCAAAAGCACAGCAGACGAAGCAGAGACCAAAGAATAGACTTCTTGCGTGAATCGTGGCGCGGCGTTACCGCGCCACGATTCACACCCTCAAAACAGCATTCATGCAAGAGGTTTAAAAACTTCGCAGCAGCTTGGCGGGCAATCCAAAAGCATAAATCCAAAATTACAAATTTAAAATCGAGAATCAGAAAAAAATGCCGCGCAGCATTGCTGCACGGCAATCTTCAAACCAGATCGAAACAATCATCTAACACTAGTCAAACGCTCGACCTACTAACCAATCTCAGAAGCAAAGTCTAGCGATTGGCATAGCCAGTAAACGCCGCGTCGATATACTGCGACTGCACCCAGCCGCCATCGGCCAGCTCGACCCAATTGTTCTCGCGGCGGCCCGACAGCGCCACGCGCTGCCCATCATAGAGCGTGCTGGTGACGCGGTAGCTGCCGTCTGGGCCAGAGTGAACATTGACCGACTGGTTTGCAGCGCGAACCACCCCTTCTGGGCGAACCTCACGAGCGCCCACATAGCGGGGATCTTCTGCAACCGTGCGCGCTACCGTATCCCGACCGCGGAACGCTGCCAGCAGCAGGGGGAAGCCCACAATCGGCAGCAACAGCCACCACCACGGGAAGTTTCTAGCAGCACCCGCAACATCATCAAACGTCACGCCGCCATCGGCCACACTGTAGTAGCAGGTTTGGCGGGCATCTGCACCATCCTTCGTAACCATCAGCACCACCTTGGCATCCTTACCTGGGCGGTCAGATGCGCCAGCCTCTACCACCTCCTTCAGTGCAAAGCCTTTTTCCTGAGCATTGCTGATGCAGGAATCGGTCGCTTTCTGCACCACCGCCGGATCTTGCGCGAAGACAGGAGTTGCCAGCGTTGCACCCGTTAGCAGCACAGCCACACCAGCCGAACGAATTGCCAAAGACATTAAAGTTTTCATAATCAAACTGTCCTAATTCAGATCAGAAAAGAGCCAAAAAGCGAAATGAGAATCAACAGTTGGATGTCCTGGAAAGATTAAAATGACTCTCCAAAATCGACCAACCTATCAGCAAACCAAGCGTCAGAAAAGACAAGCCATCCAACAAAACCGTCAAATCGAGTTCATCAAACAAGCAATCCAAGACATCTCTTTCCGCTTTTCGTAAAGTAGAAGCACACCAACCTTGATCAAGGAAATACATCTGTCGGATCATAGCTACGTAACGTAAAAGATATAATCCGATAAACTATTTCCCTACCTGCTGGCCTACTTGCTGGTCAACGAAGATGCTAGTTCAACAAGCTTAGTCAGACCAGCCAAGTGATCAGAAATCGCCTTGACATCGACGGAACCCGCACTAATGCTGCCGGCATCATCCGCAATCTGCTTAATCGCCTGAGCCGCCTGAGCAACTAGATCTTTGGAACCGAAGACCTTAGTCTCGATTTGCTCCTTCAGAGCGCTGCCAGCATCGTCAGCAAATGCTTTCAGATCAGCTTGGAGCTTGCTTGCAGCAGCCTTGGACGCATCAGCCACCGTTTCAGACTCGGCGGTTAATGCATCCAGCGCAGCGACGGATTCATTCAGCTTGGCGCTAGCTTTGGCAAACCCTTTTGAGAGCTTGGCTCGCTCAGCCGACCCCGCCGGTGCAGTAGCCAGCTTGTCCAATGCCAGCTTCAGGTCATCCGCCAGCTTTTGAGTATCTTTGAGGCTCTTGGGCACGAGTTTGCTGACATCCGAAGCGTAGTCATCGATCACTTCCTGGGTATTGGACAGAGTTTCGATGAAGCTCTTGAGTTGGGAGGACAGGGTTGGCTCGGCTACCTTAGCCAGCACCGGGGTTGTGAGGCCCATCGGAGCGGCGATCGCCCCATCACCAACTACAGCAGACAACAGTAACAAAACTCCGGCAAGAAATCCAACAAGAACCCGATTGAAAAATGAAGTCATAAAACTACAAAATCCCTTTGAACTCAATAAGGCTGACTCAAAAGCTGACTCAGCAGAATCTAATCACAGAACGTAGACTCGCCCTATTAAGAAATCCCAAAGAAATCAGCAATGCTGTATTGAAACTAGACTTGGGTAGACACCACAAAAATGCTCAAAACCCATAATCACAGTAAGTCTCAGGATTGAAGCACCCAAAAGCAGAAGAGACAACAAAGACATAAAACATTAAAAAGCAAGCATCTTATCGACTGAGTTACTCCATGCAACTTCACAACAGCATTGCCGCATTCGACTCTACACTTGAACAGAGTCAGCAAATCTTCAAGAAACTTGATGACCGTAGGTTAGTGGAGAGTATTTCTTGAGGTCAAGTCGCCTGTGCTACAAGGGGGAAAGAGGGACGACCTGTGGCTTTTTTGAGGGCAAATCTCAGATTAACCCTTTGAACTTACTGAGATTTTCTGATTCCAAAGTATCCAATTTTCATCGATACTACGGATTCCTAAGCCGCCGGTCTAAAAGGCAAATCTGGAGGGTGAATTTTATCCTTTTCTCTAGATTTTCTCTAGATATGCACGTCATGCCAATTGTTAGATGTTGTGTCTAAGACACGAAATGCATCGATTGAGATGCTATTTTATACGGAAAAGATTAAACCGGCTGCATAGGTTTAATTTGAATTGTGGCCTTCTCATTTTTAGAGACAGAAGTTTAGGGACAGAAGGAGTAAGCAAATCGTGAAAAAGCCTGAGGTTTCAGATCTCTTTCAGACTAAATCCACTTCATCAAAATTCTCTAGTTTCTCAAGCTTGTCTCTGAAAGCTTCGCCAGTATTCAGCCCTGTTCGCTCCAGCCGGGCTAGCGCCTCCGACCTTGGCTTCAGCAAGCCTCAACTTCATCAAAAGTCCACTAGAACAATTCCAAGCGGACGGCAGCTAGTAGTGTATCGAATCACTGCTTCAGGAACTACGTTTGCAGGCAACACTTCGTTTCCTGCTTCCAACACCTTC
>JBDNCP010000018.1:0-45257 GCA_046719575.1 Cyanobacteriota bacterium
TACTTTGGCACTGGTTTTGGTCAAACTCTAAGTTGGGTCTTAATAGTAAAGTTACAGCTACTTCATTTTGAACACCAACGAGTACTGTGTAAGGACGACCCTAACAGGTAAATGAGAGCAGGCCAACGCTCCCAATCACCCGCCGCAGAGAACCTTGAATTTCAACCGATAACTCTTGGCGGTCGGTGTGCATTGGGGTTGTTAGCGCTGAGCTTTCGCCCTTCATCTGGCAACACCAAAACCTCTAGGCGATCGCCCTTCATCTCCCAACGCCAGAACCCCTGGGCGATCGCCCCCCGACATCTCTCGGAACCTCGAACTGCTGACCCAAGCTTATCGCAACTCAAGGTTTGCAGCCCACCCGAAAGCTGTTGGGAGTTTTCGGGTTGACCGAGTTCTCGAAGGACTGAACCTTCGCAATTGGGGGCGAATCGCCTCCCCACCGATAAGCTAACTGAACCAGAACGCTGAGGGCTAACGGTTTAGTTCAACGGCGACGATCGCTTTCCACATCCCTTCCCCAAATCTCGGTTCCGTCCGTTGCAACGCCGTGTTATGCAATGGCAGCCATGGGAGCGATCGCACTGCGTAGTCTCAATCTTATATTCAGATTCTTGGGCTGGCACGATCGCCATCAACGCTGATCTGGGTTTCTCGGTGGGCACGATCGCGCCACTTGGTCTTTCGGGTTTATCCTACTGCTGCTGAGCGGGTCTATGGCTGTTCGTCACGAGGATGATGGAATCACTGAAACTTTCACGACATGCTCTCTCTGGTTGACCGAAGACTATGGCTGTAATGCCCTCGTAGTGTCATCGGGATAACGCTTCTCTGATTCTATTAGACTTCATTCACAAGCAATTTTAGATGATTCTCTAGTTCGGGTAGCACAGAAAGATTCAGAGGAATTCCTACGAACTCAAGTGCTTTGAAAAACAGATGAGGATTACTTACCTCCTCACACGGCACATAAACACCCCCAGCCCACTTTGATCGAAATCCTGGCTTGAACTCTAATTGAAACACCTCATCTTCACTACTGATATACAATTTAATCTCTTTGATCCCTTCAAGCTTAAATGAGTCAGCAGAACCTCTTATCTTGATATATTTTTTGCTAACACAAATATCTCCAAAACAGATTTCATTTCCATTCTCTAGTAAATCTTTCAGCCTCACCCAATGTTTTGAAAAAATATAATTACCCACATAACGTGCCAAAGTTAAGGACATCGAAGATATAACGTACTTTTCTTTGTTGTTAACATGGTATCTATAGTAAATATGACAACCAGAACTAACAGGACCCGAGTACGAAGGTAATCGAAGACTTATCGAAGAAACTTCATCATATCTGTAAGCGAATCTATCCTTTTTATCAGTAGGTTTGTGATAGATAAATCCATTACTCAAAATAATGACCTTGGAATCATAGGGTTGCTTGGAGTACCAATAGTAATACCAATAGAAAACCCCTAGAGCACCAAATGCTCCAAACAGAGCCATAATAGGATAGGGCGAAGCAATAGAAATAACCGAAGTAATGATTTTGTAAACATTTTTGTAAACATTAGGGAACCATAATTCTAAACTGGAGACTATCCCCCCTAGAATTGCAAAGGCAGGAAACCCAACGAATGTTGCTGTAAACAAAAATGCAAGTATAGCTACAGTTAATAAGCGGATAATACTATATTTTTCTATTGGTTTTTCCTCGATCTCTACAATGCTTCCTAAATGCTTGGAATATGCTAATTCTGTCTCAATTTTAGATAAATACATATTTCTAACTCTCTCGACTCTGTGACAAATTGTAATTTCTCCTGAAGGCAGAAGTTTTGAATTTGGATACAAAACTTAACATACGGACACACGAGTGTCTCGGTCATCTAGTCAAAGCTCCAGTGAGCCCACTGCATAACGTTCCAGTTGAGCAGCTGCCAGCAACCTCTGCATCCACATCGAAAACTTTCAGCAGTCCGCTCCGACCGGGTTGTTGTGCGAACGATGTTGGTATCGAGCAAAAACCTACCATTCATCGATATCTACCCGCTCACAATCTTGCTCGATCGCCTCACGGATTAATCGAAGGTCGTCAGAAGGAATTGAACCAGCAAAGCGTAATAATTCCTGCCCTGGTGTACCTCGAACTTCCGCTTTTACCAGTGAACGAACGGATTCAAGCACCTGCTTTTGCAAGGGCTGAGGCATGACCTTCAATTGTTCAATAACCTCGTCGATGATATGAATACTCATACTACCCTCCTTGTGACCATCCTACACCGCTTACTCAGAGGGCGGCAAAAGAGCAGCCTTTAATGCTGACTGAGGGTTACAGGGGTTGCCTTCACCGGTGACTCCAGCCGCATAACGACCAAGCTCACCGGACGCAGATAACCTTGAACACTAAACCGACCAACTTGCGGCGTTCCGGTGCAGCGACTTGTTATGCAGCATTCGGCATCAAGGTACTCTAACGCAACTTTATAGAATAAATTAGCCATACATATTGCCCTTAACTAAATATTTTTTCAAGAAGTACGGGAATCCGTACCTCTCGTAATCATTTTTTAGTACAAATATTCAGCACACCACGGTTAAGATCGGCTAAACGCTATAGCTAGCGGTTAGTTTGCCCGACTCGCTACATATGGCGTGTCGATCAAGGCTTTTGAGCAAGCTTTTGTTCTTCACTGATTACTTAGTAATTTCTAGGAGGTCTTTGTGGCTAATAAGTTCAAGATGAAATTGAAAGTGACTGGCTTTGAACTTGAAATTGAGGGTAGTCGGGAAGATGTCCCTTTAATGGCTCAAGCAGTGGGACAACAGATGTCTGGATTATTACTTCCGGCATCAGGAATAGTTGAGGGTGAAATTATTGAGGATAAAACTTTGCCTCAAGCTACACTCGAATCACAATCAAAACCTCAGAAAAAGCAAACTAACCGACGGCGTTCTACAACTTCTGCAAAATCAGCGTCGAATAGCAAAAATCCGGTAGTTGCGATTGATTGGAAGCATGATCCTATGAAGTGGGGGAGTCCTCAACAAGATTGGACTACTGCTGATAAATCAATTTGGCTTTTGTATGTTGTTTCTAAAGAGACTAGTATTTCCGAGTTAACAGGAAGTGAAGTTTCTACAACTTTCAATAAACATTTCCGCCAGTCTGGTCAAATCAAAACTGGTCAAATCAATCGTGATCTTGGTCAAGCAAAAGGTGCTAAGGGCAAAGTTGCTCTAGTTTCTGAAGACGCTACTAAAAATCCTTCAGCTTGGTTTCTAACTCACGAGGGGGAGAAACGCGCCCAAGAACTAATATCCAAAGCACTTGGACAAAACTAACTAGTCTAAAACTATGTTGCTCATCAAAAACGAGGTTAATGTATGGCGTTAGCCGAAAGAAACTTCATCGTTCAAAGTATCTCACCCCCAGTTGATTGTTTACTTGCAAATCAGCTCGTGGACGAGTTTATTTCTATGGAGCGACGATACATTCAGTGTGACTGGGAACCAGCAGAATTAGATGGAGGACAGTTTTGTGAGGTTCTTGCTAGAGTTTTGTATCATACCGACTCGGGTAATCTTAATCACTCTAAATCGTTTGATGATTGTTGCAAGTATATTGAGAATGATCAAGTTCAACATACTATGCAACCTCGACAGGATGCACTTCACCTTACACGTGTTTTGCGTACAGTCTACAAATTTAGGAGCCAACGTGGTGCTGTACATATAAGCCCACATTATACCCCTAATCATATGGACTCAAAATTTGTAATTGAGTCTATACGTTGGTGCATAAACGAAGTGCTTCGTATCTTCTGGCAAGGTGACAGAGATAAAGTAGCTAAGACCATACGTGAGCTACTTCAATTTGATGTTCCTTGTATTGGGAAGTTTGAGGACAATCTAATTGTTCAAAGAACGGACTTAGTTGCTGAGGAAGAAATTCTCGTTCTTCTTCACTACGCTGGAGAGATTGGTTTTAGCCGCCATGAAATTGGTCGTTATGCTCAATATTCTCCATCGTCTGTAACAAAGGCTCTCCAAAAATTATCATCACCACAATTTCGACAAATTATACTGTTGTCTAATGATCGTTACCGATTAACTGATCTTGGGTCAAAGCGTTTAAGAGAGGAACTGGCAGACAAGTTATTACTTCAATGATTAGCCTGCTGGGTCTTCTAATACAAGCTAAAAATTCTATCACTATAGACTTATCTTCTAATAAGAGGTTTTAGTGAGCGGTTTAATCTTCATCTTCATCTTCATCTTCATCTTCGTCTTCGTCTTCTTGAGAGGTAGAAGGAATGTTAAGGCACCAATAATTTGAGTCTAGTGCTAAAGACAGCGCATCTTTCCAGCTAACAGATGTAGTGTAATCTTTCTTACTCTCAACTAGTTCTTTTAAAAAGTTCTGTTCAAAACGGCACTTGATCACCGTTAATCTCTCTTCCTCGTCCTCACCACCAAAGAAGTCTTTAAAGATTTTTTTCGTTGAAACTGATGGGCTGGAGGAATTATCATCAAGTATTTGCTCCATTAGTTCATCATAGGAGAACTGAATTGTGACGCTTAACTTCTCTTCGGCAGCTTGAATTAGAGTAGATATTGGCACAGAAAACCATATTGTTTTACGTTTTTCCATATTGAACTCCATATTGTTGAAGTAGTAGCAACGAGATCTCTATAATCCCTTATCGAAGTAACTTGTAGTTCTAACACGTCATTTTCTGATCACTCCCCAAACAGGGGGTAAGCGGCATAACGGTCGTGCTCACCGGACACAGATAACCTTTGCATCTCACCAATAGCTTGACTTCGTTCCGGTACAGCGGGATTGTTGGACTGCTATTTGTGGAGGAGTCATACACGGACTAACCTATGTTTGCTACACCTGTATCCCACCCCTTGTAAAAATCTTGCATTAAACCTCCTTGACTCTCTCCCTACAACAGACTTTAGGCTTGCAATGAACGCTTTTACTGAGTCTATCTGTACAAAAACACTATGCTACGGATCGGATACTTCTCACGGATCAGCCAAGTAGCAGTCCAAACGTTACGATACTACGACAAGCTGGGTTTGCTGCGCCCTGTCCATGTTGACCACTTTACCAGCTATCGCTATTACTCGATTGAGCAATTGCCACGCCTCAATCGCATTTTGGCGCTTAAGGATTTAGGCTTGTCCCTTAATCAAATCGCACGAATATTAGAGGAAGATGTGAGTGCCAACGAAATTCGTGGCATGTTGAGATTTCGGCACGCGCAACTTGCCGATCAGATGCAGGAAATGCAAGCGCAGTTAGCACGAGTAGAAGAGCGACTCAGATCAATTGAGCAGGAGGGAAAAATGCCAAAGTATGATGTTGTGCTTAAGACAGTCGAACCTATGCTCGTCGCCGGACGACGCATAATTATCAGCGAAAACTTAAATTATCCGATTGGATTACCAGAAGCATTTCAAGAAGTGTATGCCTACACCAAAGAGCATCGCATTGACCCGACAGGCTGCGGAATAGCGATCTGGTACACCCCAGTTGATACAACTACAAATGAAGATGTGGAAGCAGCAGTGCTACTCAAAGAGCCAATGCTGGAAAGTGAGCGGATCAAAGTACACCAACTGCCTCAAGTTGAAGTTGCCTCAGTTGTCCATCAAGGTCGCATGAAGGATTTTATGCAAGGTTATCAAGCTGTACTCAGTTGGATTGAAGGGAATGGTTACGAGATAACGGGTCCCTTTCGGGAGGTCTACCACAAGTTCGTTGGAGATCGAATGGACGATGTAGTGATTGAGATTCAGTTTCCGGTGGCTAAGGTAGATTTGTAAGACAGGCTAGTTCAACAGATAAAGCTACTGAAGCCTTGCTTTGCTTTGAGGAAATTTGAGCGCCGTAGCAGTACAACGGTTCGGGTCAGCGGTTGCCGAGATCTTTGCATCTTACCCAAGCGGTTTCGGTCAATCCGCTGCACCCGAATTGTTATACGGCGATTTTAACTTCAAAAATGCAAGCACTTACTAGATCAAACAGAACTTTGCTTAACCTGCTTAGGTTGCAAGTAAATTAAATAAACAGTTGAAAAAACAAGCGCGAACACTGCAAAACTTTTTAGGACTAGACCTAAGAGACCTTTGAAAGGAATGACAGCACTAACTCCAGCTAGTGAAGTCCAAAAATCAACAACAGCAAATGTTGTGCCAATTAGGATGATAGTAACAGGTGCAATGGAATTTGCAATGATTTCTATCCAATTTCCTTGTTTAACTTTTGATGAAAAATCCCTAAATGGAGATGCAATTTTCTCCTCAATTGCTGGTGCAAGCTGATCTCTAGATATAAGTACAACCCATAAAAAAATTCCAGCCAAAACCAGGCTCACTGCAATAGCTGGAAATCCTTGTAGATCAAGCGCATAGGAAGCAATACCGTAGGTAGTAGTCATAAAATCCAACAGAGCTAAGGGATAAGCAAGACTGCTGACGAGATTAAACTGCCTTAAAGCGTTTAGATCAATTTTGCTAGATGAATCTTGGTCTTGGTTCGTCATAAATTACCCTTCAGTTGGTACGCATTCCTCCACATCTAGTATTCCCACAGCAACCCTAAGCTCAACTCTTGCAGTCTAGATGAACATGCTTCGCTAACAATCAATACGTGCATTTTGAAACAGGGGCTTAACAGAGTTGGAAGCCGTATAACAATCTTATTAGACAGAAAGTTTCTGGATAACTGCCTATATAGAGGTGTTATACGGAAACCGTCGGTTTAATTCCGGATTTTGGGGTGATTAAACCGAAACTTTCCGTATAATATCCGCCCCAGGGCGATTAAACCGACATTTTCCGTATATTTTCAGAATCGAATTTTCAAAGAGGTGTCGTATTTTTTGATACATCAGAGTCTATGTGTACTATCAGAGGTGTCCTCTCAGCCTAAGTTGTTTGACCAGATTCGCAGCGTGCTTCGCCGCAGGCATTATTCCTACAAGACCGAAAAGAGCTACATTCACTGGATCAGGCAGTTTGTCGCTTTTCACGGCATGAAGTCTCCAAGAGAGATGGGTGCATCAGAAGTCGAAGCTTTTCTCACGCACTTGGCAGTGCAACAGCAGGTCGCACCTTCTACGCAAAATCAGGCATTTAGCGCATTGCTGTTTCTGTATCGCGAGGTCTATCAGCGTGACACAAACTGGAACTTGGACGCAGAACGAGCAGCTCCAAAACGCTATTTGCCGACTGTCCTCACCCCAGAAGAAGTGCAAGCGATTTTGCAAAACATTTGCCTTATGCGTTGCAAAGGAAGTATCCCAATGCAGAAGGGGAGTGGGTCTGGCAGTATGTGTTTCCGGCTTTTTCGCGGGCGATGGGTCGAGAAGATGGTGTAGTGCGTCGGCACCATTTGCATGAAAGTGGTGTTCAAAAAGCAGTGAAACAGGGAGTAAGAATCGCTGGAATTCAAAAACGAGTCAGTTGTCATACGTTTCGCCATAGCTTTGCGACGCATTTGCTGCAAAACGGCTACGATATCCGCACGGTGCAGGAGCTATTGGGGCATAAAGATGTGAAGACGACGATGATTTATACCCATGTGCTGAATCGGGGTGGGCGTGGGGTGCGGAGTCCGCTGGATGGATGAATGAGCAGCAATTTTAGATTTTGGGTTTTGGATTTCAGCGGTTTTTTGCCAAAGTCCAAAACCCAAAATCGGCTAGCTTATCTTACCGATTGCGCTGCAAATAGCGCAGCACGTCGCCTGCGTCGGGCTGGATGAGGATGCCATTTTCCGCGATGGAGACGGCGCGGCTCCACTCGAAGCGTTCGGCGTAGCGGAGCAGGTGCAGCCGATCGACCTCTTGCTGGGTGTCGGCGGGGGAGCCGACGAGATAGAGGCGTAGGCGGCGACGGCGGGGCAGTTCGCAGGTGAGCGGGGGCAGGGAAAACTGAGTCGCCTCCGAGAATGGGGACGACCAGGTGTATTGAATGGTGAGCATTTGGGGTTTCCTCCAGGAAACGAGTGGGTAGGAAACCCCGAAATGTTGGCCGCCCAAGGACGTGAAGCGCTGATGACAGGGCGGCCTACAATGGACGCAGCCCTGAGACAGCCTGGACTGTCGAGGGGTCAGGCGTTGGTGGGTGTTGGTCGCACCTGCCAGCGCCGTAAGTGACTAAACGACCAAGATTTCGGGGGAAGGTCGGCTGCGAAAGTTTGGGAAATCGCAGCTTGATGGACGATTGTACTGGATAGCTCTGAGCGGCGCAAGCAAAGTTTTGCTACGGAGTGTGAAGGGCGGTGGTGGTGCGGCGTGTGGTGGTGCGGCGTGTGGTGGGCGATCGCCCATTGTGGGACGGTGGATGGGTCAGTTTTGAGCGATATGGGGTGGGTGGAGGGAGGGTTGGCGAAGATTTCCCTAAGGCTGCTAGCCCTCCGGGCCAAGACCCAAGCACTCTAGTTTTGAAGGTTTGTATCCTGAGATTGCAGCAAAACTCAACACTGCATTACAGTTTGCAATCCATTTTTCTGGGAGAGTGCTTTAATAAATCTGTGAATTAAATCTGTGAATTAAATCTGTGAATTAAATTGCCACGTTGCCATGCACGTCGGACGTTCCCAAGCATTCCGTCGGACTCATTGTGGACTCTAACTTTTTGCCGACTTCTTCTAGCGTGGACACCAGCGACAATCTCCCTCGCGAGGTTCGGGTCGCGCAGCTTCGCAATACGGTCGAAACGCTGCAAATGGCGGATGCGATCGCCAGAAACGGCTATCTCATCACCAGTGCCGAACTGGCCGACCTGATGGATGTCAATGCCAGCGCCGTCACCGGGCGGGGCGATCACTGGGTCTGGCGAAACTGGGTCGTGTCTCGCGTGCGCCGCGAGGGCAACCAGATTCTTTGGCAGCTAGAGCGCGTCGATTAGCCCCTGAGCCTTTGGATTTGCTGCAATGGGCGATCGCTATAGTGAAAAGAATAGAGTAAAGAAAATTCCGCTCAGCAGTGGACTAGACCCATGACTGCGACCCAGCCGTCCAAAGCGTTAGCGACATGTTCCGCCGACTCACATCCTCAAAATCGGTGGCACCCAGCGACCTGGCAAGATTATGTCGCTCTGCGAGATGCCCCGACGCAAGAGCGCGTAAAACTGGCGTTTAACCAAGGATGGCTGTGGATCGCGATGGGTGGAGAAGGCATTAATCATTCAGGCATCAGCGACTTATTTACAATGATGCTTGGGTTTTGGGCGATTCAGCATCCAGACCAGCTTTTTACCTCGCTAGGACGGTGCCTGCTGGAAAAGCCAGACACTCAGGCTTGTGCGCCAGATTTGGTGCTATATGTCGGAGCAGACTATCCCCAGTGGCAGCCCGGAGAGCCGCGCCGAGTTGACCTGACGCGATTTCGGGTGCCCGATCTGGTGGGCGAAATTTCGGACACCACGCTGGCCAATGACCTGGACGAGCAAAAGCATCTCTACGCGGCGCTGGGCATTCCCGAATATTGGGTGGTGGATGTGCAGGCGCAGCGGGTGTTTGCGTTTGTGCTGGGTGAAGACGGCAGCTATCAGGCGTGCAGCGAGTCGCGATCGCTCTCTGGTCTGCCAATTTCGCTATTAGAAGAAACCCTGCGGCAGCTCAGCAGCAGCACCAACACCCGCGCCGCCGCCTGGTTTACGCAACAGATCGCCACCCTGCCGCGTCAAAACCCCTAATCACAACCCCAACTCCTGATCCCCAACCCATAACCATGCCTGCTGATTTTTCTACGAGTTCTGAAGCCGACCTCGACGTGATTTGGGTGATTACAGAAACATCCGCCTCGCCCAACGCCCAAGCCGACGGCCAACGCGGCGGCTGGGGCAACAATCCCTTTGGCGAACCGGGCTTTGCGGGGCGCACTCAGCGCACGCCCGTTTCGACAGACGCGCTGGAACAAAATATGTCGAGCTTTTTGTCGCGCATGGGGCGGGTGCTGAGTCAGGCCCGCCAGAGTGCGGCGGAGGTGGCGGGCATGGAGTTAGAGGAAATCGTGCTGTCGGTGGAGGTGAGCGGCGAGGGCCAGGTGAACCTGTTGGGCACGGGCGGACGACTGGGCACCAGCGGCGGCATAACGCTGACCTTTCGGGCGAAGCCGTCTGCCTGAGGGAGTGTGAAGAAATAGTATGGCAATCGCCCCAAGTGCCCTGCCAAACTGCACTCTAAAATTTCTGGAATCTCTCAGATTCGCTATGTTATCTACAAGGGGCCTTGCAATCGATTTGAAGCCCGAAGGTATCTTCTTCCACATCCCTGCGTTGCTCTGTCAGGAGCGTCAACGTGACCCAATCTCCGCCGCCGTCGCCACCCAAAACCCTGCTCACCACGATTACCCGGGCAGTGCAGCAAGCCAGGGTAAACTTTTCTCGGCTAAAGCTGAAGCCCAATGCGCGAGTGCCCGAACTGTGGGTGCAAGACCCAGAGAGCGGCAATCCCAATGTGGAGACCTATCCCCTGCTGGGCGATCGCTACTTGCTGGGGCGCAGTTCCCGTTCCTGCGACATCGTGGTGCGAAACCCGGTCGTCAGCCAGTTGCACTTGTCTTTGACCCGCGACAGCCGTCGGGGAAAGTATGCCTTTGTGCTAAAGGATGAAAACTCCACCAATGGCATCTATCGGGGCAAGCGACGACTGACCAAAATTCCCCTGCGGCATGGCGATGTGTTTACTTTGGGGCCGCCCGATTTGGCCTCTGCGGTGCGGATTCAGTATGTCGATCCGCCGCCGGTGTATGTGAAAGCGGCCCGCTACGGCATGTATGGCTTTACAGGGCTGACGGCCCTGGCGGCGCTGTGGATCGGGCTGGAGTGGCAAAAGTTTTCGGTGCGGCCGCTGCCTGCGTCGGTGCAGGGGCCGGTGATGGTGATGGCCCGCGATGGCGTAACGCCGCTCACGCCGACTCGGGCCCGCGCTCACACGACGGGCGATCGCCTCTCCGATTTTTCGCGCTACCTGCCCGATGCCCTCATCGCTTCAGAAGACAGCCGCTACTACTGGCACCTGGGCATCGACCCGCTGGGCATCCTGCGGGCTATGGTGACCAACATCCTGGGCGGCGGCATCCGCGAGGGCGGCAGCACCCTCACCCAGCAGCTTGCCCGCAATATCTTTCGCGATTACGTCGGCACGTCTGACTCAGCGGGACGCAAACTGCGGGAAGCGGTCGTTGCCCTCAAGCTGGAGACCTTCTACAGCAAAGACTTTTTGATGCTGGAGTACCTCAACCGGGTCTATCTCGGCAATGGCACCTACGGCTTTGAAGATGCCTCCCAGTATTACTTTGGCAAACCCGCCAAAGAGTTGACCCTCTCGGAAGCCGCAACGCTGGTGGGGATTTTGCCCGCGCCCAATCGCTTTAACCCGGTGCAGGATTACGAAACGGCCGTGCAACTGCGCGATCGCGTGATCAACCGCATGGCCGCCCAGGGCAAAATCAGCCTGGAAGAAGCCGAACGGGCCAGGCGATCGCGCATCGAAATCAACCCCGAAACCCTGGAAGAACTCCGCAGCAGCATCGCCCCCTACTTCACCAGCTACGTCTTTAGCGAACTGGAGGAACTCCTCGGCAGCCA
Organism: Cyanobacteriota bacterium; assembly: GCA_046719575.1. Classification (GTDB taxonomy): domain Bacteria; phylum Cyanobacteriota; class Cyanobacteriia; order Elainellales; family Elainellaceae; genus Thermoleptolyngbya. The sequence goes on from JBDNCP010000018.1 coordinate 11,617, forward strand.
ACTGGCCCAGGAGGGCAACTTTGTCGTCGAAAGCAGCCTCGATCCGGGCTATCAGCGCGAAGCCGAACGGCTCCTCCGCAGCACCGTTGAATCTGTCGGCTCTGGCTCCGGCTTTTCCCAGGGCGCACTGGTCACGCTAGATAGCCGCACGGGCGAGGTGCTGGCGCTGGTGGGCGGCGTAGACTTTCAAGAAAGCCAGTTCAACCGGGCTACCCAAGCGCTGCGTCAGCCAGGGTCTACCTTCAAAGCCTTTGCCTACACCGCCGCTCTAGAGCAGGGCATCTCGCCCTACACGGCCTTTTCTTGCGAACCCATGACCTGGGAGGGGCAGTCCTTTCGTGGCTGCGAGCGCACGGGCAGCGGCAGCGTGGATATGTACACGGGCATGGCGCTGTCAGAAAACGTCATTGCGCTGCGAGTGGGGCGCGAGGCCGGGCTGAACAACATCGTGGAAACGGCTCGCCGCATGGGCATCACATCCCCGCTCAATCCTGTTCCTGGATTGGTGCTGGGGCAGAGCGAAGTAACCCTGCTAGAGCTAACTGGAGCCTACGCTGTTTTGGCTAATCAGGGCATTCGCAATCGCCCCCATGCGATTCAGCGTATTTTAGACAGCAGCGATTGTACCGATCCCAACGATATTCAGAGCTGTCGCGTGATTTACGACGCAAGCAAAACGCCGCAGGGCAATACAGCCGTGCTGCCCGCCGACATCGCTCGCACCATGACCGATTTGCTGCAAGGGGTCGTGTCGAATGGCACGGGTCGCGCAGCCTATCTGGGTCTAGGGGAAGCCGGGAAAACAGGTACCAACAACGACAACCGCGACCTTTGGTTTGTGGGCTATGTGCCCAGCCGCCAGATCACCACGGGAATCTGGTTTGGCAATGATGACAACTCGCCCACAGGCGGCAGCAGCGGTCAGGCTGCCCAACTCTGGGGCGACTATATGGGGCGGATTATTCGCTAGGTCCGTGTTGAGGCTGCCGGCGGGCGACAAAAAGCTGGATATCCTGGTAATGGAGACCAGCGAGGATGCAGCTATGACAGAGCAAGGGCAAGGGGGCGCATCGGGAATTCCTGAGGCGCTGACGATCGCCGTCGTGGGGGATGTACATGACCAATGGGACGCGCAGGATGAACGGGCGCTGCGGCGATTGGGGGTCGATCTGGTGCTGCTGGTGGGCGATTTTGGCAACGAGGCGGTGGGCATTGTGCGGGCGATCGCCGCGATGTCGATTCCCAAAGCCGTCATCCTTGGCAACCACGATGCCTGGTATACCGCCACCGACTGGGGCCGCAGCAAGTGCCCCTACGACCCCAAGCTCGAAGACCGGGTGCAGCAGCAGCTAGACCTGCTGGGCGAAACCCAGGTGGGCTATGGCTATTTAGACTTTCCAGCCCTGGGGCTGTCGGTGGTGGGCGGGCGACCCTTTAGCTGGGGCGGTTCCCAGTGGAAGAATGAGGAATTCTATGCCAGCCGCTACGGGGTTCACAGTTTTCAGGAGTCAACCGAGCGCATCGTTGCGGCGGCCCAAGCGGCGGTCCATGACACCCTCTTGTTTATTGGTCACTGCGGCCCGCTGGGGTTGGGCAGCGCCCCCGAAGATCCCTGCGGCAAAGACTGGAAGCCCATCGGCGGCGACCACGGCGATCCAGACTTGGCAGAGGCGATCGCCCGCACTCGCGCCCTGGGCAAATCCATTCCTCTGGTCGCCTTTGGGCATATGCACCACACCCTGCGCCATACCAAAACCCAGCTTCGCCGACCGCTGCATGTGGATTCGTCCAACACGGTTTACCTCAATGCCGCCTGTGTGCCCCGCATCGTGTCTACCGAAGAAGATTGCCTGCGAAACTTTTCTCTCGTCACGCTACGGCGGGGCAAAGTCTTTCAGGCATCGCTCGTCTGGATCAATCAAGATTGCGCGATCCACTCCAAGCAGGTGTTTTATCAGCAAAATGCACCTGCTATTGAAGAACAAACAGAATCGGAGGCGATCGCCTGACCGCCCAAACACTCTCGCCCAAACGCCTCCCACCAAAACGCTCCTGAACAGAGAGATTTCAGCCTTGAAACCGGACTCCTGAACTGATTTCTAAGCCGTTATGTCCCGCGTCCAGCCCCTCCCCACCGACCAGATCTGGCGCTTTAGCCGCAGCGGCATTGCCCAGGTTCAATCCATCGATCGTCAAATCGAGCTACAAGTGGGTGATCGATGGATTCAGCACCAGGCGCATCAAAATCGCTATCGCGGCCGCGTAATGGTACGGTTTTCCAGTGCTGAGCGGGCAAAAGCGGCGATCGTCCCGGCCCTTGGCCTGATCTTGGAAGATAATTTTGCGGTGCGGGGCTTGGTGCTGTCTCAATTACCAGACCCCAATCCTGACTTTGCAAACGGCGTGCTGGTGCAGCTAGAAGTGCCTGTGGTGGCCTGGGGTCAGGCGATCGCCCCCGACCATCACCTGCTCGTCACCTGGTATGTCTCCGAAGACCCCACCTATCGCACCAATCCGCTCTACCAAACGTTTCTCCAGGCAAACCACGAAGCCACTGCCCAAAGTCAGGATCTCCTGCGCCCCCGCCCCCGGCCGCCCGCCTGCGAAGGCTGCACCCACTATCACGGCTATGCCTACGAAGGCAGCACAGGCATCCACTGGCTCTGCTGCGGCGTGCATCCCAGCGGGCCAGAAGGAGAAGTGTGTGGGGATTGGCATGGAGAGAAAGGACGGGAGGGCGTGAAGGCGTGAGCGGCGGGGAGGCTTGCTCGGTCACCCAGTTCTCCCTGCCGCAGACGGTGGCTGAAATCGGTATAAATCCTCAATCACCCGCGCCCAGCTTTGCACCAGGGAGTCCAGAATGCGATCGCCCTTTTCCTGGGTTGCAGAGGTGGGGTCGCCGAGGGTGCCGCTCTGACTGACATCGCGAGTCACCCAAGAAAAGGGGAGATCCCCTTCCAGGCTCAGCAGGCTATTTTGGGGTAAACCAGCAGGATATTCCGGCACAGCCCGGTCTAGCTGCACCTGATCAGGCAACAGCGACAGCAGCAGGCTGGTTTCGGCATCGCCCGCGTGGATGCCCTCTGCCAGTTCCCTGGGTGCAAGCAGGTCGGACGCAACATTGGGCACCCGCCAAACAAACAGAGGAAACACCCAAAAGTCGCCATATTTCTGATGCAGATCTCGCGCCACGATTTCAATCACTTGGGGCTGCCCGCCGTGAGCATTGACGATCGCCCATTTGCGAAAGCCCGCCCGATAGACACTCTCGCCGACTTCCATCAACACGGCAATCAGCGTTTGAGCGCTGAGGGTGATTGTGCCCGGAAAATGCCAGTGTTCGTTAGACTTGCCATAAGATAGGGTCGGCAGGGCATAGGCAGAAATGCTAGACGACAGTTGAGCCAGCGCCTTGCCCACTACGGCAGTGGCGATCGCCGCATCCACGACCAGCGGCAGATGGGGTCCATGCTGCTCAATCGCCCCAATCGGCTGCAAAATCACCGCCCGCTCTGGATGGGGCATCTGCTGAATATCGGTCCAGGTGAGGTATGGGAAAAAGCGGTCTGGCGGGATGTAGCTATGCATAGGGAGTCAAGTTGCAGAATAAGAATCGGTAGATTACGTCCAACTAGATCGTCCAATATCGTCCAATATCGTCCAATAGAGTATGTCTAGGATGAAAAGATACGCGCTGAAGAAAAAAGTCTCAGGAAAAGCCACAAGAGGGCGATCGCCCATTTGCCTGAAATGGGCCAATCCCGATTGAATGATGTAGACGACTTTAGGAAAAGCGATTTCAGGAGCAGTGCCGCCAATCAGTATCCGCTTTGCAGGAGTTGCTTCGCAGAGGCCGTCCAAAAGGGCACGCCGCCACTGACGAAACTCTTTCCGCAATTGATAAAGCTGACATCGACGGTTGATCTAAGATTGCCTTAAGTTAGGTTAGTCCGGGGGCATCTTCAGTCATCTCTACACTCTCAACCCATTTGCCCTCGAGGTAAATTTGCGCCAAACGTCTCAGATTCTAAGTCGGGTGATGTCTCCGGCAGTTAAAACGTTCATCAGACCAGTCAGCCTGCGCGTCAAGCTGCTGGTCGGCTTCAGCGTGGTATTTAGCCTGGTGTTTGCAGGGGCCTTCTACTGGTTTTATTCCTACACGACCGAAAAGGTCGTTGCTCGCCTGCGAGCCGACATGCGCTCCACGCTCATCGGGGCCTTGTCGGGCATCAACCCAGATGACCTGCTCGGCCTCTACGCCGAAGGAGAACGCAATGCCGAAGGCTTTTCTGACGACCCCCGCTACCTAAGTCAGCTTGCCTGGTTTGAGACGGTGCAAAATATCGAGCCGCGAGTGTGGCTCTATTCCTACATCATCGGCAATGCCGACACCAATCGCCGCATTGGGCCATCAGCCGTTGGGCCAGGCGAGAAAGAAATTATCTATCTAGTAGACCTATGGGCGCTGAATGACCCCGCCAAGGCGGCCAAGTTTTTAGAGTCTGACCGCGCAGGACTATTGGCTCGGCGCATCGAACTGCAAGGCGGCATTCAGGAAAGCGACAAAATCTATACCGACAAATGGGGTACTTGGATTTCGGCGGCTGCCCCGCTCAAGAGCCAGCAAAACGATGTGATTTTGGTTGTGGGTCTAGATATCGACGCTCAATATGTCCGGCTGCTACAACAGGCCATTCGCAATCGGATGTTATTTGCCTTCATCATCACCTATGCTGTCTTTTTCCTGCTGATCTACATGCTGTCTGGCATTTTGACTCGGCAACTAGCCAGCCTCACCCGGTCTGCCCAGCAAATTGCCAGCGGCGACTATAGCCTGGACTTGTCCTTTGCTGAAGAGAATCCTTTCCCGGATGAGATGACAATGCTGGCACAGGTATTCAAAAGCATGGTAGACAGCATTCGCATTCGTGAGCAGATGATTCGGGAAGGCAAGCGAACCGAGGACGAAATTCGACTGGCGCTCAAAGAAGAACGAGAACTGAGTGAGCTAAAGTCACGGTTTGTGTCAATGGTGTCGCACGAGCTACGAACCCCCCTCACCGTATTACGCACGTCGCTAGAACTGCTAGAACGATATGGGCATGTTGCTCCGGAAGAAAAGCGAGAGAAATATTTCCAGCGGAGCCGTGCCGCCATTACCACGATGAATCAACTGATTGAGGATGTGCTGGTCAGCGCTAAGGCGGAGGCTGGTCGGCTAGAGTTTAGCCCTAGTTGGATTGATCTAAAGTCGTTTTGTCGCGATGTAGTAGAAGAGATGCGGATGAGCATCGGCACATCCCACAAGATTGTGTTGAACTGCTACGGCTCCTGCGAGCTGGTCTATCTCGATCCCAAGCTACTCAGGTCAATTTTGAGTAATCTAATTTCCAATGCTGTGAAATATTCCCCAGCAGATAGCGTCGTGGAATTTGACCTGTCTTGTTTTAATCAGGTGGCAACGTTTGAGATTCGCGACTACGGTATTGGCATTCCAGAGGAAGACCAGCCGCGCCTGTTTCGCCTGTTTCATCGGGCTAGCAATGTGAACGCTATTCGCGGCACGGGGCTGGGGCTGGCGATTGTCTATCAATGCGTGTTGCAGCATCAGGGCGAAATCTACTTTACCAGTTGCGAGGGCGTGGGCACGTCGTTTGTGGTAAAGTTGCCGCTGACGCTAGGTCACCGCACCGAGCATCGGTCGCCGGAGTCCGCATAGCAGGTGTGCGAGGGATGCAGACGAAGCCAGACCTGCGATCGCCCGCTAACCGTGCCCTGGATCTATCTCGCGCCTTTTGGTGGGTGGGTCTGTTCAGCGTGCTGTTGCAAGTGGGGTTGGGCGCGGCGGCCGCTGCGGCGCTGGTGTCCACGTCTCGCTCTAACCTGGTGCTGGATGAGTCGCCCGTAAGGGGCATTGGCATTGGTATTTTTTGGGCGGTGTGCGGCTGCGTGCTGCTGCTAGTGGCGATCGCCAATGCCTTTCGCTATATCCGCATTTCCCAGCGCCTCCGCCGCCTCGACCTAGAGCAACACCCCAAAACCAGTGCCTTGGTCAGGCTGCTGCGCGTGGGCATTGTGTTGGGACTGGTCGGAGCGCTGGTCACACTGGTCGGCGCTGAAGTCAGCATCGCAACGCTGATGACCCAGGCCGAAACCTCATCTGCCCTGGCAAACACCCAGGGATTTGTGCGAATTCTCAATCTGCAAGTCGTAGCGGCAAACCTGCACTTGGTCGCCGCCCACTTTGCTGGGCTAACCCTCTCGCTCGGACTATACGACTGGTTTCGACGACAGTAGATCGGCTATCAATCGGCTGTCAATCAGCTATCAATCAGCTATCAATCGGCTGTCAATCGGCTATCAATGAGTCCCTTAGTGTGCTGTTGGGCATCGCCATAACGCACCGCCCCGCAAGCCTTTGATGCGTTTCGCTGGCGCTCACACATCCTACTCACACATCCTACTCATACATCCTACAGAGAGTCGTGTCTGTCTACCTAGTACGAGTTGTTAGTACAAGTTGTTAGTACAAGTTGTTAGTACGAGTTGTTAGCACTTGTTAGCACAAGCAAGTTGTTAGTACAAGTCGGCCTCAAGCTGCCCAACGGGAATAAAGCATTCCTGCGGCAACAGAATCGGCTTTCCAGAAAAGATGAGCTTGCCCCGATGCGTAAAGCGGTCAATCGCAATGCCAATCGGACGCTGCACCTGATCGGGATGCACTTCGTAGTAGGTGCGATAGATATGGCGGGCGGCTTGCAGCAGTGAAGGGTCGAGCAGTGCCGAAAAGTCAATCTGTTCGGGGCGATCGGCAACCCGCGTGTCTACCGGAGGCGTGCTGCGAGTGGAGGACTGTTGCGACGTGTACACCAAAACTTTCTCCCAATGGTTTTCTAAGTTTTCTCTGAGCGGCGCAAGCTAAAGGCGTATGGTGGATTGAACCAATGACTCGTCAGGGACGGCTCGATCGGCAGTCAACGTCATGGTTCAATATAGTTCATCTATATTACCTTGGGCAAGAGAAGAACCCGCGTGCCCATAAGGATAGCGAAAAATCTTTGAGGAGGACGCAAGCAATAGGACGTAAGCAGTGGGATGCACGCTCCTGAATGGGCTGATTTGACCGTGCCGATTTGACCGTGCCAGTTTGACCGTGCCAGTTTGCTCGTGCCGATTTCTGGCGCTCTTGTTTGCTGCAATAGAAATTTACGCAGCCTGTGGCGGGTCTGCCCTGGAATATCCCTTCATGGCAGTGTAGTCAGGCCACATGGTTTACACGATGTCTTTTGGGGCTGTCTTTTGGGGTCGCAGTGCCGCCAGCGGCGACAAGTATAGGCAATCGCTCGGCTCAATTAAGTCTTTATGGAGTCGCCATCGCAATGCAGTCCGGCACTAGATTCATCACTTTCTAGATTCATCATTTCACAGTTTTTCAGGAGGCTTAACCTATGCAATTCATTGTTTTAGCGCTGCTGTTCCTGGGTGCAATTTTAAGTATTGTTGGTGGGCTTTGGGGATTGGTGCTGGCGTTCAGCGATCATTTTCTCTGGGGACTTGCCTACCTGCTAGTGCCATTTGCCTCGCTGGCGTTTTTCATTATGCGCTGGGGGCGAAAGTCGGTTCGGCAGGCCTTCTGGCTCTGGCTGTCGGGGTTTGGCATGGTGATGCTGAGCCTGTTTCTGAGTGCGCTGATTGGGCAAGGCCTGCCATTTCCTGCCTCTTCAGGGCTTGGCGAAGATCCGTCGCTGCCGGATGTCGCCCCGTCTGAGTCCTTTGCTGAAGCATCTCCTGAGGCTTCTGTAGAGCAGCACTCAGCCCTTTTGGAACCGTCTAGTGTCCTCAGTCCTCAAAACGGCGAATAAAGCACCGAAAAGTAGATGCCGCTTTCCTGGAGCGAGTCGCCTGACCCGGCCAACTCCACGAGCGGAATGCCCCAATCGACTCGAATAGAGAGGCGATCGCCCTGTTGCCACAGCAGCCCAAGCCCAACGCCGACCAGTGTATCTGGCAGATTGTCGTTGCGCTGGCTGCTGTCGGCGTTCCAGACGGTGCCCGCATCAATAAAGGGAGCCAGTTGCAAGAGTCCGTTGATTTCGGGAACCCGCAGGAGGGGCAGTCGCACCTCGGCCGAGAGCAGCGCCCCGTTATCTGTCAGCAGGGCATCTCGGCGATAGCCGCGCACGCTCTCGGCTCCGCCCAGCCCAAACTGTTCTAGCGCCAGCAGCGAGTCGCCCGTCAACTGCACGTCGCCCCGCAGCAAAAAGAGGGTGTCGGTTGCCAGCAGGCGCACCCATTGTCCCTGGCCGCGCCAGGCAAAAAATCGGCTGTCGGGTTCGTCGTCGTTTACCGTCGCGTCTAACCAATCTAGCCCCAGGCTAAACTGTGAGCGGGCCGCGAGGACCTGCTGGCGATCGCGCTGAGTCCATTCCTGTACAAACCGGAGCGCAGTGACGCGGGTGCGCCCCTGATCATCGGCTCCTGGCGAGGGAAAACCCTGTTCATCGGGGACATTAAACGTGGTGCGGCTGCGCTGGTGGGAAAGGGTGAGGCCGAGGGCAAATTCTTCGTTGGGCGATCGCCACACGGGCTGTCGCAGCGTCACCTCAGCATAGGGCGATCGGGAGGCAATATTCAACTGGTCAAACGGCTCCTCGATTACCTCGCTGCGGCTGGTTCCGGCGGCAATTTGCAGCGTGCCGTCTTGCGGGTTCAGGGGAATCCTGTAGCTGCCCGAAACCTCGTTGCTGCCGCTGGTGCGCGTGTAGCCCAGGCTCAACTCGTCGCCATAGCCCAGAACATTGGCGTGGGTGAACTGCGCCCGCTGGCGAAAGCTGCCGACACTGGGCGATCGCCCGTTATCCAGCGCCAGATCCAGGCTCACTGGGTCGGCTTCTTGCGCGACCACTTGCAGCACGCTCGTCCCCGGCCGCGTCCCTGCTTGCAGATCCGCAGACACATTGCGAATCAGCGGGTCAAGCTGGAGCAGTTGCAGCCCCTCCAGCAATCCGTTGACATTAAGCGGAGTGCCCGCCGCCCGCCGCAGCCGAGCGCGGATATAGCCCCCATCCAGCCGTTCTAGCCCCACCACGTTAATGGCTTCCAGGCCGCCCTCGATAACCTGAATCGTGACCACATAGCCGTCGGGTGTTTCCGGCAAGACCTGATCGGCCGGAACGATCGCCCCTGAGCTGATGTAGCCGCAGTCGATATAAAGCTGGGTGATAGCGGCCCGCGCCTGAAGCACTTGAGCAAAGGTGAGCGGCTGCCTAACGAGCATATCTGGTGAATCGATGCGATGAGAACAGCGATCGCCCCCAATGTCTGATCGACCGTCCACCACAGACTGCTTCGCCACCGTCGCCAGCTTTTCGGCACTAAATACCGTGCTGCCCCGCACCACAAATCGGGCGATTGGCAGCGCATCGGGAATTTCCGAAGGCAGGTCTTGCAATGGCGGTTCTAGGTTTACCGGCGGCAGCAATTCCTCTGGCGGCGGCAGGGGCGGTAGCGGCTCCGAGGGCAAGGGTTGCTGGCGGGGCTGGGGGCGAATGTCGAGCGACTGGGCGATCGCCCCTGGCACCTTAAAAGCGCCGCCCACCAAATTGCCGCCACCCAAGGACAGCCCCAGCCCTAGCAACAGCGCCCCAAATCGCCCCATCGGATGCTTGCCCAGAATCTCCCCTACCCAAAAAAGTTGAGAGCATCCTACCACTCAGCCGACCGGATCGGGGAATTCCCCCTCAGGGGGATTCAACCATACACCTGTCTCAAATGTCTCAAACCAGCATTGGCACAGACTCAGCAAAGCAAATCGCCCAGCAGAAACCCTACCGGGCGATCGCACTTAATTCGGCTCAGCCATAAGAAAAGGAACTAGAACCTACTAGCTTTGTTGACCCTTAGCCCCAGGGTAAACCCCTACAGAATTTACACCCAAGCTAGGCTATAACGCTGCACTAGTAGGTTTCAACGTGCCAGCGTTCTTTGATCGAACGCTGATAGTCCTTCCAGACCACGCCTTCCTTCGCGGCCGCTTCAGACATCGCGGCATCAATGCCGTCCTCCATGCCTTTCAGACCACAGATATAGACGTGGGTCTTCTCATCCTTGACCATCGCCCAGATTTCATCTGAATGTTCCGCTACGCGATCCTGAATGTACATCCGGCCGCCCTTGGCGTTCTGCTGTTCGCGGCTGATGGCGTAGGTCAGGCGGAAGTTATCCGGATACTTGGCCTGAATTTCTTCCAGTTCCTCCCTGTAAAGAATGTTCGGCGTTACCGGAATGCCAAAAATCAGCCAGGCAAACCCGTTGAACTGGTAGTCCGGGTTCGCCGCCCGTTCGTTGTCCTTGAACATACGCCATAGGAACGCCCGGAACGGCGCAATGCCAGTACCCGTCGCCATCATAATAATGTTGGCATTGGGGTCGTCCGGCAGCAGCATTTCCTTGCCGACAGGGCCAGTAATCTTCACGTCTGCACCGGGTTCCAAGTTGCACAGATAAGTGGAGCAAACGCCGTAGACTGTTTCGCCCGTTTCGGGGTGCTTGTATTCCAGTTGACGAACGCAGAGGGACACGGTTTTGTCGTCCATCCTATCGCCATGACGGGTCGAGGCGATGGAATACAGCCGCAGTTTATGGGGCTTGCCCTTGTCATCAGTGCCTTCGGGGATAATGCCGATGCTCTGACCTTCCAAATAGTGCAAGTCGCCACCCGACAGATCAAACGTGATATGGTTCACCGTGCCAATGCCACCTTCACCGACCAGCTTCTCATTCGAGAGACACTTGCCGATAAACGGGGCATTCGGGCGGTAAAGATTAACCGGAATCGTAGACTTTTCTTTTTCTTTAGCCTGGGTCATGGGTTTTTTCCCTTCCGCTTCAGGAGTTGGCGACTCGGCCACAGCAGCGGGGGTCGCTGCGGCGGGAGGGGCTTCAGGGACAGGAGCGGCCTTACCGTTGGTTTCGCTATCGATAGTCAGGGGACGAATGCTAACAATCTTTCCCCCCAAGCGGGTAATCCGCTGCATTTCCTGATTCATCCGAGAGTAGGGCACGGTGATAAACACGCTGCCGCTCCGACGAATCGGGAAATCTTGTCTATCGGTTTCTTGGTTTTGGCGTAGACCTTCGACCTCATAGAGGAAAAGGCGACTCCCGGATAGTGAGTTGGCAGCGCCACCTGCTGCGCTAGGGTTATACATCGTTATATCAATGCTCTCTGAACCAACAATGGATGAGGAACGTTGAGCGCGAGTTCGGATGGGCGTTGACGATCTCTGGCGGTTGCTTCCAGGCTTGTCAACTCCGGCATTTGCGAACCCGCATCCCAGGCGATTCCCAGTTTGCTATATAGCGTAGCATTGCAGGGGTTGCCTCGCTCACTGAAGCCCCAGACAGGAATAGCCCCTGTCCGATCTGCTCTAACCATAGACGAGCCACCTAGATTCAGATTGTTAAAGCCATTTCAATTTCACAGCAATTTCATATTCCCAGGTGTCCCCATTCCCCTTAGCATAGAGAGTAGAAACTTGGGCATAACCCGCTTACCTTGTAGGTTGCGGGTATTCTCTGGTAAGATTTCTAGTACCCATAGTAGTAAATACTTAGTCGGCGACTAGTTAGCGCTTGAGATCCGGCGTATCCAACTGGATGCGTTACCAGAATGTGCCATTGGTCTGGTGTGCCATCAGGACTCAGCGGGCGCATGATCCAGCGGGCGCACTGTATCAGCCGTCTTGCTGGCTGCCAGCGGTCTTGCTAGCAGCGTGGTGTGCTGGATGGGCCAAATACCTGAGGGGCCTGTGCAGTCATCTACGGGTGTGATTTAGGTTCAGGAACGATGGTGCTTGCTAGGCTGACGGGTGCTTTTAGCATTTTGGGTATTGCCTGGGGTGATAAAGCTGCACTCGTGGGCAAGCGGGAGTTGTGGGCAGTCAAGAGGACAGTTAAGAGGACAGTTGTTTTAGAGGAAAGCTATGACCAGTAAGCCAGACCGTGTAGTTTTAATTGGCGTTGCCGGTGATTCTGGGTGCGGCAAATCCACCTTTCTGCGCCGCTTGGCAGATCTTTTCGGCGAAGACATAATGACCGTCATCTGCTTAGACGACTATCACAGTCTGGATCGTAAGCAGCGCAAAGAATTGGGCGTGACGGCGCTGAACCCCAAGGCAAACAACTTTGACTTGATGTATGAGCAAATCAAAGCTCTGAAGGAGGGCAAGTCGATTGAGAAGCCGATCTATAACCACGAGACGGGGATGATTGACCCGCCGGAGACGGTTCATCCCAACCATATTGTGGTGATTGAGGGGCTACACCCCATGTATGACGAGCGAGTGCGATCGCTCCTCGATTTCAGCGTCTATCTCGACATCGACGACGAAGTAAAAATTGCCTGGAAAATTCAGCGCGATATGGCAGAGCGCGGTCATACCTACGAAGACGTGTTGGCCGCCATCAACTCGCGTCGTCCTGACTTTGAAGCCTACATCGACCCGCAAAAGCAGTATGCCGATGTGGTCATCCAAATTTTGCCAACTAAGCTCATCCCCAACGACACAGAGCGCAAAGTGCTGCGGGTGCGCCTAGTTCAGAAGGAGGGCGTGGAAGGGTTCGAGCCTGCCTATTTGTTTGATGAAGGTTCGACCATCGACTGGATTCCCTGCGGCCGCAAGCTGACCTGCTCTTACCCAGGAATTCGCCTGTTTTACGGGCCCGATAGCTACTATGGCAACCCGGTTTCGGTGCTGGAGGTAGATGGCCAGTTTGATCGCCTGGATGAGGTGATCTACATCGAAAGCCACCTCAGCAACCTGTCTACCAAGTACTATGGTGAGCTAACGGAACTGCTGCTGAAACACCGGGAGTATCCGGGTTCGTCTAACGGCAGCGGCCTGTTCCAAGTGCTGGTGGGGCTGAAGATGCGAGCCACCTATGAGAAGCTCACCTCACGGGATGCGATGCTGGCTGCCAAAGCTGGCTCTAATTAAGCGATGAATTTCGATTTTTAGGTTTCGGGATCGGCGTTCCTGGCTGAGGCTGGGGACGCTGATTTTTTGGGATTTTGGAGAGTTGGAATTTGGGGGAAACTTGATGACGCTGGCAGAAACGCTATGGCAAGAAAACCAGGATTTGGCGATCGCCTGTCTCCAGCATCCCTTTGTGCAGGGCATTGGCGACGGCTCTCTAGACAAGGCAAAGTTTAGCTACTACGTTGGGCAGGATGCCTTTTTTCTCGAAGCCTTTGCCCGCGCCTACAGCATTGCCGCTGCCAAAGCCCCCGACTGGCAGGGGTTCCAGGTGTTCCACAATCTAGCCAGCGGCGTGCTGCGTGAGCTGGCCCTGCACGAAGGCTATGCCGCGCAGTGGGGGGTCGATCTGCGATCGGTGCAGCCTGGAGCCGCTACGCGGCGCTATACCGACTTTTTGCTGGCCACGGCCTGGAGCCAGACCGTCGGGGTTACAGCCGTGGCGATGCTACCCTGCATGAAGCTCTATGCGTTTTTGGGACAGGAATTGGCGAAATCCGGTATTCCTGCCCATGCCTACGCCGATTGGATTCGCACCTACAGCAGTGCCGAGTTTCAGCCGCTGACAGTGCAGCTTGCTGACCTGTCTGAGCAATATGCCACGCTGATGCCGCTGGTGCAATCGACCTACCGCTATGCCATGCAGTGTGAGCTGGATTTCTTTGAATCGGCCTGGGCAGAGCAGTAAAAATCTGTGAGGATCTGGGGAAAGAATAGATTTCTTGCGTGAATCGTGGCGCGGTACCGCCGCGCTATGATTCACGCCCTCAAAACAGTATTCATGCCAGAGGTTTAATCTGGGGAAATCATTTTAACGAGGGCAGTTTGGGGGCATCCTAGAATTTCAAGAGGTTCTAGTTTATAGTGCGCCCGAATCATGGCCGTTGACGGAGCGGCAGCGCAGGGCTTTGGAGGGGTTAAGGTAACGTAGGGATAGCTCCGCTCCGGTCATCGTATCTATCAGCAAGCGTCATCCTGTGAACTGTATGCTGTCCCAACCATCCGATGATTTTTCTCAGGTTGATCGGTCGGGTGCTAAGGCCCAGCGAGATAGGTCGCTACCGCCACCGCCGCTCATCGCTTTGACTGGGATGCCGGAAGCGGGCGATCGCCCCGCCCCAGATACCGATCCGGCTGCGTTGCCCTATCTCCGCGCCCTCTTCGAGGAAGCGATGGACGCGATGGCGATCGCCGACGACAGCGGCCACTACCTCGATGCCAATCCCGCCGCCTGTGAGCTATTTGGTGTGTCCCTAGACAATTTGCTCGGTCGCTGCATTGCCGATTTTGCCCAGATTGAATTTGATTTCCCAAGCGCTTGGCAGCAGTTTCTAGAACAGGGGCGGCAGCGGGGAGAATTTACCCTGGTGCGCCCCGACGGCACCGTGCGCGAGGTGGAATACGCCGCAACGGCCCACTTTGTGCCCCATCGCCATCTCGCTGTGCTGCGAGACGTGACCGAGCGCCGCCAGCTAGAGCGCCAGGTGCAAGCCCTGAACCAAGTGTTGGAGCATCAGGTTCAGCAGCGCACGGCAGATTTGCTGGCTACCAACGCCATGCTGCACAGCACAAATCAACAACTGCAAGCTGAGATCCGACAGCGAGAGCGGGCTGAAATTGCGCTGGAATGTGCCGAAGATGGCGTGTGGGATTGGCATATCCCAACCGGAAGGCTGTGGCTATCTGGCGAGTGGAAAAGGATGCTGGGCTACGATTGCGGCACAGACGAAATCGGGGATCGCTTGCAGGAATGGAGCAGTCGGCTTCATCCGGAAGATCGAAACCGAGTGCTGTGGGAAACGGAAATCTACCTGGCGGGGCGCACATCCCTATTTCGCAGCGAATATCGGTTGCGAACGAGGGATGGGAATTGGCGATGGATTCTCGATCGGGGCAAGGTTGTGGAGCGGGATGCAACGGGTGCGCCGCTGCGGATGATTGGCACCCATGTAGACATTACCGACCGCAAGCGCCTGGAAGAATCTCTGCGGGAGAGCCAGCAAAAGTATCGAACCCTGTTTGAAATCTTGCCAGTGGGCGTGTCGATTACCGATGCAGCGGGCAACGTGATCGAAGTGAATTCTGCCTTTGAGCAGATGCTAGGGAATTCGGTTGGGAACTGCACCCAGCGGGTTGGTGATTTATCCAGTTGGGAAATTCTCCATCGGGACGGTAGCCCCATGCTACCCACAGAACCTGCCGCTGTGAGGGCGTTGCGGGAAGGGCGAGCCATCGTTGGGCAAGAGCAGGGAATTCGACAACTGGATGGTTCGGTGTCTTGGATGAGTGTCAGCGCTGCGCCAATTCCGCTGGAGAACTACGGAGTGGCGATCGCCCACGTTGACATTAGCGCCCGCAAAGTTGCCGAAATTGCCCTCCGCCAGAGCGAACAGCGGTTTCTGGAAATTTCCAACTCGTCTCCGGCTAATATCTACATTTTGGTACTGCGGCCGGATGGCTCCCTATATTTGGAACACATGAGCCGGGCGATCGAAGAGATTCTTGAATACCCTGTGGCTCAGGTCATCGAAAACCCTGATTTGCTAGAGGAATGCATTCACCCTGATGACCGGGCAACCTATGATGCAGCCGTGCAGCGCAGCCTCGCGAGGCTAGAACCCTTCCATTGCGAGTGGCGTGTCATTACGCCGTCGGGTCGGGTGAAATGGCTGAAGGGCAATTCTCGCCCTAGGCAGCGCGAAAATGGGGAGATTGCCTGGTATGGCGTGGTGATGGATGTGACCGATCGCAAAACCGCCGAAATTGCCCTGCGTCAGCGAGAACAGGAATTTCGCACGCTGGCCGAAAATGCGCCCGACGGCATCATGCGGTGCGATCGCCAGTTTCGATTTCTCTATGTCAACCCCGCCGTAGAAAATCTGACGGGTGTTCCGGCCGCTCAGTTCATAGGTCAGACCAGTCGAGACCTGGGCTTTCCCGAAGCGTTGGTCAACCTTTGGCATGGGGCAATGGAGCAAGCCTTTGTCACTCGGCAAGGACAGGTTTTGGAGTACACCCTGCCCCTGCCCAATGGGGAGTTGACCTTTAATTCTCGCATTGTGCCAGAACTGACGGCTGAGGGGGATGTGGCATCGGTGCTAATTGTCGCCCGCGACATCACCACCCTGAGGCAGGCTCAAAATGCCCTCACCCTCCAGGCTGAGCGAGAACGGGCGCTGCGGCTGATTACTCAACATATTCGCAAAACCCTAAACCTGGAACAGATTTTAGATACGGCGGTGCAGGAGGTGCAGCGGGCCCTGCAAGCCGACCGCACGCTCGTAGTCCGGCTCGATGGCGATCGCCAGGGGGTTGTCATTCAAGAAGCCGTGCGACCGGAGTATCCCCCGATGCTAAACATGCAGTGGGACGGCGACGGCTTCTTTGATCAGGCGAACCCAGCCAACGCGCTAAACGATGCCCAGCCTTCGCCGGATGATCCCCTGGGAAACTGGTGCGAGGGGACGCAGATGCCAATTTCAGCAAAACTGGTTGCGCCTATTGCCAAAACCCTAGAGGATGGCTCAGGGGTCACTTGGGGGCTGCTCATGATCCATAGCTGCGCCGAACCGCGAGTCTGGAAGCCAGAAGAATCAGACTTGCTGCAACAGGTGGCCAATCAGTTGGCGATCGCCATCCAGCAGTCTGAACTGCACCAGCAGATTCAGCAATCGGCCGCCAAGCTAGAACAGCAGGTGCAGGAGCGCACCGCCGAACTTCAGCAAGCGCTGGACTTTGAGGCTGCGCTCAAGCGCATTACAGACAAGGTGCGCGACAGCCTAGACGAACGCAAAATCCTGCAAACCGTCGTCCAAGAACTGGGGCAAACGTTAGGAGTACACTGCTGCGACACGGCCATTTATGACCTAGAGCATCGCACTTCTACCATCTACTGCGAATATTGCGAATATGCAGCGGCGAACCAGTTGGCGGAAGGTACAGTCATTTCAATGGATGACCATCCTGAAATTTACGCGCAGCTTTTGCAGGGCACGGGTCAACAGTTTTGCTTTCGCCGCATCGAGGTGCAGGCAAGCCGTGATCTGATGCATCACGCCGCCATCTTCACGCAGCCGATTTGGGACGACCAAGGCAGTTTGGGCGATATCTGGCTCCTGCGATCGCCAGAGGAGTGGTTTAGCGAACCGGAGATTCGGCTGGTGCAGCAAGTGGCAAACCAGTGTGCGATCGCCCTGCGCCAGTCGCGACTGTTTCAGGCTGCACAGGCCCAAGTGACGGAGCTAGAGCGGCTCAATCGACTCAAAGACGATTTCCTCAGCACCGTTTCCCACGAACTCCGCACACCCATGGCCAACATCAAGCTGGCAACCGACCTACTCGAAGTTCACCTCCAGCAATTGGGACTGCTGCCAGACCCCGATCAGCACAACCACACCCGCCTTACCCAATATTTTCAGATTCTCAAGGACGAGGGCCAGCGCGAAATTCGCCTGATCAATGACCTGCTTGACCTGACCCGCATCGATGCAGCGGACGAGCCGCTGATGCTTAGCATTCTCACGCTGCGAGACTGGTTGCCCCATGTGCTGGAGCCGTTTGGAGAGCAGGCCAAGCGCCAACAGCAGCAGCTTACCCTGTCGCTGTCGCCAGATCTGCCGCCGGTCACCACCGATGCATCGCTGCTCCAGCGGGTGCTGGCTGAGCTGCTGACCAATGCTTGCAAATACACACCCGCAGGCGAGGTGATTGAGGTGTCTGCCACGGCAACGGCGACGCTCTTGAACCTGTGCGTGACCAACACGGGGGTAGACGTGCCCGCGACCGAGTGCGATCGCATCTTTGATCGGTTCTATCGCATTCCCAGCCTCGACCCCTGGAAACACAGCGGCATAGGACTGGGGTTGGCACTAACCAAAAAGCGGGTGGAATATCTGGGTGGTGTAATCTGGGCAGAAGGCGGGGCCCAGCGGCTCAGCCTCACGGTTCAACTGCCCCTAGAGCGATCGCCCCACTGCCAAAATCCAACATCCCCCATCCCCAATTCCCCACCCCCGCCGCCGCTCAACACTTCGGTGTAGTGACTCGGTATAGTGAGAAATGCACGTCGCGTTTCTCAACCGTTCATTCATGATCGACATTCCCAAACTGCTTGCTCAGGAGCTATCCCTCCAGCCATTTCAGGTAGAAAATGCGCTGGCACTGTTTGCAGAAGGGGCGACCATTCCCTTTGTGGCGCGATATCGCAAGGAGCGCACCGGCGAACTGAACGAAATCCAACTGCGGGAGTTGGCCGATCGCCATGCCTATCTGACAGAACTGGAGGAACGTAAGCAGACCGTGCTAAGGGCGATCGCCGATCAGGGCAAGCTCACCGACGACCTCCAGGCGCAAATCGAGCAGTGCCTCTCCAAAACCGAGCTAGAAGACCTGTATCTGCCCTATCGCCCCAAGCGCCGCACCCGCGCCACCATTGCCCGCGAAAGGGGACTGGAGCCGCTGGCGCAGTGGATCGAGGCGCTGAATCAGCCCGACGCGCCCCAGGCCGATTTAGCCGCTGAAGCCGTGAAATATGTCGATGTCGAAAAGGGCGTGAAAACAGTACAGGAGGCGTTGCAGGGTGCATCCGATATCCTGGCAGAAGCGGTGGCCGATCGAGCCGACCTACGATCGCACCTGCGGCAATTGTTCCTGAGTTCTGGCAGCTTCGAGTCACGCATCAAGCCTGACTTTCCCGAAGGCACAACCAAGTTTGAAATGTATCGTACCTACACGGTGCCAGTGAGTAAGATCCAGCCGCACAATCTGCTGGCGCTGTTGCGGGGCGAGAGCGAAGAAGTGTTAACACTGACGCTGACCTTTGATGAAGACGAGGTGCAGCAATACCTAGAGCGCGAGGTGATTCGTGCCCAGGCGAAACCCGTGCGCGAGTTTTATCGGGCGATGCTGCGGGATGCCTTTGCACGGCTGATGCAGACCTCGCTCACCAACGAAGTCATCGCTGAGAAAAAGCAATGGGCCGATATTGAATCTATCAAAACCTTTGAGGCAAACCTGCGGGAACTGCTGCTGGCTGCTCCAGCAGGCATGAAGCCGACGCTGGCTATTGACCCCGGATTTCGCACGGGCTGCAAAGTCGCGGTGATTGACCAAACGGGTAAGTTCTTAGAATATCAGACCATTTTTCCCCATACGGGCGAAGGACAGCGGGAAAAAGCAGGGCGATCGCTCCTCGATCTGATCCGCAAATACCAGATTGAGCTAATCGCCATTGGCAACGGCACTGCCAGCCGCGAAACGGATGCCTTTGTGAACGAAGTCATGAAAGCATTGGATCACAAGCCTGTGAAAGTAATTGTGAATGAGTCCGGTGCATCGATTTATTCTGCCAGCGAGGTGGCGATCGCCGAATTTCCTGACCTGGATCTCACGGTGCGCGGAGCCATCAGCATCGGTCGCCGCCTGCAAGATCCCCTCGCAGAACTGGTGAAGATCGACCCCAAATCCATTGGCGTTGGGCAATATCAGCATGATGTGGATCAAAAGCTGCTCAAGAAAAAGCTGGATGAAACCGTCGAAAGCTGCGTCAACTACGTCGGCGTAGATCTCAACACCGCATCCAAAGAACTGCTGAGCTATGTCTCTGGCATTTCTGCCGCCGTCGCCAACAACATCGTGCAGTATCGCAACCAAAACGGTGCGTTTCAAAATCGCCGCGAATTGCTAAAAGTCTCTAAGCTCGGCCCCAAAGCCTTTGAGCAAGCAGCGGGGTTTCTCCGCATTCGCAACGGCAACAACCCGCTAGACAATACGGCAGTTCACCCCGAAAGCTACGGCGTGGTGGAGGCGATCGCCCAAGATCTTGGCATCCCGCTGGATCAGGTCACAAAAGCCGGAGAACGGCTGAAAACCATCTCTCTCCAGCGCTACGTCACCGACACCATCGGCGAACCCACCCTGCGCGATATCCTCGCAGAACTGGAGAAACCCGGACGCGATCCGCGTGCCCAGTTTAAATACGCGACCTTTCGTGACGATATTCAGGAAATTGGTGATCTCAAGGTCGGCATGATGCTCGAAGGTGTGATCACCAACGTTGCAAACTTTGGCGCATTTGTGGATATCGGCGTTCATCAAGATGGTCTGATTCACATCTCACAACTGTCTGATCGGTTTGTCAAAGACCCAAAGGACGTGGTGAAAGTGGGGCAGATCGTCACCGTGCGCGTGCTAGAAGTGAATGAATCACTCAAGCGCATTAGCCTGTCGATGCGCTCTGATGCGGGCGCTGCCGAACGGGTCGCCAAGAGCAGCCCCCAGCCCAGCCGCAAGCCCAAGCCCACAGACACCCCGCAAAAGCCGCAGCCTGCCAAAGCAGAACCCCAAACAGGCGCAACGCTAGAAGACCTCAAGGCAAAGTTTGGTCGCAAGCACTGAGGCGGGCGATCGCCTGCTGCACAGCTTGGGTGAGCCGTGGAAAAAACTGGTGAAAGTCTTGCTCTAGCGTGTCGTAGTGATGGTGCAAGACGCAAATGCTGGAAGCGAGGAGGGGCGATCGCCGCGATCGCCTTGCCATCCGTTCCAAAATCATCGCAATGCCCGACACCTGCCGATAGGCAATCAGCCAGTCGCCCGCCAGCATAAACGGCAGCGCCCGCTGGAGCGACGGCGGCAGCAAGGCTTGATGGTGCTGCAAATCGGCGTAGACCCCCTGCACGAACTCTTCTAGCGCTCCCACACCATAGATTTCCCAGTGAACCGCGAGGAAATGGTCATAAAACACATCCACCAGCACCCCCGCCAGTCGGCAGTAGGGCGGCTCCACCCGCGCCTTGCTCTGACGCACGATGGGATGGCGATCGGTATACGCATCAATCTGGCGATGGAGCGCAATGCCCCGCTGAATTGTGGGATGGAGCGATCGCACGTCTGCTCCTTTGAGAAAATCGCCCGCCAGATTGCCGAGGCGGGCCAGGGGATCAGGTTCAGAAAGAAGCAGGTGAGCGAGGTAGTTCATGCCTTGAGGCGCAATTGGCTCAGCAGCGTGGCTGCCAAAATCGCCGCGCCCCCCAGCCAGCCGCGCGGGCCCCAGCTTTCGCCCAGCCACCAAAAGGCAAAGAGCGACGCAAAGACGGGTTCTAGCGTGTAGAGAATGGCGGCTTCGGCGGCGGAGAGGTGGCGCTGGGCGCTGGCCTGAGTCCAGGTGGTGAGGGCGGTGGCGAAGAGTCCCAGATACAGCACAACAGCGGCACTGGCAATCAGGGCGGCGGTTTGTGAGGCGATGTGGGGGGCGGCCCACAGGAGGCTGAGGAAGGCGATCGCCACCAGTTGCACCGTGGTCAAGGCGGTGGCGCTATAGTGCGACACAATCTGCTCCATTCGGAGGATATATGCCGCCCAGCAGGCCGCACAACCCAACACCCACAAATCGCCCACCCCCAGCGAACCCCCTTCCCAGGACAGCAGCCCCACCCCAGCCAGCGCCAGACCAGCGGCGATCGCCACCCGTCCTGAAATCTTGCGCCCCAGCAGCCACGCAAAAATTGGCACCAAAATCACATTGAGGCTGGTGATAAACGCGGCCCGGTTGGCCGGAGCCGTTTCTAGCCCAATCGCCTGGGTTAAGAATGCACCAAACATGATGACGCTCACCCCGATGCCGTCGAGGATCAGCCCTTTATTGAGGTCACTGAAGCGCGATGGGGTTCCTGTTGGGGCAGCCGCCAGCGACACCGGCCGCAGGCGCATTCCCACAACGGGCAGGAGGGCGATCGCCGCTACGACAAACCGCGCCATCACCAGCACCGACGGCGACAATGTTCCCAGCGAAGTCTTAATCAGCGGAAACGTAGACCCCCAGATGACATTCGACAGCACCAGGATCAAAACACTCCACTGCCGGGCCGTTACAATTGGCATCTTTGGCATTCCCAAAATCTATCCCTTTAACCCTACCCATAGTGCATCCGAACTCTATCTAAAACCTATATCTAGTGTCATCATATGTCATCATATAGAAACCCTCTGGGTCTGTCGCGTTTTTCCAGTCCGCATGACCTACTTGCTCTCCGCCGCCAAGCTGCAAAGCTACTACCGCTGTCCACTCGCCTACTACTTTCGCTATGAGCGCAAACTGCCAGGGGCAGCCTTTTTTAGCTCCGCAGCGCTGGGCACGTCGCTGCATCAGACGCTAGCGCAAATCTATGACGACTGGCACTATCAAGACCCAATTCCCCGACTCGATTGGGTGGAATATTGCTGGAATCAGCACAGCAGCGGACTAACGCCAGCCCAAGTGAGCGAAGGGCGGCGCATCCTGCAACGCTACTATAACGGCTTTATTGCCAATCAAGCTTCTATGCGGCGGCCGCTGGCAGTGGAAGGGCGAATCCAGGGAACGCTGCGGGTGCAAGACCTGGAATTTACGCTGTCGGGTCGCTATGACCGGATTGACTGGCTAGAGGACGGGCTAGAGCTAATTGATTACAAGTCCAGCAAAGACAGTGAAGCGCTCTTGCCCGACGAGATTGACCTGCAAATTGGGCTATATTATCTGGCCCTGGAGCAGCGCTATCAAAAGCACCTGAAACAACTCAGCCTATTGTATCTGCGGACAGGCGAAAAAGTAAGCTACACCGTCACACCAGACCATCGCCAACAGGTGGAGTCGATTATCGGCGAGCTGGCACTGCAACTGCGACAAGACCGCTCCTGGACTCCGTTTCCAGGAGAACAGTGCGATCGCTGCGCCTATGCCCGCTATTGCCCCGCTGCCCGCGCCAATCCCGACCCGCTGCCCGAAGAGGCCCAGCCAGAACCGGGGTTGCAACTTGTGCTTAGCCTGTGACACCTGAGCGCAGTTTAGATGTTAGATGCAGTTTAGATGCTAGATGTAGATTAGATGTAGAAACGATGGCGGGGGGCGTTAGATTAACCTGGCCGCGCTGCTATGGGAATACTGCACAGGGCGATCGCTGGCTGAAGCAGTTTCAGGGAAAGCGATCGCACTTCGTCTGTGTGCTGGGGTTTACCGAAACGGGGCTGATTCCGGGCATTTCCGCTGCGGGAGCCACCCCTGCGGATCGAGAATGGACGGCGATCGCCGATGCGGAGTTTCTCTATTGTGGGCCCCAGCCCAATCCCCAGTTTCCGCTACCGCCCCTGACGGCGGGTGCATCGCCCACGCTGATTTCGCGGGCGGTGATAGAAGGCTTTAGCCTGCCGCTGCATTTGTTCAACGCGGGTCTGCGTCACCCACCGACAGTTCCCTGTGTAGATTTGGGGGGTGTGCCCGCCCGCTGCGTGTCTAGTGGCGCTGCGCTGGAGTTGCAAACGGTGCTGCGGCTGCTGCAAGCAGGGCTAGACTGGGGCGATCGCCTTGCTCAATCACAGCCCAATGCTTACTTACTCATTGGCGAATGTGTCGTCGGCGGCACAACCACGGCGCTGTCTGTGTTGACCGGACTAGGCTGGGCCGCCGCAGGCAAGGTCAACAGCAGCCACCCCACCTGCAACCATACTCAAAAGTGGGATATCGTATCTGCTGGATTAAATCGGGCGGCGGAACAGGGAACCCTCAAATCTGACACTCCCGACCCGCTGGCCGTCGTGGCGGCCGTAGGCGACCCAATGCAGATTGCTGTTGCAGGAATGGCGATCGCCGCCAGTCGAGTCACGGGGGTCTTGCTGGCGGGTGGTACGCAAATGCTGGCGGTCTACGCCCTGATGCAATCCCTCCAGCGCCATCACGGGTTAGACTGGAACCCAGAACAGGTAGCAGTGGGCACGACCCGCTGGGTGGCCGAAGACCCCACAGGCGACACGGCAGGACTGGCGACCGATTTGAATGCGCCGCTGCTGGCCACGCCGCTGAGTTTTGCTGCCTCGCGCTATGCCAGCCTGCGGGCCTACGAGCAGGGCTATGTCAAAGAAGGGGTGGGAGCCGGAGGATGTGCGATCGCCGCTCACCTGTTGGGCTGGCACAATGCCGACCTGCTCAGCGCCGTGGAAGCGATGCTGCGCCGCGCTGGAAAACAGAACTAGAATAAAGAATCACAACAAAGAATCGAAACTCCTTTGCGGAGGCTGGTTTGTCGATTCGGCTCTGCCGATGCGAGCTTACCAGCGGCAGATCGCCTGTTTGAACTCCCTTTGAAACCCTGGCAGGAATCGCTCTATGTATGCCGTCATCTCCCGCGAAAAAATCCACCTCCCGCCTGGTAGCGTGGTGCGAATGCCTGGTACCTGGCAAGACTACTGCGCCCTGCGTGATAGCCGGGGCGATGGCTCGATTCCCCGCATTAAGTTTCGCAACGGAGAAATTTTGCTGATGAGTCCCCTGCCCCGCCACGGCCGCGAAGCCCATCTTCTCGCCAGAGTTGTGGAAATTCTTCTGGATAGTGAAGATCGCAACTACGAGGCGTTTACGCCGATCACGATGGACATTCCTGAATCGGGCGGCATTGAACCCGACTATTGCTTCTACATCGATCACTGGCAGGCAGCAGCAGGCAAAGACCGCATCGATTGGCAAACTGATCCACCACCGGACCTGGTGATCGAAATTGACGTGACCACTTACACCGCGGCTGAGGATTATGCACCCTACGGAGTCCCGGAAGTCTGGCTATTCAAAAAAAGCGGCTTAAAGATTTACGCCCTGCAAGGGGAAAGCTATGAACTGCAATCCCATAGCCGCTATTTTCCGGCAGTTAACTTACCCGCACTGTTGACTCAGGTTCTAGAGGCTGCCGCGACTCAGGGAACGGGGGTTGCCCTGCGAAACCTGCGTCAACAGTTGCTCGGCTAGCAGTTCCTACGGCTTCTCTTGCGGTGGGTTGTTCTGTCTTTTTGATTCACTTGTGGGGATCATAAGGCGATACTTTTTACTCGCTTCAGCGGCATAACCAAGGTTGGGCGATAGCTCACGCCGCGATATCTCAAATTGATAAACGGCTGAATCGGCATGACAGACGAATAATAGAGCGTCATCGGAATGCCGCGATAGCTGCCTTTGATCGTCTTGGTCGTAGGAAGTTTTGGACAGGGCGTGTAGCGAATGCCGCGATAGGTCAGTTGCATCATGGGTGTCCTTGGTGATGATGGGGGCGTTGATGCTTCTGTTATAGGGCGATCGCCACTGAAAGCGCGATATGGAAAAGTTATGGAGTTTTGCCAGGCTTAACTCTGCACAACCTTTTCGATCCGCACTCTGTGTAAAAGACTTGCAAATAATTTGCTGAACGGTATACAGAACACGGATACGCTAAACCTTAGACACGCTTGATCGGTCTAGAAAACTGTCGAAATGCTAAGCCACTGACGCTGCAACCCACGCCACCCAGCACCAAAAACAGCACGCTGAGAGGAATTGATTGTGACAGTGGCTGCACCCCCGCGCCGCCCAGTGTCATGCCACCGTCAAACCCTGCCAAAAAAACGCTGTAGACCCGTCCTCGCACCGCTAGTGGAGCCGCAAAAGACACAATCGAGGACAGCATCGGGAACAGCGATCCGAATCCTAAACCGTATACAATCGACCACAAAACTAGGAATGTAGGGGCGATCGCCAATCCTATCAGCCCCACCCCAGAGCAGAGAATCCCCAGACTCACCACCCAGCGTGGCGACACGCGGTTGCCCCAGCGCCCCAGCCCAAACCGCACCAGCACCGCCACCAGCGCATTCAGGCTGTAAAACACGGCTGCATGAGGCACAAACAATGGCAAAAACGTGACGACTGCGCCGTGCAAAAACGACCCAGTGAAAAACAGCAGCGTGGCATCGCGCACCGGAAATTGCAAAACCACATCCCACGGGAAGGCCACTTTGGCTGTGGGAGTTTCATGGGATGCAGCAACAGGCTTTGGCATGGCGCTGGCTTCGGGTTTCCAGGGCAGCGGCAGTGTCAGCAAAAATCCCACCAGCGTCAGCCCGGCCATCGCCTGGATCACTGGCACAAAACCTGCGTGAGAAAAGGCGATCGCCCCGAGCAGCGGCCCCAGCGAAAACCCGATCGTATTCGACATAGCCAGATAACCCAGCAGCGCCGTGCGCCGATGGGTCGGCACCACATCCACCAGCAGCGTTTGTGAAGCCGTGGCAAAGGCGGCCTGGCTGATGCCGTGCAGCACTCGCGCTCCCATTAGCCAAGTCGGATTGGGCGACCATGCATACAGCGGCAAAATCACCACCAGCAGCCCTAGCCCCAGCCAGAGGACAGGTTTGCGACCCCAGCGGTCGATCAGCCAGCCAATCAGCGGACGAAACAGCAGCAAACCCGCCGCCATCGACCCGACGACAAAGCCCACACCCGCATCTTGCCAGCGCTGCGTCACATACAGCGGCAACACAGGAAACAGCACCGTCACCTGAGTAAAATACACCAGCATTCCGGCGCAGATGCAAAACGGCCAGAGCCAGTCCGTAGGGGAACGATGGGACAACGGTTCAACGACAGCCTTGTTCAAGCGAATTCAAGAAACGATAAGGACAAAAACCACAGCATACCCACTAGCGCGAAGCATCCATGCAGCCAGCCGTAAATCCTCCCTTACACTTGTAGCAGCCGGAAGGGAACCGTCGTTATGCCAGCGTGGTGTATAAACGCAGAATTGGAGCTAGACCGTATTAGCTAGACCATATTTTTGTCTATTTTTGTCTGCACGCCGTCTCTAGCGGCGGATGCGAGTCGGCTGGCGGAGTTTGGGTTGCAGCCGGGGCAATCGCGCATTCATGCAGGGCAGGGCACTAAAAACGCCTGCTTTTTCTTTAACAATAGACTTCTTGCGTGAATCGTGGCGCGGTACCGCCGCGCTACGATTCACACCCTCAAAACAGCATTCATGCAAGAGGTTTAATGCTGATCTGGAATTGCTGGGGCTGCACGACGAAGCAGAAGTGCGATCGCCTGTGGTGGCTCCGCTAGGGCTGTGGGAGCGGATACACTGGCAACAACTGGCGCGTGCCCCTTTGGGATTTGTCTAAGGCTCGTGTCGGGCTGCCTAGAGGCGCTTTCTGCGGAGACCTGGGGCTATGCTGCGCCGTTTTTGCCACTAGGTGTCTCGCAGATAGAGTTGGTTCGGAGGCTCATGCTTTGAAACCGGGCTTATCTAAGCCTAAGAGCTTTTAATGAATGCGCTGAGACAGCAGTTGTTCTTCCAAGGCCGCGATGCGATTATAAGCTGCTGTAAGCTGAGCAGTGAGCCGCTGAATCTGCACTTCCGGCGAGAGCGATCGCTCTCCGCTGTGGCTATCCGACTCTAGGAAATTGTCATCCGACAGCACATCTTTGTGAGCCATTTCCATGTCTAAGCCGTAGCGCTGACTGTAGGATTGGCGTCCTGAAGTCGTCCCAGAGGGCGATCGCTGGCTGCGATCAACCAGCAGCACCTCCGAAAAGACTTCTGTAATTCTGTTGCTCAACTGCTCGATCACTTGGTGCAGCGCGTCAACTTTAGCATTTAGCTCAATAATTTGTTCCTGGAAAGAATCCATAATGACGCCTGTTCCCTTTTACTGAGGATGCTTCTATCTTATGAAAGGCTTGTCTATAGGTTGCATTTATTCCTGAATCATTTAACGTTTGGAAAATTGATCAATCCCGGTCAATCCCAGGGCTTCCTATGAGATTTCAAGGGGTTCAACGATATATGGCGGACGTTGTGCTGATAACAATAACCAGTGTCCGTGCGAGTTCCAGGCTTAATAACAATTGGTGCCGAAATATCTACGCAAGGAGTCAGAAAATCGTGGAGCTATCGGCAGATTTATGGCTTTAGATTGCCTTAAGAATTGCTAAATAATGTGTCGAAAAAGGGATCAAAAAATATCTGGCGAACAGGAGGCAAATGTGAACTGAATATATAAACTGAACCTGCGCCGAACCCATGCCAAAGATGTCTGAAATTCTTCAATCGTGCGCCAATTCGAGCGCCAATTGTTGAAGAAATCGCGAAGCGGCCGCACTGACATTCAACAAATCTCTGCGTAATGATCGGCGATCGCCCTTCGTGACCAATGCCTGGCTCATCTGGCAATAAGCCCCCCTCCGGGACTTGAGCCGTGTTTAGACATCAGGATTTAGGATTAAACTGAGCGTTAAACCTGACTGACTGACAAAACCTGGGCACCAGGCGGTTGAAACCGCTGCTATATCCTGCTATATCAACGAAGTCGGCCTTCGCCGACTCTCGACCCTGACCCAAAACCCGCGTAGGCGGGTTTCGCCTGTGTAGGCGCGGCTTCCAGCCGCCAGCGGTCAATGTTTTGTCAGTCAACGAGGCGTTAAACAAGCGTTGAATGCTGCTGCTGACCGCCTATGCTAAATTTTCAAGACTTCTTTACGGCCTGCGCTGGATTTTGGAAGACAGAGCGGATTTATCATTTTCTCCTGAAAGGGGATATTGAACGCTCCTACACAGAATTTCGGGCTGACTCTCTCGATACAGAGCAAAAGCAGCAGATTCTCAAAACAGCCTTGCCGTCGGGCGAATTGGCCGGGATTCGGCTGAATCTGGATCAGGCTGGCATCAGCCACAACTGCCCTGGCTTTGCCATTTCCTTTGATACAGAATCCGAGCGGGGCGAAAAGGTGTCGATGAGCCTGAAGGCGCTGTTTGTACCCGACGCGCTGGTGCTTCACGCCGACGAACGCTATCAAGGACTAGCGCTGCCTGTGGCGGCACAGGTGTCTACTACGCCAGAGAGCGAGGTGATTCAGGGGTTTTATCTGCGGGATGAGGGCTATTCTGAGACGGGGGCGATCGCCGGACGATTCACTTATCAGCCCGTTCGCCAGACGTTAGAAATGACGACGTTTTACAATCGTTCTGTGGCGGTGGATCAGATGCGGTTTATTGCGCCAGACGTGCGAATGCGAACCATCGTCACCTATCAGCGCCCGCCCGCAGGCGAAACGCCGACGGTGATTGACCTGATTGGCTTTGGCGTAGAGCGCAAAAGTTAGCCCTGAGAAGCTGACGCGCCAAGGCTCCGCCGATCCCCCACCTGTGGCACAATAAACCGTACTGTTTGCCGAAGTAGAGAGACTTTATGACCATGAATGCCACGCTTCAAACGGCGCTCCAACAGCGGACAGCGCTGAAGGTAATTAGTGGACTGACGAACTTTGAGGGCGATCGCGTGTCTGCCATTGTGCGAGCAGCCGAGCAAGGCGGCGCAACGTTTGTAGACATTGCCGCCAGCGCCGATCTGGTGCGCCGGGTGAAAGGGCTGATCTCGCTGCCTGTATGCGTTTCGGCGGTGGAGCCAGAAGCCTTTGTGCCCTGCGTCAATGCCGGAGCCGACCTGATCGAAATCGGCAACTTCGACGCTTTTTATGCCCAGGGTCGTCGGTTTGAAGCGGCCGAAGTGCTAGAGCTAACCCGTCGCACTCGCGCCCTGTTGCCCCAAGTCATGCTCTCGGTCACCGTGCCCCACATTCTGACGCTCGATCAGCAGGTGCAACTGGCGGAAGAACTGGTCAGCGCCGGAGCCGATGTGATTCAAACCGAAGGCGGCACTAGCAGCCAGCCCGCCCACCCCGGTACGCTGGGCTTGATGGAAAAAGCCGCGCCAACGCTTGCCGCCGCCTATGAAATTTCTAGAGCGGTGAGTGTGCCCGTGCTGTGCGCGTCGGGGCTGTCGAGCGTGACGGCTCCGCTGGCGATCGCCGCTGGGGCATCGGGCGTAGGTGTGGGGTCTGCTATCAATCAGCTCAACAGCGAGGTGGCGATGGTCGCTGCGGTGCGGAGCATTGTCGAGGCGATCGCCACCCCGGTCAACGTCTGCCAGTAAGCCCGCACAATCAGGTAAGCAGCACAGCGACGTAGAGCAACACAGAGAAACGTTAGAAACAGAACAGAAACAGAACAATAAAGGGCTAGAGTGGTGCTTGCCTCTCCAGCCCTTTATTTCTCTTATAGCGGCTTATAGCGGCCAGGCGCTAGGCGGCCGCCGTCTCTCGCGCCTGCTCTGCCTGAATCCGGGCCTCCTCTGCCAGAAACTCGGCAAGCTGCGACTCGATCTCGTCTTTCACGATCTGGCGATACTCCAAAAAGTGTTCATTGAGCGCACAGATCGACAGGTAGTGATCCCACACGCGGGGGTTGTGGCGCAGGATGCCAATTAGGTTGACCCAAAAGCGGAAGCGCGTCTTGCGAACCACGCCCTGCCGCCAAAACACAATCAGCATGGCGCGAATCACCGTCCACGACACCGACCGCAGCCTAGACTTGTGCTTTGGCGTGCCCAGCTTTAGAAAATGGCGATAGGTGCGGTTGAGATACGTCATCGGGTCATACAGTTCCCAGAAGGCATCCACATATTCCCGCGTGATTTCTTCCAGCGGGCGCGTCGGCACAAAGTTCATCAGCGTGGTCTGGTTGATATTCGCCACCTTGCCCCGCAGCCGTCCTTCTTTTTCTAGGCGATGCCACAGCGCGGTGTCGGGCAGCGCTTGCAGCATACTAAACAGGGCCGTGGGCACGGCGGTTTTTTCTACAAAGCGAACGATGCGATCGCCCGCGCCTGGCTTTTCGCCATCAAACCCGATGATGAAGCCCGCCATCACCCGCAGCCCCGCCGCGATAATGGCATCCACCGAATCCGACAGCGAATCGCGGGTATTTTGGAACTTTTGCGTCAGCGCGAGGCTGTCTTCATCCGGCGTTTCCACCCCCAGGAAGACGGCGTTAAAGTTGCAGTCCACCATCATTTCCATTAACTCTGGATCTTTGGCCAGATCTACCGACGCTTCTGTGTTGAAGTGGAACGGATACTGATGCGCTTCCATCCATACTTTCAACTCCTTCAGCAGCAGTTTCACATTGCGCTTGTTGCCAATGAAGTTGTCGTCCACCAGAAACACGGTGCGCCGCCAGCCCAGTTCATACAGCCGCTCCAGTTCTGCCAAAAGCTGCTGCGGTTCCTTAGTGCGCGGCTTGCGGCCATACAACACGATGATGTCGCAAAACTCGCACTGGAAGGGGCAGCCGCGTGAAAACTGCACCGACATATTATCGTAGGCATCCAGATCCAGCAGTTCAAACCGGGGAATCGGCGTAGTCGTCACGTCTGGCTTTTCACCATTGGCGCGAAATACGCCTTGGTTTTCGCCCCGCTGCACTGCTTCTACAAACATCGGCAGCGTAATTTCGCCCTCGTCCAAAATCAAAAAGTCTGCGCCTGCCCCCTGCGGCTCGTGGGGCAGCGAGGTGGCGTAGGGGCCGCCCACGGCAACCGACTTGCCGCGTCGCTTGGCCTCGCGAATCTGAGCCATCATGTCGTCTGCCTGAACGATCATGCCGGAGATGATCACCATCTCTGCCCAGTCCCACTCCGCTTCAGAAACAGCACGGACGTTGCGATCGACCAGCTTAAATTCCCAGTCTTGCGGCAAAATGGCGGCGACGGTGATCAACCCCAGCGGTGGCAGCAATGCCTTGCGATCAACAAGGGCTAGTGCTTTCTCGAAAGACCAAAAGCTTTTGGGGAACGTAGGATACAGAAGCAGAACACGCATAGGGGTAGTGACCTCACACCGCCAATTTTTAAAGAAGGAGATTTACCAGTGGTTATCAGACGAAAACCACAGACCATTCTCTAGTAACTCTTCAGAAAATTTCTAGGAAGAATGTCTACAAAAGAACGTCTAGGAAAGAATGTCTAGGAAAAAGAATGCCTCGCTATTCTGCCAAGCGGCGGTGACTGCTTAGAAAATCTTCAGAGTCTCTTTAGCCTAATTAGCTTAAAGCGCTCGTTAAGAGCTTGCAGCCCACATTACCACAGAGTTTGGGCTGGAATGACAGGCGGTGGACAGTTGCTCTGCCTGCTGCCATTTTTGTCTGGCTGAGCCTGTCTCATGAGCAGCGACTGCAAATAACTGCAAATAACTGCAAATAAATGACAAAAGCAGGAATGACAAAAGCAGGTTTAAAGCCCAAGTCGCTGGCTGATTTTCTCTGCGCTTGAGCCAGAATCGGCATGAGAAATCGCAACCTGTAAAGAGGCTGAACCTATTACCACCAGCGGAGTTGCAGGTAGTTTCTCTGAGGACGGCTTAGCTCTTCTTCGGTGAGCCATTCGGTCGGTTTGTAGGTGCGGAAAACGTGATCCCACCAATCGACAGCCAACCCAAAGTTGTGGTTCCATTGACCATACTTATGGTGAACATAGTGGACAGGCATCTTCATCCAGAACACTTTGGTCGGGTTTTCGTGCTGAAGCTGGTGGGCGTAGGCAGAAAAGGCGGCGAAGGCGAGTGCGCCCGCGACCCAGCCAGGGGCCCAGGCGGCTGAAAAGAAGAAGGGCACGATCATGGCGATCGCACTGCCTTTGACATAATCCAAAAATTCCCAGACCACGCCCTGTCCTTCATTGCGGCGGTGATGGTCAACGTGGCGCTTGCCTACGCTGTTGGGTTTGAAGTGCATCAGGCGGTGAACCCAATATTCAACAAAGCTGGCAAAGACAAAGGCACTTAGAAAAGCAATAGCAAGGGCGATCGCGCTCATAGTAACTCATTAAGAACAGTAAAAACTCCACACCACGTTTTAGTGTGCCATGTGTGCCAGATTTTTCGGGGTTTTCCCTGTGACGGTTTGCAGGCGATGGGTGGACGGTTTTGGGGAATGTCAGGGGTTGATTTCGCGGACATAATGGGAGAGACGATTTTCGCCGCTTGATTGTGTCCGAGCAGACCCCAACTCCCAACTCCTCCCAATCCGCCGATTCCTCTCAACCTATTGATCCGTTCCTCACGCCAGAAGAATGCGCCGAAGTAGACCGCGCCATGATGACCGCAAGCGATCGCTTTTCGGCTCGCGTGGCGATTTATTCCCTCCGCTGCCTCCAGCAGATTGCACAGCAGAGGGGCGGGGCGATCGCCGACCTCAGCGCCCAGCAGATTGCTGATTGGGTCGAGCAAGATCCCACTCTCTCCCCCGACAACGGGTTCGACGATGCCTTTAAGGTGTTCTTTGGGCGGCTGGTGATTTCTTCGCTGAACCCGCTGCACCAGATCGCCGCCGAAGCTGAGCAGCCTATTGAAACCCTGACCGTGCCCCAGATTGTGGCCTGGTTTGAACAGGCGGCCAAACAGCGGATTGAACGCCAAATTGAGCAAAACTAGTGCAGACTGAGCAATGAGCGATTTCCCAAACGTTTCGACGACTTCCCTAACGACTCCCCCAACATCTCCCCAAAGTGTGTGGCAAATAAAGCCCTGGTGGTGTCAGCCGTGGTCGATTGTGCTGACGGGCACGGGGCTGATTGGCGGAAGCTGGCTGCTGCTGCACCGTGTCTGGCTGACGGGGTTGGTGGCGCTACCTGTGCTGGCGTGGATGGGCTTTTTTCTGCTGATCTATCCCCAACTGTGGGCGGCGGCGATGCAGAAGCCAGACAGGGGAGGCTCGGGCGCTTAGCGATCGCCAATTTGGCCCAAAGGTTCCCGGAGGAAACGATCTTGCGGCTGTAAAGACAACACAGCGCCGTCTTAATCGCGCCCAGTTGTTTTGAAAATTCTTTTGAAAGCTTTCCCGGTTAAACGCATGAACCTTTTCACTCAATTTGGTTCGGCTCGATGTTGGATTGTGGGTGTCTGCGGGGGGGTCTGCGGGGCGATCGCGCCACTTTTGTTCTCGAATA
>JBDNCP010000180.1:0-9292 GCA_046719575.1 Cyanobacteriota bacterium
GGTTATCGCCATAGGCTTGATTTTCAGGCACTCTTTAGGCAATTTTGGAAGCCTCGATCTGCTGAATGTTGTCTAGAAATTCTGCCTGGATATAGGCTCTGATGAGACATAAGTTAAATAACAGAAATTCTGACTGACGGACAAAACTCCCTCGTTGACTGACAAAACATTTACCGCTGACGGCTGGAAGCCGCGCCTACACAGGCGAAACTCGCCTAGGCGGTTTTTTGGCAAAGGTAGAGAGTCGGCGAAGGACGACTTCGGTGATGTAGCAGCGGTTTCAGCCGCTCGGTGCCCAGGTGGTGACCAGGTTTTGTCAGTCAATCAGCAAAACTCCTGCAATCTTGACCCGCTCGTAGTGGTTTGACAGGGCTAAATCAATGCGATTGTTTGGAGTTCGACTCCGCTCACCCCTCAACTATTGCGTGCTGATATTGCGTGCTGATATTGCGTGCTGAGGAAAGTCGAAGCACCACCTGCTAATCCATCATTCAAGCCCTGCCAGACCAGTCGGTTGGGTTACGCTGGCGCTACCCCAACCGAGTTTAGGCTAGTACTGGGTTTGACCTTGCTCAACCTAGCCTAGGCAACAGATTTGTCAGTCAACAACCAGACAGAAGTCATAAATCATAAAAATCATAAAAATCATAAAAATCATAAGTAGACAGACCAAATTAAAGAACAGATCCAAAACCCTGTGCCGTTCATGCAGCGGGCGACTCAGGGTCTTTGGGTTCTAATGTTTATTAATAAACCTCTTGCATGAATGCTGTTTTGAGGGCGTGAATCGTAGCGCGGCGGTACCGCGCTACGATTCACGCAAGAAGTCTAATGTCTACCTGACTTGTCAATTTCTCGAGGCTTCCATTGCAGCCTTAAATGATCTAAGCAGCGCGAGTGAATGCACTCCACAGGAAGATTAACAGCATTGCACCGATCACAGCGAGGATAATGCTGGTCAGGTTTAGTCCTGTTACGGCTCCACCCAAAAGCACCGCGCCCAGCCATCCGCCCAGCATTGCGCCCAAAATACCCAACAGCGTTGTTGCCAAGATGCCGCCACCCTGCCGTCCTGGATAAATTAGCTTCGCCAAAGCACCTGCGATGAATCCCAACACCAGCCAAGTCAACAGATTTGCCATGATCTTTCTCCTAAACTGAAGAACCGGATGATCTCAAAAATTGATAACCAGAAATTAATAATCAGACTCCGCCAAGCAGAAGCATTTAACTCACAAAAAGTGAGTGCGCTTGCTAGACATTCCGCAAAACGCACTGCCCATGAATCGAAAGGCCTTCTGTGAGGCGATCGCCCTGTAGCCTTTGTTAGTTTTGCAAACTTGCTCGATATATTGAATGTTACGAGATCACAGATCAGCAACCTTCATCCCGCAGGGATATTAGGCTGTGGCGGTGCATTAGTCTGGCTATCCCTCTAGGGAGACAGTTGGGACGACTTGAACCTCGTCGGTCTTTGTAAGGGGCGCACGAACGGAAAGGTAAACCAGCGGCCCCAGCAGGGGAATCAGCGCGATCGCCCAAAACCAGCGATCGCCCATGCCGCGTCGCGCCAGATCGTCGCGCAGCAGCACCGGAAACAGCGCCGACAGCGCCACAAAATCCAGACTCATGACGTGGATAAACTTGCTGGTTTGCCACTGTTGCACAAAATCGGCCCAGTCGCCCTGGGTGAAGCCGTAGAGCAAGAGGGCGATCGCCCCCAGCAGCAGCCCGCGCCCCGTCCATACTGAATCCATCACTCGAATCAGCCAGGACGGTTCACCATTAAACGTTGGATTAGGCTGGCGCAGCGCTAGGTAAGGCAGCAGCGCAAACGCACCCACCGCAAAACTCCCTGCTGCAAAGGGAAACGCCCGCACCTTTTGCCCGCGCCCGTCGGCATACAGCACTGCGCTGTAGACCAGCGGCCAGATGCCCATTAGGTTAAACAGCGCAATCACCAGCGGGTTAATGCCGTTCCACTTGCCCGATGCGAGGTTTTGGATGAGCGTAAACGTTTCGGGGCGATCGGGCGGCGCGAGGAAAGTTGCATAGGCGATGAAACCGAGCCAGAGGAGCCAGTAGAGCATATTGGGGTGGTGGGATGGTGGGATGGTGGGATGGTGGGATGGTGGGATGGTGGAGGAGCTTTTGTTCTTGTGCCACAGGGGATGGCGAGAAAGCAAGCGGCGCAGGGGAGAAATGAACAAGCTGGAAAGAGCGATCGCCCCTTCCAGCCTGCCTGGTTTATTCACGATTGATTCCAGCTGAGGCGGCTACAACGCTAGGCGGCGCAGCTCCCAGATGCCACTTCAACCGTCACGGTGTTAAATCCGGCTTTGTTCAAAATCGTCCTAATCTGCTCTTTGGCGCTGCTATTGGCAGCTTTGAACAGGTTGCCGCTGCACGCTTTTTCGCGGATGAGGGCGAGTGCTTCGCGCTGCGCTTCTTCGTATAGCTCGGCGGTCGCCGCAGGGCCAAACCACGAGTGGTAGTCGTCGATTTTGGAACTCCGGGCAATGTCGAGATTGACATTCAAGATTCGAGGTGCAGGCAACTCTGCGGTGATGACCCGATTTTTGAAATCGAGATTCGACACCACCAATTCTTTCAGGTTAAACCCGGCTTGCACGGTGCCCACGCCCTCATAAATCAGGCTGGTTTTGCCAATGGGAATGCCCAACTTTTCGGCCACTTCTTCTACCTTGACCGTTGCATAGCCGTCTGTTGTGGCAGCCACAAACTCGCTAGCATTTTCGACCCCGCTAAAGATTAGGTTTCGCACGCTTTCAGTGGTCACGATTTGGGCTGGCCGAAACAGCGAAAACAGCAGCATTGCTAACACTGCAAAACCCACCAGCCCCGCGCCAATGTAGACCTTAGCGCGATCGCCCAGCCGCTCTACGACACCTTGAACCATCTTCAAAATGCCCGATGAAGTCATGCCTACTCCTTTATGATCTTGATTGAACTGTGAACTGTAAACTCTGGTTTTGCGGAGTTGAATCAGCAAAGGACTCTAGACCTAAATTCAGAACTAAACTAGGGGCTGCCAAGAGCCGCTGATTTCTTGCTATTGATTTCTATAGTAATAAGCATCTTCGAGCTTTGCTATCCGGCTCTTCCGGAATCTATAGTTGAAACTGTACTAGCTGATACACTTTACTTTTCCTGCATTCGCTGAAAGCCTTGCTGTGCCTGGATATTAGCTAGGCTTACCACCCTGAACCCGGAAGAACCGCTATCCAGAAAATTACAGAAAAATTACAGAGGAAATTACAAGGGTTTTAGCAGAAGTGTTGAACTCAAGGTTGACATAGCGAGTTTGTGTCCAAATCTAGTGCAAAAGTCTAACAATTTTTGCCTACCATAGGCGGCTTATTGCTTCCAATCTCAATAAGCAGACTCCTGGGAGGGATTTTAGTAAAGTTTTACCATCAAGATTCAACACTTCTGGGGTTTTAGAAACCAAATCATTGCTTATAAGCTGCTTGACCGACAAAGATGAGATGGGCTGAAAGTGCGACTGGGCGGGAAGTAGGACTTGCTCTAAGCTGATGAGCAACTGCACAAGTCAACTCAATCTTTGGCTGCTATTTCCCATATTTGCTATTTCCCATATTTATGATGCGTCCTGTCAATTCCTGCATCAGCCTCAGTTCCCCTAGCAGGATGCCCATCACCGCTAGTTATCCAACCGCCGTATCAATAAACCTCTTGCATGAATACTGTTTTGAGAGAGCGAATTCGCTGTCTTCTCTCGCTTTCACAGTGCTGTGTTGCCGATTAGTCTTGTCAGTCAACCAGCAGTCAATCAGCAATCAATCAGCAATCAATCAGCAACCAGCCAGAAAATCGAAGTCATCTCGCGATATTTTAATGGAATTCTTAGACAATCCCCAGCACTGCTCTGGGTGAAGGTATCTAGAATGCAGGAAGCAGAGAGAAAAACAGTCAGAGCGCGATCGCTCGTGGGCGGCATCGCTGTCTGGCGCTTGATCAGTGCGGTACTATGAGAAAGGAAGTAAAGAAGTGTGAACTCTCTATGCCTGTGATCGGGAAGTAGTTGATTAAGGCGTTGGCCTGCTGCGCTGGATTTTTACTTCTCACGGCAAATGACCGGTAGGCTTTTCTTGCACATTTCTTTACTTGCACATTTCTAGAAACATTTTGGTAAATCGCTATGGTGCTATTTGGATTTGGTAAAAAGCTGACGCTGCCGGCCCCGGAGGAGGCGTTGCCTGGGCGATCGGAGCCAATGCGGATTCACAACCGTCACTTTGTGAACGGCAACCCGCTTCAGCCGCCGTTCCCTGATGGGATGGAGTTGGCGCTGTTTGGGTTGGGCTGTTTTTGGGGGGCGGAACGCAAATTTTGGCAGCAGGAGGGTGTGTATAGCACCTCCGTCGGCTATGCAGCGGGTATCACACCTAATCCGACTTATCAGGAAGTGTGCAGCGGCATGACGGGCCATAACGAAGTGGTGCGTGTGGTGTATGACCCGTCGGTAATTTCCTACGAAGATTTGCTCAAGGTATTTTGGGAAAGTCACGACCCCACCCAGGGAATGCGTCAGGGGAACGACGTGGGAACGCAGTATCGCTCTGGGATTTATGTCTATTCTGAGGCACAGAGACAAGCAGCCGAAGCCTCGCTCCAGCGCTATCAAGCGGCTCTCAAAGCAGCAGGCTATGGTGACATTACGACTGAGATTCTGGATGCGCCAGAGTTCTACTATGCCGAAGACTATCATCAGCAATATCTGGCCAAAAATCCGGGGGGCTATTGCGGACTGGGCGGCACCAAGGTTTGCTACCCTCCGGCTGCGGCCAGCGTATAGCCTGTAGTCTTGCTGAATTTCTATTCTGACGTGATCGCGCACACGCTCCATCCGCTACCATCCTGCACCAAAGCGTCTCTTGCAGATGCAACCGTGACAGGCTGGTATGGTGGGGCGTGTCCGCGTTCAGGAACGTGGCTACGTCTGCCAAGAACCCGCTTTGTAGAGGCGATCGCCCGCAGCGTCATGCAGGAACTTGCAGAGCAAGAAGAATGCAATCGCGAAGGCAAGATGTATGGCGTTTTGCTGGTCAAAACGCAATCAGGTGAGATATGTTTTCTCAAGGCGTTCTCTGGGTTACTGAAGGGCAGCAGCCTCAAGGAGGGATGGGTTCCGCCCATTCCAGGGCGCGATCGCATCGCAGCATTGGAAATAGAAACGTTAAACTCACTGCAAGCGATCAAGCAGGAACTTGCTCAGCTAGAAGCACTACCCGTTCGACAAGTCTATAACGCTGAAAAACTTAGGTTTGACGATGAACTAGAACGGCTTTCAGAACTGCACAAGCATCGAAAGCAGGAACGCGATCGCACTCGACAGCAGCTACAACAGCTTGCCGATGGTGACACGGTGGCGATCGCCCTTCAGTCCCTTAGTTATCAAAGCCAGCAGGATGGAATCGAGCGTCGAAACTTGAAAGCAAAATGGAATGCGATCCTTCAGCCACTACAGCAAGAAATTGACCAGGCCAATGCACGGATCGCGGAACTCAAGCAGCAGCGCAAAATTCTGTCTCGACGGCTCCAGGCACAATTTTACACCGCTCATCATCTCACCAACTTTGCAGGCGACTCTCAACCCCTGCAAGCGCTGATGCCGTCTGGCTTTTTGCCAACTGGGACGGGCGACTGCTGCGCTCCAAAACTGCTGCATTATGCTGCAACACATGGGCTAACGCCGATCGCCTTGGCGGAGTTTTGGTGGGGGCCGTCGCCTGCGCGAGAGCATCGCGTGCAGGGAGAGTTTTATGAAGCCTGTGCGGAGCGATGTCAGCCGCTAATGGGGTTCTTGCTGTCGGGATTGTCGGCCCAAGTGCTGCAAGCGGCTGCGCCAGAACCGCTGGAGATTCTCTATGAAGATCCGTGGCTGCTTGCCATCAATAAGCCTAGTGGGTTGCTCTCCGTGCCCGGTCGATATGGCCAAGACAGTGCGATCGCACGCCTATCAGCCCACACACCACTTTATCCGGCCCATCGGCTTGATCAAGATACCTCCGGTGTGCTGCTGTTTGCAAAAGACCCAGAAACTCAGCGATCGCTCCATCAACAGTTTCACCAACGCCAAGTGCAAAAGGTTTACGAAGCCCTACTATCTCGGTCTGTAGCGTCTGTTCCCAGTCAGATTTGCCTGCCGCTGTGGGGAGATCCAGCAGAGCGCCCCCGCCAGCGGGTCGATTGGCAGCGGGGCAAGCCCAGCCAGACTCAGGTGCGCCTGCTCGGACAGCATCTCTGCAAACTCGACGGGGCATGGCGCAGCCGGGTGGAGCTAGTGCCTGTGACCGGACGCACTCATCAACTCCGGGTTCATGCGGCGGATGCAGCAGGACTGGGAATGCCAATTTGGGGCGATCGCCTCTATGGCTGCACCGCAAATGCGCCCCGGCTCTATCTGCACGCTCGACAGCTAACGCTCAAGCATCCCCAAACGCATCAAATGCTAACCCTCAATGCAGCAGTGCCGTTCTAAATTTAAAGCTTAAAGCTATCTAAACTATCCCCACTGTTGCGGCTCATAATCTGCACAATTCATCGCCTCTTCCGACAATGCCCAATCCGGATGTACTGGGCATTTCAAATGATAATCACCTGTAAAAAAACGACACTCAGAACAGGGAATTTTGTGCATTTGTTTTGCCTGAGCTAGCCCATCTCGCCCGGCCGAAATCAGGTTCCAGACAACCAGCCCGACAATACTCCAGGCCGCAACAAAACAGACAGGCACCAGCACCAAATGCACCAGCCACAAGACTCCCCGTATCCCCTCGCGCAAACCAGTGTAGAGCAGTTCAGACACGATGATCGTTTGCAATGAATGCAATAAAAACCTTATTTAGCTTAGGACATCTTGGGAAGGCTGCCGATGGAATGCTACATATTGCTACATATTGCAATAACCGCTTGATGTCGCAGTTGTCGAATCTTTACCAAAAGCAATATCAGGTAATTCAAAATTATCAATCTAAGTAGATAGACCAAATTAAAAAACAGATCCTAAACCCTGCGCCGCCGGCGCAGGGTCTTTGGGTTCTATGTTTATTAATAAACCTCTTGCATGAATGCTGTTTTGAGGGTGTGAATCGTAGCGCGGCGGTACCGCGCCACGATTCACGCAAGAAGTCTAATGTCTACCTACTTAAAATCCAAAATTGACCTGAGCTTTCACTCTCAGCGTATGTCTCAGCGCATGTCTCAGCGTATGTCTCAGCGTATGTCTCAGCGCATGGTGGTTGAGCGTGACTTGCCAAATAACCGTCTGCTGAACTGCGAGTGAGAAAATGCCCCCTCTACCAGTGCCCTTTTGAAAGTTTGAAAAGAGGGAGTTCAGTAGAGAGGGCTGATTAGGAAACGTCCGAAACTCCCCTCCAGGCAAGGTGAGGGGAACAGCAGCGCTATGCAGCGACTTCTTGTGTTTCGCTGTCTATGGCTGCTGGAGCGCCTGCGGTCGCGTTGGTAATCAACTGGAGATAGAGTTGCCCCAGGCGCGATGCGACGCTGTCCCAGCTAAAGCCGAGTTCTACGCGCTGGCGACCGGCGTTGCCCAGCTTGTCTCGCCAGGCGGGGTTTTTGAGGATACGGGCGATCGCCGTGGCAAACGCATCCGCATCCTTCGGCGGCACCAGCAGCCCCGTCACCTCTGGCACGACGGTATATTGCAGCCCACCCACATTGCTAGCCACAACGGGCGTATGGCTAGCCATCGCCTCGATGGGCACCAGCCCAAACGGTTCGTAGTGGCTGGGCACGACGCACACATCCGCCGCCGCGTAGTACAGATGCAAATTGGTATCGCCCAGGCGACCGGGGAACTGCGTCATCTGCGCCAATCCCAAGTCTTGGACAATGCCTTCGATGCGATCGCGCTCCAGCCCGTCACTCTTGCCAGGGCGACTGCCGCCGCCGATTACCAGCTTCAGGTTGGGCAGATGGCGCAAATCAGACTGTCCTACGGCTCGCACCAGCGTCTCGATGCCCTTGCGCGGGTCAAACCGGCCGACATACAGCACGATCTTATCTTCGGGCGCAAAGCCAAGCTGCTGACGGGCTTCGGCGCGGCTGACATGGCCAAATCGGCTGATGTCGGTGCCGCAGGGAATCATGTCGATGCGCCCCTGAGTGGAGACGAGCGATCGCATGTGTTCGCGCTCTTGGGGGCTAGTCGCCACCACCGAATCCACCGTTTCCAGACAGTCTTTTTCCACCACCAGCCGCGTTGCGCCGATTGGCGGCAGGTCGCCCAGCGTGCGATATTTCACTGCCCCCAGCGAGTGGTAAGTATGCACCTGCACCAGCGACGGCATCTGGCGTTTCAGCCGCATTCCCACCCAGGACGAGAGCCAGTAATGGGTATGCACCAGCGAATACGCTACTCCTTCCTGCGTTTGAAACGCGAGAAACTGCTCTACAAACTCCGGCAAATAGTCAAACAGCACATCGCGGCTCATAAACTCCGCTGGACCAGCCGCCAGCCGAATCGTCCGACAATGGGGCCGGTGTTCTACGATCATCGGTTGCTCTGGGTCGCTGCGGCGTGTGAACATGTCCACTTGCCAGCCCTGCGCGGCCAGCGTTTCGCCAACCTGCCGCACGTAGACATTTTGCCCGCCTGCCTCTTCCTGTCCAATCTCAGCCGCCGGATCTCCGTCTACCGAAATCAGAGCAACACGATGCTTCTGAGTCAGAAACATGCTTTTCACCTCATGGTTAACGTTTGCCGACACGCGAACCAGAGGTGGCTCTCTTAAAAGATTCCCTCAGCGATCGCGAATCGGCGCATCTCAAAAATCGACACGAACCAGATAAGGACACTGACGAGAATCAGGACAGATTGCTAACGTCAAGTCTCCTCCCAAAGCCGACGAAGTTAGCTGACGGGCGAGGGCTGAGAGATGCCCTTCTCTGAGGGTTTGGGAAGGTCGCACGAGCGGGACGCTGGTCGTATTCCCAAACACCTGCCAAGATATGCCCCAACGGTTGGTTCCTCCGCTTCAGCGCAGAGTGCGATCGCCACGCAACCGCAAACGCACCAAATTAGGCTGACTTATGCTCGATAACTGGGTAGAGAGAGTAATCGACCGAAGCAAAATTGTTTCGTCAACGTTACTCACAACCACTTATCTACCTAAGAGTAAAGCAGAAATCATCCAGTAGAGGCGTACTCTTGAATACGGAAATAGCGTCGGAAATTGTTGATGGATTATATGGATTATTGTTGATGGATTGCAGATATGAAGAC
>JBDNCP010000181.1:0-9145 GCA_046719575.1 Cyanobacteriota bacterium
TCGAGATTGATGCAGCGATTTTGGGAGTAATACAAGGGGGCTTTGTATGAGCATGATGGAAAAGCTGAGGCATGTGCTGAGTGACGGCCAGTGGCACTCGACCACAGAACTCGTGGAACAGGTGGGACATCGGTTTTCTGCCACGCTGCACCGCGCAGTCAAAGAACAAGGATGGCGGGTGGAAAAACGGCGCTCGGATTTCAGAACGTTTGAGTATCGGTTGGTTGGAGAAAGTCAATTCTAAAACCTGCAAGCGCAAAATCTCCCGAATTTGGTCATGTATTCAATTCAGTTAAAGCCTGTTTATTCTTGCCCTGCTAATGACCTTCCTCCTGACGTTCGGCTACCTGCGGGATGGCAGCTTTCGTGGCATCAGGTTGAAACGCTGAAGGCGCTGCAAGATCCTGAGGTGAATGTGGTATTTAATACAGCTATGACTGGAGATGGAAAGAGCTTGGCAGCCTATCTCAAGGTCTTACAGGGAGGCCGTGCTGCGATCGCGCTCTACCCAACCAATGCTCTAGCGCGGGATCAAGAATTTCAAGTCAATGGTTATATCTCCATATTTCAACCTCCTGACTCGCCACGAGTCAATCGACTCAGCGGCCCAGAGTTAGAAGTGTTTGCTGAAAATGAAGGCTTGCGGAAAGGAAGTGCGATCGCCAATCGTTCATCTCAATCCGAAGTCCTAATCACCAATCCTGATATCTTTCACTATCTCCATCGGGGAGCCTATTTATCTTCCAAAGACAATCCCGATAAGCTTTGGAATCTCATTGATAAAGATTTTGATCTGTTCATTTTTGATGAATTTCATGTCTTTTCGGCTCCTCAAGTTGCTAGCATCCTTAACACAATGCTGCTAATTCAGGCGACCAATCGACGCAAGAAGTTTCTATTTCTATCGGCTACACCGAGCAAGTCTCTCTTAGAACGAATGAGCGCTGCTGGGTTTCGATGTCGGCTCATTAGCCCAGTGGATGAGGGCAAGTATCAATTTCCCGACACCGAAAATGAAGCTCATGAATTAGAGGCTCAGCACTGGCGGCGGGTGGCACGCGCTATTCATTTAGACTTTGTGCCGATGGAACCAACCTCTAAAGCATCTGAGACCTGGCTCCAAGAAAATCAAGCGCTAATTCTACGCCAATTTCTAGAGCATCCTGGCAGCAAGGGAGCCATTATTCTAAACTCTATTGCGGCAGTCAAGCGACTGACACCACTCTTTAAGGAATTGTTTGCGAATCATGGTCTTACAGTTCGAGAAAACACAGGGCTGTCGGGGAATCAAGAAAAAATAGAATCTCTAAATGCGGATCTAGTTATTGGTACTAGCACGATTGATGTGGGGGTTGATTTCAAAATTAACTTTCTCATTTTTGAGTCTTCTGATGCAGGCAATTTCATTCAGCGGCTAGGCCGATTGGGCCGTCATGATGGTTATCAAAAAGCTGGGCAAGATGTTCAGTTTGACGGATTCAAAGCCTACGCTTTAGTCCCAAATTTCTTTGTGGAGCGGCTCTTCATAGGAGAAGAGGCTGTTTTGTCAGATGGTGATTTGTGCGATCGCCTCTATTTCCAAAACTTGATCCGTGAAAAATACCGCCAAATCAATAA
The DNA here is from genome assembly GCA_046719575.1 of Cyanobacteriota bacterium. Classification (GTDB taxonomy): domain Bacteria; phylum Cyanobacteriota; class Cyanobacteriia; order Elainellales; family Elainellaceae; genus Thermoleptolyngbya. The sequence goes on from JBDNCP010000181.1 coordinate 1,618, forward strand.
CTTTGAAGGCTATTACGCAAAGTGGGGCTTGGTTCAGTCCGCTCAAATTTGCTGGAGCTTAAAGCATCGAGCTATTGAATCTCAATATGCGGAAAGTCTCAAGGTCTTTCAAACAAATTGTCAAAAGGTGTTTAGAGGTCGATTTGGAACTGTTGCTCAGGATATTCGAGAATGGAAAGCTGAATGGGGCAGGACGGGGAATCCTATTGCTGAAGAGGCAGGAAGCTTTCGGGGATCTAGCCCGCTGCAATGTGGTTTGTATGACCTGACGGAGCCTGATGAGCGCGATCGCTTCAAAACTTACGATCTGCCGGGCATACTCAGCAACCTGGAGATCGAGATGTGGACGAAAAGCGGCTTTCTAGAAACGCTCAAAGAGACGGCTGAGCGAACCGGACAACCGATTGCTAAGGGACGTTTCAGAGATTGCCTGGGCTTCATGAAGCTGCGGGGCTATCGCGAGGAGCGGCTGAACTGGAAATTCACCTATCCTGGTGACCTGCAACCGATTGCCGATGCCTGGAAGGTGCAGGTTTTGACAAGGCTACAAATTTGGCAGCCCGATAACCCGTGGGTGGGGTCAATCAATCGCCGCCTGCAAGAGCAAGCGTTGGTCTGCTATGTGCTGCGTAAACCTGTGCTGGAGGTGCGTCTGCGGTTGCAGCTACCTATGCACTTTCAGATTTACCCGATCAGCGATCTAAATAGCGTACATGATGCGATCGCCCCCTACTCCGTGGCGTTCGGTCAGTCAGCCCTGCTCATTGACACCCTCGCCCACCGATTCAAACGTGATGGAGGCGAGATATGGGTTGTGTAGCGTCGATCCCTGAGAGGGATTTTAAGATGCAGCAAATAATGAGTGTGAGTCTCCTAGTACAGCGACGGAAATTTCAATCCCTGGAAGGGATTAAGTTAGCTGGGAGCGAAGCCACAGTCTTGCTACCTGTTAAGTATACCAAAAAAATAGGTGATTTTTTGAATGGTCTTCCGGCCCTGAACTACGAAAATGCTATAACCTTAGGAAAGCAGTGTCAGTCTTCTAATACAGCAACAGAAATTCGCAGTGACCGCCATGTATTCTTCCGAGGATGCCTCTGTCCGTCGCACACGTTCTTCTAGCTTACAAATGACAAGCACTGCCATAGGGAAAACCATAGTGAGGTTAGACCAATGGCTGATTACTACCAACTCACTCTCTTCGACTTAAACATCTACTCATCTGGTGCTCCGTGCTCAGATGTTTGCAGAGTTCCTAGGGTTGAAGAGGTTTCGCTAGAAATCGAGTTTAAGCAACTTGAACTCGATTTCTCTTCTAGCCTGCTCAAGCTTTACTCCCTAAAGGGTCTGGAGCAAGTGGCTTAAAACAACGGGGGAGTTGGCGATCACTTCAAAAGCTCCTCCTAACAACACCTTAATTCAGAGCAATACTATGATGACGATTCAAATTCTGGAAAAAAAATTACGGTGGGACAGTGCCACTAGATGATTAAGTCTTGCGTCTTGACCGATCGCACTGTGGTAAGTCAATGGGAGCTAATGATTCATGAATAGTCAAGAGTTGTTGAATCGCATCACGACCAACCCGCAAATTTTTAATGGAAAGCCCATCATTCGGGGTCGGCGGCTGGCGGTAGAGCATGTTTTGGGAATGCTAGCGGCGGGAGACACCATCGAAACGCTCTTAGAAGGCTATCCCTGGCTAGAGCGAGAAGATATTTTAGCCTGCCTTGCCTATGCCTATCGCCTGGTGGCCCATGAGCGGATAGAGCCGCTGCTGGTGGAGACTCAGCCGTGAAGCTCTTTTTGGATACCTGCGTTTGGGGTGGGGTGAAATCTGGGTTGGAATCTGCCGGACACGATGTGGTTTGGTCGGGCGAGTGGGAGCAAGATCCGGGAGATGAAGAGATTTTGGCGATCGCCCATCGCAGCGATCGCATTCTGATCACGCTCGACAAAGATTTTGGCGAATTAGCCATTGTTAAAGGCACACCCCATTGCGGCATTCTTCGCTTGGTCAACCTCAGCGGCAGGCAGCAAGTAGCCGTGTGTCTTCGGGTACTTGAACTTTATGGGAATGAGCTGACCGCAGGGGCGATCGTGACGGCTGGAATCGATCGAGTCAGGATTCGCCCATTTAACGAAATATAGACCCTTATCTAGGCGCATTAGATCAGGATTTACTTCGACAAGGAGAGCCAACATGGAAAATTCTCCACAGATGAATGATGGAGAGCAGCTATCTCTGCTGAATGCACAGGATGCAGAAACGTTCGATGATTTAGATGAATCCTGGCTAGAGGACGACTTTGGGTTTGATCAACCGAGCGATCGCACAATTGAACCTGCCACACGAGAACTGCTCACGCTCAAGCTTTTGCGAGAGGCGATCCAGGCTCAGAATCCGGAGGATGCCGTGATGCAGGATTTTGCGGCAATTCCTCTGCCCAATCTGCTGAAATATACAATCGGGGTCACGGCTAAAGGCGGCAAGTTTTTTGCTGAATATCTCGATCGGGTTGTAAACCCGAAGCGTATCGCTGAAGGCAAAGAACCGATTCGGCGTGACAATGCTGCTGATCAGTCTTTAAATACACACCTGCTGAATGGCTTATTTCCGGCAAACCTGATTGAACGCAGACTGCAACGGCTAGACACAACTGTCAGCCGCCAAGTAAAAGAACGAGAACGTCGCCTTTTAGTATCAAGCTTTATTCTGCATGACTTCGAGAAGTTCGATTACGATCTGATTCCTGGAATGCCGGAAGACTATAAAACCATTCGGCGCGACCCAGAACAGGATATTCGTAAACAGCCACTTGCGGCACACCGTGAGATTATCACCGTGTTGGTCAAGGCGCTGGAGCTAGACCGTTTTATCTGTCCGGCTAACCCAGAAAATTGGGAGCAGTATCGCGATGACCTATTGTTTTTAGCCTACAACGCGCAGCGCCGAAACGACACTAATCTCAATCTCGCTGAGGGTGGATTAAACCCTGCGCTGGGCGATCGCACGCTCCGGTGTCTTGCCGACCTGACGTGCCTTGCCGATCGCCTTGCATCTATCATCAAGCACCCCCAAGATGCCGAAAACACTGGACTTTATGAGCTGATCCACGGGTTGAGCGATGGTCAACTCCGGTTTACCTATCACGCGATTTCTGAAAACCGGGGGGTGCTGACTAATGTGGTCAACAATGCCCTGATGGATGCTCACACCAGCCTCAATACACCAGAACAAGAGCATTACACGCCTCTGCTTTACCTGCCAACGGGTGTGATCTATCTCGCCCAGCGATCCGCTCCAACCATTAGTCCTGATTCCTTACCCGATCGCGTTGTTGCCAGCATCAAAGACCTCTGCGCTGGGCAGCTACGCCTACGGCAAACGGGCTTTGGACGAGATGGGAAAGGGATGAAATATGCCGACTACTATACTTTGTTCTTTGATGATGTGGGCCTGATGCAGGTTGCCCAAGATGCCACGTTCCGCATTCTGACTCCGAATAAGGGATCTGTTGCCAGCAAGCGGAGTGAGAATCTCATCGCGTTCCAGCAGCAGGGGGTTCTTTCGGCTGATTATGACTTTGCCTTTAAAGACGACATTCGGATCGATCAGCTTGCAGAATTTGGTGATTTGATCAGTCGCAAGATTTGGGGCGATCGCGTCAATAAGTTTGAAGCAGCAATTAAGGAACGCGCTAAAGAACGGAAGAAGAACAAGGAACTGCCAGATCTTCCCGCAATCGATGATGCCGTTTTGCCAGAAAACATTATTTGCAAAGTAGCTGAGTTTTGGCAGTTGTCTAATCTCCTACCGCAAATTCGAGAGATCCAGCGAATTAACGAAAAGCTCAAAGAATTGAAGCTTAAAGGCAATACTGGCGGTGTTCCCTACGAGTGGTATTTTCTCGCTGCTAGATTTTTACAACAGAATCCTGGCATTGAAGACCTACGAGAAACTTGTCGCAACGTCATTAAGTATGTTGCCCAATTGACTCAAACAATTGCTGCTCAATACCCAGTCTCTGACGGTTGGGAGGATCTGCGCCAGTGGGTTAGCACGGTTATAATGCTGCCTAGTCAAGCACCAGAGCCTTCCACCAGGGAGCAGGTGGATGTGTTTTTGAAAGAACTCGCCTACTACACCGCTGCCAAAAAACCAGGACGGGGCAGACAGATGATTTGCTCTATCTCTCACTCACCTTATTCCGTGAGTGAACAGATGGAATCAGCAGTCCTGTTCACGCCTCAGGTCTACACCAACAAACAGCACTTGGGCGGCTCTAATGCCAAGCGCAACATCTCCAGCATTGCAGGTATTGAGATGATGCTACGGCAGATTTTGATGAACCAAACTCAAGCCGTAGGCAAACGGTTTGAGGATGGCAAATATCGCTATCTCTATTTCTACCCAACCTACTATTTCACGCCAGAAACGAATTCCTTCTTGCACAAAGCCTATAGCAGCATTGCTCAAACCCGCTTTGACACCAGCATTCGCAACCATTTCATTAGCAAGCAGCTAGAAGCCGACTTTGGTAGAGAAAAGTATCAAACGGTTGATGCTTTTCTGATGGAGGAAGACCTAGTTCAGCGCAAGCAGCTACCCGATGACGATCCCAATTTCAAGCGCGACAGAACTTTTAAACTCTCCTACCCAGAAGATAAGCCTCTAACCTTTTACTTCATGGCGCTACCGCCAGGGCGCGACAGCACCGACACCGAATCATGGGTCATGCCAACTTGGCTAGCACTCGCTTTTCCGATGATTTTGGATGTCAAAACCGTAGTGTCTGAATCCCCAATTCCACCTTTCACCGATGGCGCTGAATTTGAAGAAAGTGTTTTTCTCGATAGTGCGCCCCATGCCTTCCGCACTTTAGTTGGTCAAGATCGGTTTCGGCTTGATTTCATCCTAGATGGCTGGACGGACGAAAATGGCATCAAACGTTCTGCCCCCTTGAACACGCTCACTGCGGCCTACGCCATTCATATGGATGTCAATGCCAAACAAGGGAAAGGGGGATATGACGCGAACTGGGGTCAATTTACAGAGTTGGCAAAGGATCTCGAAACTAGCCCGCTATATGTCTTTTCCTATCTGGCGAAGTGGAGCCGGGGGCAGAAAGCCAACGCTCCCAGTCCCCAGAAAATCGGGCTATATGCCCATTATTTCTATCCCTGTTTCGACCCCTATGCAACCTACCGCTTTCAAACTCAATCTCAAGAGGAGGAATGGATTTTGGAACCCGAATCACCGCTAAATCATCCCAAGAAGCTAACGGAGCTTTATCGAGAATTTTACCGAGCAAATAAGCGCTTTAATCCTAAGTCCAATGCAGTTTTAAAGCCGATTGACATTGCTGCTGACACGATCCTAAAGGCTGAAACTAGCGTGTTCCATGACGATGCGCTAGTAACAGTGGTTGCAGCCGAAGTTTTCAAGTTAATGGATCGGGTTCACGCTTCGACTGCTGAAGGGCGCTGGGTTATCAGCGATCGCGAAAAAGAGCGCCAAGCCGTCTTAGACTTTGCTCGCTATTTCGTAATTGATGTCTTTGAGAAGGCGTTTGCGGGCGATCGCGCTCGATTGGCAGGTCGCCAGCTCAATCTGATTCGAGATACCTGCGAATTTCTCTATCGCCTGGAGCAAGACAAAGAAAATCAAGAACTCAAGGCGAAAGGCGAGTCTATTCAAGAAGAACCGGGCTAACACTCGGTCAACTTGTTGAGAGATGGTTGAGAGATGAATTAACCGAATTTACAACCCAAGAGGAAACCCACTATGACTTTGCTAAAATCCGTCGATGCTAAGTTTTTCCACACCGAGATTCCCTACAAGCCAATGGGCAAGTATGTTCACTTCCTGACCATTCGCATCACTGAATCCTATCCGCTCTTTCAGACCGACAGCGAGCTGAACAAAGCCCGAGTGCGAGCGGGACTGACGGACAGAAGTATCATCAGCCGTTTGTCCATGTTTAAGCGCAAGCAATCTACCCCGGAGCGTTTGGTGGGGCGGGAACTGCTTCGTACCTATGGCTTTGTGAAGCCTGAGGAATGTGAATATAACGTTGAATTTGGGATGGACAATCCCGACTGCATTATCTATGGCTTTGCGATTGGAGATTCTGGGTCTGAGAAGTCAAAAGTGGTGGTCGATACGGCGTTCTCGATCACTGCATTTGATGAATCCCATGAAACCTTTACCCTAAATGCTCCTTTTGAAAATGGCACGATGGCTTCCAAGGGCGAGAAAGGTTCCAAGCCAGGTGAAGTGACGAGCCGGATTAATCAGCAGGATCATATTCGTCCCCAGGTTTTCTTTCCCAGTATTGTGACGCTGAAAGATCCGACAGAAGCCAGCTTCCTTTACGTCTTTAACAACATCCTGCGGACTCGCCACTATGGGGCACAAACGACTCGCACGGGTCGGGTTCGCAACGAACTAATTGGGGTTGTTTTTGCAGACGGCGAAATTGTCAGCAACCTCCGCTGGACACAGGCAATTTATGACCAGATGAAAGCTGACAATACTCTCAAAGCGCCTGACCCGCTTGATGAAGAGGATGTGATTCAAGCGGCTAAAACTGCGATTCAGGCTCTCATGGGTGAGGAGTTTATCGTGCATACTGACCTGATTGGCGAAGACTTTCAAGCACTGCTGGCAGAGGTCAAAACGTTGACTGCGAGTGAAGAGGGTCTACGCTCTATCTTGAAACAGGCGGATGATGAGGCGAAAGCCTACGCCAAAAAACATATTGGCAAGAAAACAGCCGCAGGAGCGAAGTGATGCCTCATATCTATCGCTGCACCCTGGAACTGCACGACAGCCTATATTTTGCCACTCGTGAAATCGGGCGATTGTATGAGACAGAGCCAATTTTGCATAACTACGGACTGTGTTATGCATTGGGCTTTGTGGATAGCGATCGCCACTCCACCACTGTCTCCGAAGAACACGCCTATCGCTATTTTTGCCCCGAACAAGTTCCTAAGTATGAACAACATTTAACTCCCCTTAATCAACAGGGAATCTATGTCACTCCGGCTAGAGCAGTTCGTCACACGGCTGTTCTTAATACCTGGAAGTACGCCAACAACAACTACCACGTTGAGATGGAGAAAACGCAGAAAAATATCCCCAGCTTTGGTCGAGCTAAAGAAATTGCTCCAGAAAGTCAATTCGAGTTCTTCGTCATCTCCCAAAACCTTCTCACATTTCCCCGCTGGATTCGGCTGGGCAAATGGATGAGCAAGGCTAAGGTTGACGTAAAAGAACTACCTCCCCCAAAACGTAATTCTGCTAAGGAATTCATCTTTCCCCATCCGCTGAATCCGCTGGATGTCATGTTTACAAACCAGGTGCTAAGCTACGACACCGTTAATATGCCGCCTGTCAGCCTGATTCGCAATGTGCGGATGGTGGGTGAATATTACACGTTTGAGGGACTCAGTGAATCGCTAAAGCTGCCGGTGAATATGCAGTATCGATTTAGTCAATAGCCATGCCACACAGTCTTGT
>JBDNCP010000182.1:0-9068 GCA_046719575.1 Cyanobacteriota bacterium
GGGGGGGACGAATCGCATGAATACTATCTCTATCGTGGGTTTCATTCTCATCATCCTGGTTCTGGGTGCCCTAATTAACACCCTGGCAACTGGGGCAGTGCGGCTAATTGCATTTTCTGTGCTGGGCGTGATTGCGGCGTTGCTGCTGTCTAACCTAGTCAGAAATCCTTCTGCGATGCTTTCGCTACCCCGTATTCCCAACATTTTCCGCATTGGCCAGCAAACCCAGACGGCTCCCAGCCCAACGGCCGTCGGCGGCGAGGCAACGACCCCCGCTGGAGAAACGCCCGTTCAGCAGGCTCCTGCTGGGGTAGGCGGCGAGGCCAGCTTTTCACCCGCTCCTAACGACAGCTTTCCACAACCAGATTCGACCTTCCAACCCCAGCCCGCCCCGGCTGCTCCAGCGCAGACACCCGTCAGGGGTCTATGGTAGGGTAATGAACTGTTTTTATTCCCTCCCGCTGCTGTGGATATGAATTCGGCTTCTGAGGTGTTGATTATTGGCGGCGGTGCGATTGGACTGGCGATCGCCGTTGAGCTAAAGCTGCGGGGTGTATCGGTCACGCTGCTCAGCCGCAACTTTAAGCAAGCTGCCAGCCATGCCGCTGCTGGAATGCTGGCTCCCCGCGCCGAGCATCTCGATGGGCCGATGCTCGACCTGTGCTTGCAAAGCCGCGCCCTCTATCCCGACTGGACGCAAAAGCTCGAAGATTTGACCGGACGCTCCACAGGCTATTGGCCCTGCGGCATTTTGTCTCTAGAACTCGGCATCGAGGGGCAATCCCGTCAGCGCGTCGAGTCCCCCTCTCCCCAGCCCCCTGTCTTCCGATATCTCGACACTGCTGCCGTCCACTTGGCGCAACCGGGTCTGGGCGATCGCGTCGTGGGCGGCTGGTGGTATGCCGAAGACGGGCAGGTAGACAATCGGGCGCTGACGCTGACGCTGCGGCTGGCGGCGGAGTCGCTGGGCGTGGAAATTCACGAAGGCGTAGAGGTGCTGGGGTTGGAGCAGCGCGGCGGTCAGGTGGTCGGTGTGCAAACGAGCGCAGGCGTGTGGCGATCGCCCCACTACATCCTAGCGACGGGAGCCTGGAGCCAATCCCTGCTGCCCATTCCTGTTCAGCCGCGCAAGGGGCAGATGTTTTCGGTTACGGTTCCTTCCGGTGAACAGGCAGAACTGCCGCTCCAGCAAGTGCTGTATGCGCCCGGAGTCTATATCGTGCCCCGGCGCGATGGGCGGATTGTGGTGGGTGCTACCAGTGAACCCGTTGGCTTTACGCCTGGAAACACGCCCGCAGGGCTGAGGGATCTTTTGGCGGGGGCGATCGCCGTCTATCCTGTCCTCCAGCACTTCCCGATTCAGGAAACTTGGTGGGGTTTTCGTCCTGCCACGCCCGACGAGATGCCCATCCTCGGCCCCGGGCCCTGCAATAACCTAACCCTCGCCGTCGGGCACTATCGCAACGGCATCTTGCTCACGCCAATCACCGCCCGCCTGATTGCCGACTGGGTGTGCAACCAACAGGCTGACCCACTACTGGCCGCCTTCTCTTGGCAGCGCTTTCAAGCCTCTGGCGCAAATGCGCCACCTGGCCCCATCCCTCCGCCCTTGTCTTATCAGATCTCGTCCCCGTCCCCAAATTCTTCTGCTGCTATGATTCAAGCTGCTACGCCCGCCGAATCCACTACGTCTGCGGCACTGCCATCGCCGTCGTCTATTCCTGATCCAAAACCACTGATTATTGCGGGACGCGAATTCTGCTCGCGCCTGATGACAGGCACGGGCAAGTACGCCAATTTCGACCTGATGCGCCGCAGCATTGCCGCCAGCGGCAGTGAAATCGTGACGGTGGCGGTGCGGCGTGTGCAGACCAACGCGCCCGGTCATGAGGGACTAGGCGAGGCACTGGACTGGAAAACCTTGTGGATGTTGCCCAATACGGCAGGCTGCAAGACGGCCGAAGAGGCGATTCGCGTGGCACGGCTGGGGCGCGAAATGGCGAAGCTGCTGGGGCAAGAAGACAACAATTTCGTCAAGCTGGAAGTGATTCCCGATGCCAAGTATCTGCTGCCTGACCCCATCGGCACGCTCCAGGCTGCGGAACAGTTGGTCAAAGAAGGCTTTGCTGTGTTGCCCTACATCAACGCCGACCCACTGCTAGCGAAGCGGCTGGAGGAAGCGGGCTGCGCGACGGTGATGCCGCTGGGTTCCCCGATTGGCTCTGGTCAGGGCATCCGCAACGCTGCAAATATCCAAATCATTATTGAAAATGCCAGCGTACCTGTCGTGGTAGACGCAGGGATTGGTGCGCCTAGCGAGGCGGCCCAAGCGATGGAACTGGGAGCCGATGCGCTGTTAATCAATACGGCGATCGCCCAGGCGCAAGATCCCGTCCTCATGGGTCGCGCAATGGGGCTGGCGACTCAGGCTGGCCGCCTAGCCTATCTCTCTGGCCGCATCCCGGTGAAAAGCTACGCCAGCGCTAGTTCGCCCTTGACGGGCACAGTAACAGGGTAAGGGGGGAGGAGCGCGATCGCCCTCTATCTTTAACCGCCCAGCCCGCCAGAGCCACCCAGCCCACCGGAACCGCCAAGCCCGCCGGTTGGCTCTCGCCCAATTAGCTCTGGCAGGCGGCCCGTGCCAGGGAGAGACTTGGCATCGGTGGTGGCCATGTGCCCAGTGTAAAATGCGCCGCCTTCGATATCGATTGCGCCAGCCGTCACGTCGCCCTCCAGACGCGCCGTTTTGCTGACCGACAGTTTGCCATCGACCAGGAGGCGAGCCTTGACCACGCCATGAATAATCAAGTTGCGGGCATGAATTTCCAGCCCCTCGACCAATCCCGTGTGAGACACTTCCATGTCACCCAACACCTCTACATTGCCGTGGACAATGCCATCCACTCGTAGGTTGCCTTCCAGGTGAATGTCACCATTGACTTCACACTTTTCACCCAAATAGGTCAACGAACCCGATGAAACCGCTGGCTTGCGTGCAAAAAACATCTTTCAATCCCCCCAAACTGAGTTGCGTTGGCACTCTACCCTGCATGAGATAAATTTGACTCCTCTAGGCAGAATTCTACAGCAGACCCGGCTTTGCGCTATCAAAGCGGATACGTTTGTCCGACAGAGCAAGTTAACCTGACATCCAGGGGTATCCGAAGAACTACTGACGCGATGCTTTAGGGCGTAGATGCTCTGATTCCAGCCTGACTCCTATTCCAGATGAGCCTTATTCCAGATGAGCCTTATTCCAGATAGTCTTTGGGGTCGATGGGCTGATTGTTGTAATAAACCCCGTAGTGCAGGTGGGGGCCACTGGAGCGCCCGGTGCTGCCCAGATACCCAACAAGGCGATCGCGCTCGATTTTCTCCCCCGCCTCCACCTCGACCTTCGTCATGTGGGCATACAGCGTGCGATAGCCGTAGCCATGATCTACGATGACATGATAGCCGTAGCCCCCCTGCGACCAGCCTGCCGTCACCACGCGCCCCGGAGCCGTCACATAGATCGGCGTGCCGTAGGCCGCAGTAAAGTCAATCCCTTGGTGCAGCTCATAGCCGCCGCCAAAGGGGTTGCGCCGCAGCCCAAACTCAGAGGAAATGTTCACACCGCGCCCCTTCAGCGGAACGCCTTTGGGACGGGCATCTTCGCGGATGAGCGTTTTTTCTAGCGCGGGCTGAACGTGATGCTGCAATTTTTGGAGCAACCCAGGGATTTGCGCCTGGGCCAATTGCAGCATGAGTTCTGGCGGCACGGCCGGCGACAGTCCGCCCTGGAAGTTGCTGCCCTCAGACTGCCTGACAGAGGGGCGAAAGGGGCGATCGCCCCCTGTTTCAGGGTCAGCAGTTTCAGGCTCATCAGCACCCGCATCATCTATGCCGGCCCGCTGCTGCAAGTCGCCGATCTGCGCCTCCAGCACCTCGACCTGCTCCAAAATTTCCTTTGCCTGCTCCGCCAGGGCGGAGTTTTCTTCCGTCAGGGAGTGATTTCGCTGGGTGTAGTTGTAAAACACTTTGCCAACCCCGACGATGGGGATCGCTGCAATCACGGCCAGCGTCGTCAGCACAACGGCAGGACGAAAGGTAACGGTGATGGGCGATCGCCCGGTGCAGGCAATCATCAGCGTGTAGCGTTTGGGGATACGTGGGTTCATGGAAGCTCGAACAAACAACTCCGCTTTAGATTCTTAAATTCTTAAAACAGAGTTAAGACACATTGAAACAAGACCTGAGAATAGCAACAAAAAGGCAATCCCGCAACGGGGATCGCCAAACCACAGGCTTTTCAGCCTACAAATCATAACGCTTGAAATTTGCGAAAACGTCATAAAAATTGGGATGAAAGAGCGAACTCCCCCATCCCAATCTGATGAATTATCTGAATGAATTCAAACTCAGCAACGCCAAACTAGCAAAGCTGAATCAAGACAAACCCTAGCCGTTGATTGCCGGAGCCGTCAGCGCCACAGGCACCGCCTCGCCCGAAGCCAAGTCGAGGGGGAAGTTGTGAGCGTTGCGCTCGTGCATCACTTCCATACCCAGGTTGGCGCGGTTCAGAATGTCTGCCCAGGTGTTGATCACGCGGCCCTGGCTATCCAGCACCGACTGATTGAAGTTGAAGCCATTCAGGTTAAACGCCATCGTGCTGATGCCCAGCGCCGTGAACCAGATGCAAACCACCGGCCATGCACCCAGGAAGAAGTGCAGCGAGCGGCTGTTGTTGAAGCTGGCGTATTGGAAGATCAACCGACCGAAGTAGCCGTGGGCTGCAACGATGTTGTAGGTTTCTTCTTCTTGGCCAAACTTGTAGCCGTAGTTCTGCGATTCAACTTCGGTGGTCTCACGCACCAAGCTGGAGGTCACCAAGGAACCGTGCATGGCGGAGAACAGGGAGCCGCCGAACACGCCTGCTACACCCAGCATGTGGAAGGGGTGCATCAGGATGTTGTGTTCTGCTTGGAACACGAACATGAAGTTGAAGGTGCCGGAGATGCCCAGGGGCATACCGTCGGAGAAGCTGCCCTGTCCGATCGGGTAGATCAGGAACACCGAGGTAGCAGCGGCCAGCGGTGCGCTATAAGCCACACAGATCCAGGGGCGCATCCCCAAGCGGTAGCTCAACTCCCACTGACGACCCATGTAGGCGAAGATGCCGATCAGGAAGTGGAAGACGACGAGCTGGTAGGGACCACCGTTGTATAGCCACTCATCTAGAGAGGCGGCTTCCCAGATGGGATACAGGTGCAGACCAATGGCGTTGCTGGAGGGCACCACCGCGCCGGTGATGATGTTGTTGCCGTACAGCAGGGAGCCTGCAACGGGTTCACGAATGCCGTCGATGTCCACGGGGGGAGCAGCGATGAAGGCGATGATAAAGCAGGTGGTTGCGGTCAGCAGGGTGGGGATCATCAACACGCCGAACCAGCCTACGTACAGGCGGTTGTTGGTGCTGGTGACCCAAGCGCAAAACCGCTCCCAAGCCGAGGCGCTATCGCGCCGCTGAATGGTTGTAGTCATAATAAATGCGATCGAATTGCGAATGGATAAATGAGACGGGTTGGCATAAAGTCTTCCCGTTCTTTGCATAATAGTTACATTGAGTCAATCTAGCCAAGGTTCTTTACATTTATTTGTAAGTTGAAAGGCTCAGGTTTTCTTTAGAATTGCTGCAATTTAAATCACGGAATTCCAGATAGAGCGGGGAGCAAAGATTCTAGCTTTTTTTAAAGGGAAACTCATGGCTTTGTATCAGAATGTAAATTGGGCGATCGCCCTTCCCGTTCATTGCAAATTGTAAAAAGTCTGGGTTAAGACTCCCCTTGAAAACCACGAACTATGCTGCATCTGGCCCAAGCCCACTGGCAGGCAATCTGCACCCATGCTGAACGCACCTATCCACAGGAATGCTGTGGGTTGCTGTTAGGACACGCTGCCTCGACCAGCGACGAAACCATTCGGACAGTGGTGGAACTGTGGGCAGCAGAAAACGCCTGGAATGCTGAAGCCGCCGCGCTAATTTCAGAACTGCTGAATCGTCCCCAAATGGATCACAGCAAGGGCGATCGCTACTGGATTGAGCCAGCCGAAATGCTTGCCGCGATGAAACATGGGCGCGATCGCCAACTCGACATTATTGGCGTATATCACTCCCATCCCGACCATCCCGCTGTGCCCTCAGCGTGCGATCGGGCGATCGCCTGGCCGCACTATTCCTATATCATCGTTTCTGTTTCCCAGGGAAGTGCCCAAGATTTACTATCCTGGAACTTAGATCAAGACCGTGACTTTCAGGCAGAACCTCTGATTTGTTCTGGTTAATGCAATACCTGGATAGTGTAATGCCTGGATAAAGTGTGACGGAGTGCTGGAAAATTTAGTGAGTTTGAGTCGTAATCTTGATGAAGCGATCCGGATAAACAAATCTGACGGGGGGTGAAACGGGAAGGATGGTTAAAACCATCACTACGAACCTCAAAAAACCTCAAAAAACGGGGGGTGAAACAGGAAGGATGGTTAAAACCATCACTACGAACCTCAAAAAACCTCAAAAAACTAGGGAGGTTTCTCGGTGTTTTTGCGCCTGTAGGGGCAACTTTAGCCGCCAGACTCACGGAAAGCAGGCTTTTCCAGACATTCTCTAAAGGGGAAGAGAAAGGCAAATTAAAGGCTAAATTAAAAGACTACTCATCCCATCTGCTCCATCGCTCCGTTACCCCAACATCTCAAAATCCTGTCCTCGCTCCCAACTCCCAAGACCTAATACCCAAACTCCTATGCTCAATCCCAATCTGGACGAGATCCAGTTAACCAAAGACGACTACGAACGATATTCCAGACACCTGATCCTGCCGGAGGTCGGTGTAGAGGGGCAAAAACGGCTAAAAGCGGCCAGCGTTCTCTGTATCGGCACGGGCGGGCTGGGTTCGCCGCTGCTGCTCTATCTGGCGGCGGCGGGCATCGGCCGCATCGGCATTGTTGATTTTGACGTGGTAGATCATTCCAACCTGCAACGGCAGGTGATTCACGGCACCTCCTGGGTCGGCAAGCCCAAGATCCAGTCCGCCAAAAACCGGATTTTGGAAATCAACCCCTACTGCCAGGTGGACTTGTATGAAACCCGCCTCAGTTCCGAGAATGCGCTGAGCATTATGGAACCTTATGACATTGTGGTAGACGGCACCGACAACTTCCCGACGCGGTATCTGGTGAACGATGCCTGCGTGCTGTCAGGCAAGCCCAACGTCTACGGCTCTATCTTCCGGTTTGAGGGGCAAGCGACGGTGTTTAACTACCAAGACGGGCCAAACTACCGCGACCTCTATCCTGAACCACCGCCGCCGGGTCTGGTTCCCTCTTGCGCCGAGGGCGGCGTGCTGGGCATCCTCCCTGGCATCATCGGCGTGATTCAGGCGACGGAAACAGTGAAGATTATTCTGGGGCAGGGGCAAACCTTGAGCGGGCGGCTGCTGCTATTTAACGCGCTGAACATGACGTTTCGCGAGCTAAAGCTGCGCCCCAATCCAGAGCGTCCCGTGATCGACAAGCTGATTGACTACGAAGAGTTTTGCGGAATTCCCCAGGCTAAAGCAATGGAAGCACAGCAACAGTCTGAAATGCAGGAAATGACCGTGACCGAGCTAAAGCAACTGCTCGACAGCGGCGCAGAGGGTTACGTAGTGATCGATGTTCGCAATCCCAATGAATATGAAATTGCCAAAATTCCCGGCACAACGCTGATTCCGCTGCCAGAGATCGAAAACGGCGACGGCGTAGCCAAGGTGCAGGCGTTACTGAACGGGCACAAGCTGATTGCCCACTGCAAAATGGGTGGACGGTCGGCCAAGGCGCTGGCGATTTTGAAAGAGCGGGCAGGCATCGACGGCATCAACGTCAAGGGCGGCATCACGGCCTGGAGCCGCGAGGTTGATCCATCTGTGCCGGAATATTAGGGGTTAGAGATGATTATTGGGCGATCGCGCTGTTGTGGGTTTGCAGACCTACTCCTACTCTTGGGTGAGGGGCGATCGCCCAATCAGATCCTCCGATGTGAGCAGATGGCTTTACGCAAGTTGGGTGAGGTTTTAGCCCGATTCCAGCGATTATTCTAAGAGACATAGAGGTTAACTCTCAGTTGCCTGATGACAGGCACCTCTTGTTTGAGAAACGGGGCTAAGGGGGCTTGCCCCGTTTTTCTTTTTGATTTAGAGCTTCAAAATCAGAGCTTCAAATAGGCATCAAGATGAGGTAGGTTAACGATGCGGCGATCACCCGACCACCACCGCCATTGCTACCAAATTTCAGACCACCGAATTTCAGGAGCTTTGCGGGTTTGCCAACGGCGCAGACGCACTGACGACTTCGGGGTGCTGCGCTAGCCACTGGTCGATGTCTTGCAGCATTTGCTGAGGAATTTCCCACGGAAACAGGTGGGCCGCCTGGGCATAGCAGCGCCAGTCGCACTGGGGCAGCTTGCGGGCAGTTTCTTCACTGGAAATTGCGGTGATGTGGCGATCGCCCTCCGCCGCCAGCATCAGCGCCGGAACCTGGATTTTGGGCAGATCGGGCACGCGGTTATAGCCTGCGCGAATCGCCTGGTTGAGGGCGCGGGTTGCCGCCTGCGAGGTGTTTAGATAAGCCGACACCGCATCGGCCGCGATGTATTCATAAGCCGTGCGCGTGTGCTGCTGGATCAGGTGGCGAAACAGCGATCGCTTGGCGAATAGCTCAATATTCAGTCGATTTCCCGGCTGCCAGGAATTGATCAGCGCCGCTACACCCGTCAGCAGATTGTCTTGCCAGGAAATCGTCGGGTGGCTGCTGCGGGGATGAGCCGCCGTGGCCACCAGAATCAGCCCGCTAATCCGCTCTGGCAGTCGTAGCGCCAGTTCCATTGCCAGGATGCCGCCCAGCGACCAGCCCAGCACCAGACAGCGCTGAATCTGGAGCCGATCCAGCAGCGCCTCCAGATCCGTCAGGTGATCCGCCATGACAAACGGCTGCGTCGTCTTGCTCTGGCCATAGCCGCGCAGGTCGGGGGCGATCGCCCAAAACCGCTGCCCCAA
>JBDNCP010000183.1:0-9033 GCA_046719575.1 Cyanobacteriota bacterium
GCTTGACGGTAGCGCTGCTCTAACTCCTCTATGCTCAGATGAGGGGAGATTTGCAGACGTCTCGGCATCTTTGTACTCCTGGTTGACTCCCTTCATTTTATGGCTATTCAATCGGATTTGATATTAGATGTCTGGCTTGATTGGATATCTGGCACAGGTGGTATGGAGTGGTTTGCAACTCACACTACGACGGTTGTGGTTGTTTCGCGTCTGGTGGGTGGGGTATGCTGCGACCAAGCTTGCCACTAAGCTAAAGTTGGGAACGTTGGAATCTAAAAATCTGACGTTTTCCTGTCCCCTAGCACTGTCCACTTGAGGCGACGGCTATGCGTGCTTTATTGCTCTATCCACTCTTTCCCAAATCTTTCTGGTCCTATGACAAAGCGCTGGAACTGATTGGGCGCAAGGTGTCTCTGCCGCCGCTCAGCCTGATTACCGTGGCGGCGATCTTGCCGCAGACCTGGGAATTTCGTCTGGTTGATCGCAATGCGGGCCCTGAAACCGAGGCCGATTGGGACTGGGCAGATCTGGTGATCATTTCTGGGATGATTGTGCAAAAAGATGACCTGCTGGATCGAATCCGGGAGGCCAAGCGGCGCGGCAAGCCAGTGGCGGTTGGCGGCCCCTACGTGACCTCGGTGCCAGACCCGGCGCTAGAGGCAGGCGCAGACTATCTGGTGCTGGATGAGGGCGAAATTACGCTGCCGATGTTTGTAGAGGCGCTGGAGCGGGGCGAACCGTCTGGCATTTTTCGCGCCAATGGCGAAAAGCCCGATGTCACCACCACGCCCGTTCCGCGCTTTGACCTGCTGAATCTGGACGACTACAGCGAGATGTCGATTCAGTTTTCGCGGGGCTGCCCCTACCAGTGCGAGTTTTGCGACATTATTGTGCTGTATGGCCGCAAGCCGCGCACTAAAACGCCCGCCCAGCTTTTGGCAGAGCTGCAAGCGCTGTATGACCAGGGCTGGCGGCGATCGATCTTTATCGTGGACGACAACTTTATCGGCAACAAGCGCAACGTCAAGCTGCTGTTGAAAGAGCTAGTGCCCTGGATGCAGGAGCGCGACTATCCCTTTAGCTTTGTGACTGAGGCATCGGTCGATCTGGCGCAGGATCAAGAATTGCTGGATCTGATGATTGCGGCGAATTTCAACGCGGTGTTTTTGGGCATCGAAACGCCGGACACCGACAGCCTCTCGCTGACGCAAAAGTTTCAAAATACCCGTAATCCGCTGATCGACGCGGTGAAAACGATCAACCGCTCTGGGCTGCGGGTGATGG
Organism: Cyanobacteriota bacterium; assembly: GCA_046719575.1. Lineage (GTDB taxonomy): Bacteria > Cyanobacteriota > Cyanobacteriia > Elainellales > Elainellaceae > Thermoleptolyngbya. The sequence goes on from JBDNCP010000183.1 coordinate 1,285, forward strand.
CGGGCTTCATCATCGGGTTTGATGGGGAAAAGCCGGGGGCGGGCGATCGCATCATTAATTTTGTGGAAGCCACCGCCATTCCCCAGGCGTTGTTCAGCATGTTGCAGGCGCTGCCCAACACGGCTCTGTATCAGCGGCTCGAAAAAGAGGGGCGGCTGATCAACCCCGACGAAACTGCCAGCATTCACCAGACCACGCTGATTAACTTTGTGCCCACGCGCCCCATCGAAGACATCGCCCAGGAATATATCCGCTGTTTTTGGGAGCTGTATGATCCGCATCGCTATCTGGCGCGGGTCTATCGCCATTTCATTGAAATGCGCCCCAGCCCCAACCGAAAGAAAAAGCCGACCATGCTCACGCCGATTGAAATTCGCGCCATGTTCATCCTTTTCTGGCGGCAGGGCATCAAGCGCAGCACGCGCTGGCAGTTTTGGCGACAGTTGTTCTCTATCCTGCGCCACAATCCCCGCGTGTATGACCACTACTTAATTAACTGCGCCCACCTAGAGCATTTTCTAGACTATCGGGCGATCGTGCGCGATGAAATCGAATCGCAACTGGCGACCTATTCCCCCGTTGAGCTGAAAAAGACGGCGCTGCCCGCCTCCGCCTGAGCGATCGGAGCGTATTCGCCTTAACCGCAACGCTCCAAAAACCGTGCTTCCCTAATAGAAACTCTGCTCCATCACCCCTACCTCTCATGTTTCTAAACCGCTGGCAGCGTCGCCTGTTGCCACTTTTTTGTAGTGCCTTGCTGTGTCTGGTGCTGGCGATCGCCTGCGACAGGTCCCCACCCGCCTCCCAAAGCCCAACCGACAGCCCAGCGGCGGATGCTTCTGCGACCACGCTCAAGCTGCTCTATTGGCAAGCGCCAACGATTTTGAATCCCCACCTGTCCAACGGGTTTAAGGATTCGGAGGCCAGTCGCATTACGCTGGAGCCACTGGCCAGCTACGATGCCGCAGGGAATCTGGTGCCGGTGCTGGCTGCGGAAGTGCCCACGCTAGAAAATGGCGGTGTGGCGGCAGATGGCCGATCGGTCACTTGGAAACTCAGACCGGGGTTGAAATGGTCGGACGGGGAGCCGTTTTCGGCGGCGGATGTGGTGTTTACGCACCAGTTCATTACCAATCCAGACGTGGCGGCGATTTCGGCTGCCACCTACGAGGTGATCGAGTCGGTGGAGGCGCTGGACGAGACAACCGTCAAGATTACCTTTAAGGAGCCGAATCCCGCCTGGAGCAACGTGTTTGTGGGCACTGAGGGAATGGTGCTGCCCCGTCACTCGTTTGCCGAGTATCTGGGCGTACAGGCGCGGGAGGCTCCGGCTAACCTGATGCCTGTGGGCACTGGGCCTTATCGCGTGGTGGAGTTCAAACCGGGTGACGTGGTGATTTATGAGCCAAACCCAAACTATCGCGGGGCAGACTCGCTGGGCTTTTCGCGCATTGAGCTAAAGGGTGGCGGCGATGCGGTGTCGGCGGCGCGGGCGGTGCTGCAAACGGGCGATGTGGATTTTGCCTATAACCTGCAAGTGGAAGCGCCGATTTTGGAGCAGCTTGCTGGGGCTGGACGGGGTGAGGTGGTGGCCAATTTTGGCTCCTTGATGGAGCGGATTTTGATTAACTTTTCTGACCCGAATGCAGAAGTGGAGGGAGAGCGATCGCACGTCAGCCGTCCCCACCCGTTTTTGACAGACCCCGCAGTGCGGCGGGCGCTGAGTCTGGCCATTGATCGAGAGGCGATCGCCACCCAGCTTTATGGCCGCACGGGCAAACCCACGGCCAACTTCCTGGTGGCTCCAGAATCCTTCAGTTCTCCCAACACCACCTACCAGTTTGACCTGACTGCCGCTCAGCAAGCACTAGAAGACGCAGGCTGGACAGACAGCAACGGCGACGGCATCCGCGACAAAGACGGCGTGCCCCTCCAGCTTGTCTTCCAAACCTCAGTGAATCCGCTGCGCCAAAAGACTCAGGAAATCCTGAAGCAGGCGTGGGAATCCATCGGCTTTCGGGTGGAGTTAAGAAGCATTGATGCCAGCGTTTTCTTTGACAGTAGCCCCACCAACCCCGACAACACCGGGCACTTTTATGCCGACCTGCAAATGTACACCACGGGCAACACCAACCCCGACCCTGGCTCCTACATGAAAACCTACCTTTGTAGCGAAATTGCCCAAAAGTCCAACAACTGGTCTAAAGACAACGTATCGCGCTACTGCAACCCCGCCTATGATGCCCTGTGGCAACAGGTGGCTAGTGAACTCGACCCAGAAGTGCGGCGGCAGCTTTTTGTGCAGATGAATGATCTGCTGGTCAATGATATTGCGGTCATTCCGCTGGTGCATCGGGCAGAAACGGCGGGGGTGGGCGATCGCCTCGCTGGGGTAAACCTGACTCCTTGGGATTTGAACACCTGGAACATCGCCGAGTGGCGACGGAAATAAGGGATTAGCGGGTATTGCGAATGCGATCGCCCCGTCCCAGGGGATCTTCGGCCAGATAGCCGTCGGGCAAATTGCTGATGGCCCGCTGGAGCGTGACCAGCGAGCGGTTGTAGCCTAGCACCGCCCGCACCAGATTTGCCTCGGCCCGCGTCAGGTCGGTTTGGGCTTGCAGCACCTCGGTCTGGGTGCCCACCCCCGCCTGAAACCGGAGACGCGCCAGCCGCAGCGATTCTCGTGCCTGTTCTACCCCGGCTTCGGCGGTGCTGATGTTGGTTCTGTTGGCCTGGAGCGAGTAGTAGGCTTGCTCTACTTCTAGCCGAATGGCATCGCGGTTGTCTGCAAAAGACGCTTCGGCGATCGCCATGTTTAGCTCCTGCTGGCGAGCCTGCGCCCTGGCCCGACCCCCATCAAACAGCGTCATCGATGCCCGCACCCCAAATTGGTAGACATCTCTAAAATCTGAGTTTTGGTCGTTGGTGGGATTTTCAACCTGATATTGACCAAACAGCGCCACCTGCGGGCCCAACGCCGCCAAAGCTGCACGCCGCTGCCGCTGGGCAACATCTCGCCGCACCAACTGCTGCTCCAGTTCTGCCCGATTTTTATAGGCTAGAACGATGCTCTCCTCCAGCGACAGCGTCCAGTCTTCGGCAGGAGCCACCTCATCAGCCGCTACTAAATTGGCGGCCTGGGATAGGTTAAGTCGGCGTACCAGTTGTCGGCGAGCGGTCTGCTGCTCACTCAGCGCCTGCACGAGTTCCTGCTGAGCATTCGCCAACTCAACCTGCGCCTGCAACACATCAAACCGAGTGCCTACACCGGCCTGTTCGAGCGCTAGGGCATCGCGCAAACTCTGCTCGGCCTGCCGCACGGTATCTTGAGCAATTCGGACATTTTCATCCGCCTCCTGAACATCGTAAAAGTCATTGCTCACATCTAGTCGCAGTTGCTCAGACAGGCGCTCTACCTCTAGCTCTTGCAAGCGCACCTGACCCTCGGCCGCGCGAATCGTTGCCGACCGCTGCCCAGAGGTAAATAGATCGTAGTCAACCCGAATGCTGCCCCCCAAACTAGTGGTAATGTCTGACTCCTGGGGGGGATTGGGGTTAAAGATGGACGGCTGAGGGCGATCGGTGTTTTCTGTAAACGTCAGATCGGCCCCAATTTGAGCAGTTGGCAGGTTGGCAGCGCGGGCCTCTTGAAGCTGCGCCCGCGCCTGCTCTAGCTCCAGTTCTGCAATCTGAAGCTGGCGGTTGTTTCGTCGGGCCAGCTCGATCGCCTGCTGGAGCGTAATGGCCTGCGGTTCGTTGGGACGCACTTCTTCGGGGCGCGTTGGAAATCGCAGGGGATTGGGATGGGGTTCCAGATTCTCTGGGAAGCCATCGGCAAAGGTGCTGGTAATGGGCTGGAGCGGCCGCGCCTCAATTTCTGTCTCTGCTGGAGTTACAGGAATTTCGGCAGGAGCGGCGGATGGGGCGGGAACTGGCTCCGGATCGATCGCTGGAGGAAAGGGGACTGGTTCGTTCTGGGCAACCTGTGGGGCCGCGTCGAGTGCTGTGGGAGCCGATGAGGAGCGATCGCCATTGGATGGGTTGCCCACAGCGGCTAACAGGGCGATCGCCTTTTCGGGTGCGGCAGACTGGGCGATTGTCGCCCCGGTTGCGATCGTCTCAGTTGCGTCTGTTCCGGTTGCATCTATCTCGCCGGAGGCATTTCGTCGAACCCGTACCATCTCTGCTAGGGTTTCCCAGTCAGCGGCCCGTTCGGCTTGCTGTCTGCGTCGTTCTAGCGCAGGGCGAATCGAGGGAGATGCGGTTTGCGGGAGGGAGGCTTCGGCTCTATCGGGCGTAGTCTCTGTAGTCTCTAAAGTCTCTAAACTAGCCTGGGACGGGAGAGTGGCTTCAGCACGAACGGCTTCGGCAGACAGCAGGGCAGCGGTGACGCTAGCAGCGGCATACAAAAGAATTGAGAGCGATCGCATAACCTTCTCGCAAATGGGAAACAGCCTAGACCAATATAGAGAATATCTTCAAATAAGAATTCTGGGCAGTGCAGACGATTTCTGCATCACCCAAACACCTTAAATTTTGAACTTTTTGAAACTTTTGTTTTTTTTGATTTTTTTGAAAGGAACACTGCGATTTGAACAATAGGGCAATTTTCGACCTAAAACTTGAGGCTTTACAAAGCGTGTCTAGCGGTCTAATCCGAGCTTTTTCAGGTCTTGTTTGAAATCAATTGGCATCCTTTTAGATAGATTACTGGAAATCTCTAAAATCGACAAAATCACGAATGCTCGCAAATCCATGAGTTTAAATCCTTGTTAATACTTGTCAAGAATAGCCTTGTAATAGCCTTTAGATTCACCCAAAAGGAGCTTGATCCATATCCCGTTTTGGGCGTTAAAAGACTGCAAAAATAGGCTATGCAAAAATCGATGGGGCCACTTAGCCTTTGGGATTGAAGTCTTCCAGCGGCACGATTTCAAACTCTGCTGTGCCATACAGCAGCCCACGATCGACTGCCGACAAGATGCGGCCGTTGACCCGTTCGGAAAATAGGCAGCGTCCCACCAGATCTGCTACGTCTGCCCGGTGGATGCTCCCAGCGATCGCCACATCCGGTGTCAGCACGGCGTTTCCCGTCGCAGGTTCCGACTTCAGTCCGCCCGGCCGCACGATGGTGTAGGTCAGCCCACTGGCTATCAGGTATTGCTCTGCCTGCTCTTTTTCCGCCAGCACGGGCCCCAGGGTTTGCAATACGTGCGGCGGCAGGGCGATCGCGCTGTTGCCCGCACCAATCGACGACACCAGCACAAATTTCTGCACGCCTGCCCGCGCCGCCGCATCGATCAGCACTTTGTTGCCCAAAAAATCAGCCCGTCGCCCGTCCGGCCCGACCCCGCCAATCGTACTTACCACCGCCCACGGCGGCGCATTAAAGGGGGCATCCTGCATGGCGCGGTTCACCGCATCGGCATCCAGCGCGTCACCAATGGCGATCGCCGCCCCCAGAGACTCTAGCTCTGCCCGCGCAGGCGACGCTTCGCCATCCGTATCCGGCGGTAGCCGCAGCAGTGTCCGGGTGGCAATGCCCCGCTGCAAGAGCCAGCACGCTAGCTCAAACCCAACGCCCCGGCTGGCACCTGCTAAAAAAACATAAGGTTGCTCGGTCATGGCTTTATTCTCAGGCATGATAGGGCGAGAACATGCACCCTCAACACCCTACCATTCTCTTAACCGCTTGCTTATGGGCACTTCTGTTGACATTACCGCTGCAAACTTCGCCGAAGAAGTGATGCAAAAATCCTACGAAAAACCCGTTCTGGTGGACTTTTTTGCCACTTGGTGCGGGCCCTGCCAGTTGCTCAAGCCGATGCTGGAAAAGCTATCCCAGGAGTATGACTTTGTGCTGGCAAAGGTGGATATCGACCAAAATCCCGACCTGGCCAACGCCTACGGTGTGGAAGGCGTGCCCGATGTGCGGATTGTCGTAGACGGCGCGATGCAGAATGGCTTTGTCGGCGTGCTGCCAGAGCCGCAGTTGCGGGAACTGTTGGGCAAACTAAACCTACACTCGACGCTGGAGCAAGGGCTGGCGGAGCTTCGTGCGGCGCGGGCGGCGGGCGATGTCAATCAGGTCAAGCGGTTGTTTGCGGAGTTAACTCAGGCGCACCCCACCGATGCGCGGCTGATGCTGGAGGCGGCGGAGTTTTTGGTCAGCCAAGGGCAGATCGAGTCTGCTGAAAAGCTGCTGTCGCCGATACCCGAAACCGATAAAGACCTGTTTCGCCGAGCGCAGGCGGTACGCGGGCTGATTGCGTTTCACCGAGACTTATCCAGCCCTGCGGAACCAGGCGAGTTGGAGGCGAAATATCGTCAGGCAGAACAGCACGCGCTAGAGGGCAATTACGAAGCCGCGTTTACGGGCTTTTTGGAAATCGTGGCGAGCGATCGCAAGTTTCGGCAAGACGGGGCCCGCAAGGCGATGATCGTGCTGTTTGACCTGCTGGGCGACGACCACCCGCTGACCCGCAGCTACCGCAAACAGTTGATGCAGACGATGTATTGAGAAATGGGTTCAGTGCGTGCGCGTTGCCCACGCACTGAACTTGAACTTCTACGAGCAATTCTACGAGCAGCGATCGCTCTGGGTGCGAAAGACCTGGCGCAGATTTCCCGAAAACACAACCCGGTAAAAGAAGGGCGACGAGCCGTTGCAGGTCATGGGCTGGCGGTTGGCGCGGCGGGGCGAAAACCAGGAATTTGCCGTGACGACGAGCCGAGAGCCTGTCCAGGATAGACCCGTGACTTCCAGGGAGTTGCTGCGGCCGCTGCTCAGTTGCGCGGTCAGAAAGGTTCCGGCGGTGGGTGCGCCGTTGGTGGGGTTGAGGCGGGCCAGCACTGCAACCTTGGGGCCGCCGCCGCTGCCGTAGCTGGTTAGCCAGCCTTGGCTGGTAAAGCGGCGATAGTCCTGGCTGGGGCTGCCCTGCGTTCCGGTGGCGCTAAACACGGCGTAGAGCGTGTTGCTGCCGTCCCACAGTAGCCCATAGCCTTCGCCATCATCGCCCGTGGTTTCATAATCGGTGCGACACCAGGTCCGTTGTCCCCGGTTAAACCGGACGACGATCGGGTTTTTGTTGGTAGACGACACCTGGCGATAGCCGATGTAGATACGCGATCGCCCGATTGTGACCACGGGGCCGCCCTTCTGCCGCACGGCAGATTCTGAGTCTTGGCAGGAAAATTCCACTGCGTCGCCAACCGAGGCAGAGACCGTAGCTTGAGCGGGTAGGGCGATCGCCAACCACAGGGGCAGCAGGCCGACGGTCAAACTGGCAACACGGGCAGCGCAGCGGGTGAGTTGGGTAAGTGGAAAAGATTGCAGGAAAGGATTCTCAGACGACGAGCAAGGGGCAATGGCCACAGATGGGCGATCGAAGGCGTGCTTGGAGTCGTTTTGCATAAAGTGGGGTAACTGATTGGAAGGTGTGGGATGGGCAGACGCACCCACTATGAACTTCCAGTTCAGACCTTATCCCAGCCCATGACCAGGTGGTTCTGTGAAATTACGGGAGATGTTAAAGGGCGATCGCCCTCCATTTACCAGTCTTCACGCAGACGAGCGCTCCTCTGCTAGCCTTGAAACCCGCCCCTACGCCGCGTGCTGCCGATACCACTGAATCGTGTTGCGTAGCCCCTCCCGAAAGTCCACCTCCGCCACAAAGCCAAACTTCTCCCGTGCCCTTCGAGTATCCAGACACCTGCGGGGCTGCCCATTGGGCTTATCGGTTTCCC
>JBDNCP010000184.1:0-8927 GCA_046719575.1 Cyanobacteriota bacterium
ATCGAGGGCGATCGCCTCCGCATTCAGTCTTCGCCAGACTTTGAGACAAAGCCTTCCTACAGCATTCGTGTCCGCACCACCGATCCTGGCGGCGGTACTTTTGAAAAAGTCTTCATCATCAGCGTGCTGGACGTGAATGAAACGCCGTCTAGCATCTCAGCCCCGATTGTGGTGGATCTCAATGGCACAGTAGCGGGCATCGACTTCGGTATTGGTGCGCCGACGGTTGCATCAATCAAAGTTGCTGCGCCAAACGCCACCATTACCAAAACTAGCCCCGCTAACCTGACTCAGCTTGTGGTCAACCTGACCAATCCGATTAACGGGGCCAGCGAACGCTTGATTGCCGATGTCAGCGGCACCAACCTACAAGCCAACTACGACCCCACGGGCGTACTCACGATCTGGGGCAGCGCTCCCGCCTCCGTCTATCAGCAGGTCTTACGCACGGTTACCTACGAAAACTCGGCGGCTGTGCCCAACACAGCAACTCGGACGATTTTTGCCGCTGCATCCGACGGACAGACGTTTAGCCCTATTGCCCGCACCACACTCAACTTTGTGGGCTTGCAGCAGGTGGATGGCACAGAGGGTGACGATGTGCTGGTGACTACGCCAAATACCGATTTGCTGTCGGGCAGAGCCGGGAATGATATCGTCCGGTCCACGTTGAACAATCTGCGACAGCAGGACGTAATTCGCGGCGGGCCAGGGACGGATACCTTTGTGCTGACGGATGGCACGGGTTCCATCACGGTTAACGTGGGGAATTTTAATAGCCAGCTTCCTGATATTTCCCCAGGTACGCTGGTCACTGAGTTTGAAGTCTTTGACCTGAGTGGCTTCCGGGGCAATGCGCTGATGATTGGCGCAGATAATTTTGATGATTATCTGGTCGGCGGCATTGGCAACGACACGCTTGATGGCGGCACAGGCAACAATACGCTGATTGGGGGTCTGGGCAATGATGTGTACATTGTCCGAAGTCTGGGAGACACGGTTATTGAACGCCCCAACGAGGGCAATGACACAGTGCAAGCTGCCGTGAACTACACGCTGCCAGATCATGTCGAGAATCTGGTGCTGATTGACAACGCCAGAAACGGTACGGGCAATGCACAGAATAACCGCATCACGGGCAATGCCCTAAGAAACCTGCTGCAAGGCGGCGCGGGTAACGACACGCTGCTGGGTCTGGGTGGTGCGGATACCTTGCTAGGGAATGAAGGCAACGATCTGCTGGATGGCGGGCGCGGCCGAAATATCCTGACGGGTGGACAGGGACGAGATACGTTTGTGTTTGGCGTAGGTGGGGGGCTGGGACGCAGCATTGTGACGGATTTTAATCCGCGTCAGGATCGGATTCTGGTGCGGCAGACGGGCCTGTCGGCCGGACGCATCGATACAGCCCAGTTTGTTCTGGGGACGAGTGCCCGCCGTCAGAGCGATCGCTTTATTTACGACTCCACCACGGGTCGCCTGTTCTTTGACCCCGATGGCACGGGTAGCCAGCGTCAGGTTTTGATTGGCACCCTGAGTAATCGACCATCGCTGGGCCCAGGGAATATGATTGTGGGATAGGTTGTTTGTGTTGGTCAGTTGCTAGCCAATTGGTTAGCCGATTATTAGCCAATTGCTAGCCAATCGTTAGCCAATCGCACGATCAAGCGAGGTACAGCCAATGACCCACAGCATTGCTGAGCCAGAGGTCTATCAGGGACAGTTTGGCGAGTTTACCATTACTAGGGGCGATCGCCTGGGGGTGATCCTCTATCGAGCGGCGCTGCTGGTGGCGGCGCTGTGTTTTGCAGGGGGCGTAGGGCTGGTGCTGGGGCGGGGGGATGACCCGACGGTGCTGCGGTGGCTAAGTCCGCTGTATACGCTATTTTCCCTGGCGCTGGGTGCAAGTCTGCTGCTGATTCACATTTACATGAAGCCGTTGCATCGGGCGCTTCAGGTGTTTTGGCTGGTGGGGGCGATCGCCGCGATCGCCGTTGCCCACCTGTATCCAGAACCCTTCGTGCAGTCGGTCTATCTGCATCCGCAGACCATCTTGGGCGTAGGATTTACCTTTGCGGCGCTCACGGGCATTTTCTTCAAAGAAGCGTTTTGCTTCAACCGTTTGGAAACGAAACTGCTGACGCCACTGGTGCCGCTGCTGCTGCTGGGTCACTTGGCGGGGGTGCTGTCACCGGGCATCGAAAGCAAGCTGCTGTTTGCCTGGGCCGTGCTAATGCTGATCTTTGCGGTGCGAAAGTGTGTCCAGGCAATCCCGCCGGATATTGGCGACAAGAGCGTGTTTGAATATCTCCAGCGCGATCGCCCGGACGCTGGATGAACTTACGGTACTGAGTAGACCACAAAGTCCGCAAAATCGGCATGAACCGAGCGCGGCGTTGCCCAGGAGGGGTCTTCTCCACCAAAAAAGGTAGAGAACAAGATGCCGTCGATCTGAAGACTCGGCACGGTGCGGAACGTCAGACCCCGCTGATCCAAAACTTGGCGGCCATTGAACCAGACGCGGATGCGACCGTCGGCGCGTCCGGGCGTGTTCAGCCTGACTTCCTGATCAATGCGGTGCCAAACGCCTGTGCTAAAGCGCCAGTTGCCCCGCCCAATCGAGGTGCCGTAGCCCTGGCTGGTTGGCAAATAGGCATACACTTCCCCTGCGCCGTTTTGCCGCCACATAAATCGGGTCGAGAAGCCATCGGTGCCGTTGGGAATATTGCCGCCTGTGTTGCCAGCGCCGCCGTAGAGTCCGGGCAGTTTGCCGCCGCGCACAAAGCTGAAATTGCTGGAAAACCGCACGGCATAGCTGAGGCGCACTGCGTCCTGAGGGCCAATGGGCAACCGAGCGAAGAACTGGCTGCCGCCTAGGGGCACGTTATATCGGCTAACGGCTCCGGGACTAATGGAACCCTGGGGATAGTGGACCCGTAAGAACAGGGGATGAGTGCCGCCCCGTTCGCTAACGGGTTGTCGATTTTGGGGGCCAAAGCCGCCGCGCTGCTGTACGCCCCAGCGCTGTTCCCACCCCCGTCCAAAGTTGCCGCGCCACAGAATCCGCGATTGAGTGGTTGCACGGCTGAGCAGAGCAGGGTGGGCCGGTTCTGCTGGGGATGCAACTTTAGCAGGGGTAGCAATGCTAGAGACTGCAAGCGGAGGATAGGAGCAGCTTGTGGTTGCGGTTAGCAGGGCGATCGCCCACCGGAGAAAGCTTGCCTGAACTTGGGTCATGGTTTATCAATCCAGCAACGATTTTCATTTAAGAAGCGGAGAGGGGTCAACGGCCAGGCGCAGACACCCAACTTCTCGAACTCTTTTACAAATGATTTGAAATCTTTACAGGCAGGTTTCTGTGAAGATGTGGAACCCCAGGTTCGGAGTTCAGGAGGGAAGAACCGCGTTGCCCTGACCCCTAGCGAGCTTTTACAGTTTGTAACGTTTGCATTGAGCAGGGAGACCAACCCACGCCGTAGACTTGATAAATGCGCGGCACTAGGCTTTTGACAGTGCCCGCTTCTAGCCTCATACCCAGCGTCATACACAGATCTTTTTTAAGAACTATGTTTCCCACCCAGCGTCCTCGTCGCCTCCGCAGTCATCCCCAATTGCGCCGCATGGTCAGCGAAACAGTGCTGAACACCAGCGACCTAATCTATCCACTGTTTGCAGTGCCGGGGGAGGGAATTGCAACCGAAGTGCGATCGATGCCGGGGGTCTATCAACTGTCGATCGACAAGATTGTTGAAGAAGCGAAGGAAGTCTACGACTTGGGCATTCCGGCCATCATTCTGTTTGGCATTCCCGCCGACAAAGATACTGACGCGACGGGGGCGTGGCACGATCACGGCATCGTGCAACTGGCGGCGACGGCGGTCAAAGAAGCCGTGCCGGATTTGATTGTGATTGTCGATACTTGCCTGTGCGAATATACCTCCCACGGGCATTGTGGCTATCTGGAGGTGGGCGACCTGACGGGGCGCGTGCTAAACGACCCAACCCTGGAACTGCTGAAGAAAACAGCGGTATCGCAGGCAAGGGCTGGGGCGGATATCATTGCGCCGTCGGGCATGATGGATGGATTCGTGAAAGCGATCCGCGAAGGGTTGGATGAAGCAGGCTTTCAGGATATTCCCATCCTGTCCTATGCGGCGAAGTATGCGTCGGCCTATTACGGCCCGTTCCGCGACGCGGCCGAGTCGGCTCCGCAGTTTGGCGATCGCCGCACTTATCAGATGGACCCCGGCAACCGCCGCGAAGCGCTGAAGGAAATTGAGCTAGACATCGCTGAAGGGGCAGACATGCTGATGGTTAAACCTGCGCTGTCCTATATGGACATCATCTGGCAGGTAAAGCAGGCATCCAACGTGCCCGTTGCTGCGTATAACGTTTCAGGCGAGTACGCTATGATCAAAGCAGCCGCGCTCAACGGCTGGATTGATGAGCAGCGCGTTGTTTTGGAGACGCTTACGAGCTTTAAGCGTGCAGGAGCCGATTTGATTCTGACTTATCACGCAAAGGATGCAGCCCGCTGGCTTAGTGCTGGTTTGTAGCCTTTGCCTTTGTATCGTTCACCTGCTCTGGTCTTCCTCCGCTCACCCCTCTCCTGATCTGGCTCCAGCGGGGAATGTTTGATATGGCGGCAGGCTCCCGTTACGATTCGGCTTTTGCTATGGAAGCTTTGAAAGCTGGGGTGCTTTGGCCTACACAGTGGCAATTTGATAGGGTGCTGACCTAGTTTGGATCTGGGCTTAGGCTGCAAGTTGATTTGAACAGGTGCTTTGAGTGTCGATTTTGGCATTTAGTTCAGCAGGATTTTAAGTAGGCGCTTGTTTTCATAAAGCAAGCGCAGGAATACTGGTCATCCTGGTTAGATGTCCTAGAATTGACAATATTCTGTAGGTATAAAACTCTTAAGTGGACAGAATCTTAACTGTCCTAGCTGCTAGCCAGAGCCGATGAATTTGCCAAGCCGCAAAGGTTAAAACGCAAAGGAGTGTCTGGACAGTCTACAAATTTGCCCGTACTGAGCATCTGCCGAGAGGTTGGCGATCGCCCGTTACCCCATCCAGGGAGGCTGCCCCTTTAGCCTCAGACATTAGCCTCAGGCATTTTGAAGAGCAGAGCGATCGCCATAAGCCTTCGATTTCAAAGGGCGATCGCGCTACTGATTTTCAAGTGATTGTCAAGCAAATTCCTTGAAGTAGATCTCTGCTACATCTTTGCTACTTTGTCCTGATGGATGGAATATCCCTTCGTAGGGAGGGTTTTAGGGATTCCATCTTGCAGTCTGTTTCTCAATTGGATTCTCCGTTGAACTTTCTGTCAGATTCTCCATCGGGAAATGGCAAAGCGTTTAATGCTGTATCTAGAGTTCCCCTATTCAAAGATTGCTGATCACACATTGCTGAATTGCCGATCACAAATTGCTGAATCAACGTGGAAACGGCGTAGAAACGGTTTTTTTTAACTAGAAACTGGTCTTTAATTCTTTTACGGGTCTTGCCACTGCGAGGTTGCGTGTTCTTTGTTGATTTATGAAATATACGATTACTCACACTGGAACAGACTGGTTGCTAAAAATCTGGGAACCTGCGCCAATTGGCAGCGGGCGAGAGTTGCCGTTTCTCTACAAAATTAAGCTCCGGTTTAACTCTGAGAAGGAAGCGCTGGTGGTGCTTGACCACTACAAAATGCTCTACTCAGGCACGAGCCATCTGGAGATGTCGGATGTAGAGGCGCTAATGGCAGTCTAGGAGAGCGCCGTCTGAGGATTACGCTAAAGGCCGCCCCCAATTCTTCTTTCCTAAAACGCTCGGCGAATCCGAACACGGTCTGAAAAAAGATAAACCACGCGCTGTTATGTCGTGGCTGTTATGTCGTGGCTGTTATGTCGTGGCTTTGGGATACGGCGACTTTTTGCTCAGCAGCCTACAGGCGGCGGTGGGCCATCGTGGTGCTGGCCTGATCCACAGGCATCAGAATTACATCGTTGATATTGACATGGGCAGGGCGCGTGGCGCAGTACAGCACCACATCGGCTACATCGTCGGCCGTCAGCGGGGTGAGGCCCTGATAAACCTTGCGAGCGCGATCGCCATCTCCGTGAAACCGTACCTCGCTAAACTCGGTTTCCACCATGCCCGGATCGACCGAAGTAATCCGCACGGCGGTTCCCAGCAGATCCAGCTTGATGCATTCCGTCAGGCTTTTGACGGCGGCCTTTGTGGCGCAGTAGACGTTGCCGCCAGGATAGGGCTGGTGTCCGGCGATGGAGCCGATGTTGATGACATGACCGCGATCGCGCTGCACCATACCAGGAAGGATTGCCCGCGTGACGTAGAGCAGTCCTTTTAGATTGGTGTCGATCATTTCTTCCCAGTCTTGACAATCGCCTTCGTGGAGCTTGTCTAGCCCCCGGCTTAGCCCAGCATTGTTGACCAGAATATCCACAGCGGCCCAGGCATCGGGCAATGCGCCCAGAGTGGATTCGACCCTGGGGCGATCGCCCACATCCAGTTGCAGCAGCAGCGTCTCTGTTCCAAACTGGGTCTTGAGCGCAGCCGACAACTCTTCTAGCCGCTCCAGCCGCCGCGCCACCAAAATCAGCCGCGCCCCCGCCTCTGCAAAAAAATGGGCGCAGGCCGCGCCAATGCCGCTGCTTGCACCCGTGATCAGAACAATTTGGTTTTGAATAGAAGCCATTGCAAGGGTTGGGGTTTAGGAAGCCGGATTTATCCTATCATCTGCCCATCATCTGCCCTGATCTTCTCTGGCTCAAACCCTGCTCAATCCGAAGCCGCAGCCTAAGCCGTTGCCAGGGCGGGTTCCGGGCGCTTGCTGTGGCGAATGCCTTCGATGGCTTCGGCATAGTCCTTTGCGCCAAAGACCGCAGACCCGGCTACGATCGCGTTTGCGCCTACTTCCAGCACTTGCCAGGTGTTGTTCACCTTCAGACCGCCATCGACTTCGATCCAGGGGTCGAGACCGCGCTCGGCGCACATTTCACGCAATTTGCGAATTTTGGGCAGCACCGCAGGAATGAAGCTCTGACCGCCAAAACCGGGGTTGACGCTCATAATCAGCACCAGATCGCATACCTCCAGCACATACTCAATCAGCGTCAGCGGCGTAGACGGATTCAGCACGACTCCAGCTTGCTTGCCCAGTTCTTTGATTTGGCAGAGGGTGCGGTGCAGGTGGGGGGAGGCGTTGTGTTCGGCATGGACGGAGATGATGTCGGCTCCGGCTTTGGCGAAGTCTGCCACGTACTTTTCTGGCTCCACAATCATCAGATGCACGTCCAGCGGCTTTTGAGTGTAGGGGCGAATCGCGTCTACAATCAGCGGGCCGATGGTGATGTTGGGTACGAAGCGACCATCCATCACGTCTACGTGAATCCAGTCGGCTCCAGCCTGGTCAACCGCCTTGATTTCGTCACCCAAGCGGCTAAAGTCGGCAGACAGAATCGACGGAGCAATGACGATAGGCTTCTGTGAGGTAGGCAGGGTCATGGCAGCGGGTTCTCCTGGGTTTGATTTGGTATTAATTTTAACAAATTAACAAAGCTTATCCATCCGTCCAGACCCTTCGCAAAGTAGTCTAGAGTCAATTCTTAAGGCTTTATAAAAAGCTATCTACAAGAAGCTTTATACAAAATGGGGAGTCGCGCAACTGCTCATTGAGAAATTTGCCCTTCAAACTGGCTGTTTAGCGTCCACCTGGTTTTGAATTCTGACAGATGCTTTTGAATAAAGCCTGAGAAAACGCCCCTCGTTGACTGACAAAACAACATTGACCGCTGGCGGCCGGAAGCCGCGCCTACACAGGCAAAACCCGCGTAGGCGGGTTTTGGGTAAGGGCAGAGAGTCGGCGCAGGCCGACTTCGTTGATGTAGCAGCAGTCTTAACTGCCTGGTGGCCAGGTTTTGTCAGTCAATCAGGAAAACGCCCTGACAAACGCGGAGGCTAGCTCTTGCACATAGCGCAGTCTTGGGCAGCAGTTGCCGTTGGTATGGAGTGCAGCCCTCCGGTTGGCGGCACGGGCGAATCTGCCAGAACGGTGTAGATTTCCCACGGTGCGCCGTCGGGGTCGTGAACCCAAACTTTGTCTTGCAGCGCATAGCAGCAGTTGGTTTGCGATTCGGGCACGGTGGTCAGGTCGAGCTGCGCGAGGCGATCGCCCGCCATCTTCACATCCTCCGACGTTTCCACTTCCACCCCCAGATGGTTGAGCCGTCCGGTAGCGTTGGGATTTTCGATCAGCACCAGCTTCAGCGGCGGCTGGGCGATCGCAAAGTTGGCATAGCCGGGCCGTCGCTTGGCAGGCTCCACACCAAATAGCTTGCTATAAAACACAACGGCTTCATCAATATTGCTCACATTCAGCGCCAGTTGTACGCGAGACATCGGGTTTCTCCTGAGTCGAAGTTGGCATCAGTCATTCAATCTTGACAGCCATTCATATTGACAGCTATCAATATCGATTCTCATCAATATACTGGCACTCTATATCGATGAGTGTCAATATGAAAATATGAATTTACCTAAATCTGCTCCGCCAACTGCCGTGCCGACCTGCTGCACTCCGCTGCTGGCAGGCGCGTTACCGCCCGAAGATGCGGCCCGGCTTGCTGCCCTGTTTCGCGTGTTGGGCGAACCGGCCCGCCTGCAACTGCTCAGCCTGATCGCGGCCCAACCGGGTCAGGAAGCCTGCGTCTGCGAATTGACCGAGCCGCTGGGTCTGTCGCAGCCGACCATCAGCCACCACCTCAAGGTGATGTACGAAGCAGGACTGTTGCAAAAAGAGCGGCGCGGCAACTGGATATATTACCGACTGGTGGGCGATCGCCTGGAGCAGTTGCGGCTTGCCCTGGCTAGCCCCGCTGGAAAGACTTGAAGCATTCTAAGCCTTGGGGGTTCGAT
>JBDNCP010000185.1:0-8911 GCA_046719575.1 Cyanobacteriota bacterium
AGGTGCTTTAGCCCCGTGGTTGCCTGAGCCTTGCGGTGGTTGGGCTTGCTACGCAGAGAGCGTCCGGCGCTTGGTAATTAGGCGATAGACCTCGATAATATCGCCTTCCTGCCAGTCCTTGAAGTTGTCCACGCCGATACCGCATTCGTAACCCGCGTTGACTTCCTTCGCATCTTCCTTCATTCGCTTCAGCGAGTCGAGGTTGCCCTCAAAGATTACCTCGCCGCCACGACGCACGCGCAGCTTGCTATTGCGGATAACCTTGCCCTCCTTGACATAGCAGCCTGCGACGGCTCCTTTGCCCACCGTAAACACAGCGCGGACTTCCACCTGTCCCAGTGGTTCTTCCACCAGTTCGGGTTCCAATAGACCTTCCATTGCGCCTTGGATATCGTCCAGCAAGGCGTAGATCACGGTATAGTCGCGCACATCGACACCAGCTTGGTCAGCCGCTTGACGCGCTCCGCTGGCAAAGGTCGTGTTGAACCCAATGATCACGGCGTTGCTGGCAGCCGCTAGGTCTACGTCGGTTTCGGTGATTTCGCCTGGAGCCGCTAGCAGCACCCGCACCTGCACTTCTTTTTGAGGAAGCTGTTGCAATGCCGCTAGGATAGCTTCCACAGAACCCTGTACGTCTGCCTTCAGAATCAGGTTCAGTTCCTTTAGATCGCCCTCTTGAGCCTGACTAGAGATCGTATTCAGGCTGACGCGGCGAGACGACATAGCCTGCTGCAAGCGCGAGAGGCGCTGCTGATCAGTACGGCTGCTGGCGATCGCCCGTGCTTCTTTTTCATCCAAATACACGTCAAACTCATCGCCCGCAGCAGGCACATCGCTCAAGCCCAGCACCTCGACCGCAAAAGACGGATTGCCCACCTCGACTCGCTTGCCGCGATCGTCCACCATTGCGCGGACTTTGCCAAAAACGGAGCCAGCCACCAGAATATCGCCGACCCGCAGCGTGCCGTTCTGAATCAGCAGCGTGGCCACCGGGCCTTTCGCCTTGTCCAAATGCGCCTCGATCACCGTGCCCTTAGCAGGGCGATTGGGGTTGGCGTAGAGGTCTTCTACCTCAGCCACCAGCAGAATCATTTCCAGCAGGGTGTCCAGGTTCTCTCCCGTCAGAGCGCTCACGGGCACCATGATGGTATCACCGCCCCACTCTTCTGCCACCAGCCCATACTCAGTTAGCTCCTGCTTCACGCGGTCGGGCTGGGCTTCTTCTTTATCTATTTTGTTGATAGCAACCACAATGGGTACTTCAGCCGCTTTAGCATGGCTAATCGCCTCGATAGTTTGGGGACGCACGCCGTCATCTGCCGCTACGACCAGAACGGCAATATCCGTCACCCGCGCACCCCGTGCCCGCATAGCGGTAAAGGCTTCGTGACCCGGTGTATCCAGGAAAACAACCTGCTGTGTCTCGCCGTTGTGTTCCACATCAACGTGATACGCGCCGATGTGCTGTGTGATGCCGCCGGCCTCGCCTTGAGCCACCTTGGTCTTGCGGATCGAGTCAAGCAGAGTAGTTTTACCGTGGTCTACATGGCCCATGATGGTTACCACAGGCGGGCGGCGCTGGAGGTTTTCTAGGTCGTCAGCATCCAGCATTTCTGTGACTTTCTTGGCTTCAGCTTCAGGCGCTTCAGTATCGACCAGGACGCCCATCTCTTCCGCCACCATCGTTGCAGTGGGGATGTCGAGGAGCTGGTTCACCGTAGTCATGATGCCCTTCATGAACAGGGCGCGAATGACTTCGGTTTCAGGAACAACCAGGAGATCTGCCAATTCTGCCACCGTCAGGCTGCCCGTGAGGGTGATGATTTCAGGGCGCTGGCGAGTTTCCTGCTGTTCGCGGCGATCGCGCCGATTAAAGCGCTCGTTGCTGGTGCTACCTCGCCGCCGCTGCGTGGGTGCGGCCACTGCTGCAGGCTTTGCTGGCGCTTTCTGGCTCTTGGGCTTGGGCGGACGCATCAACGAAATGCTAAGGGCAGTGGGGGCCGAATCATCGCTGTTGGCTCCCTCTAGCACCTCATCTAGATCGAGGTCTTCGTCATCGTCCAAAACATTGGGCGATCGCCGCTTTGACTTTACGCCCGCTTTAGCCACCTTGTTGGGATTTTCTTCATCCTCCTCTTCCCAATCCTTACCGCGTTTTGCCACCTTAGTGGGCGGGGTGGGTTTGGGTTTGAGCGTTGGCGGCTCTGCCAGAATCGGCATACTGCTCACATTGCGGGTATTCACATTGCGGGTATCAGTTGTGCCAGAGTCTTCTGTGCCAGAGTCTTCAGACGCGCCAGGAGCCGTCGGACGAACGGGCTTGCGGCGTAGCTCCAGCACAGGCTTGGAGCGCAACACAGGCGGCTCAGAGGTTT
The DNA here is from genome assembly GCA_046719575.1 of Cyanobacteriota bacterium. Taxonomy (GTDB): domain Bacteria; phylum Cyanobacteriota; class Cyanobacteriia; order Elainellales; family Elainellaceae; genus Thermoleptolyngbya. Next base: position 2,376 of record JBDNCP010000185.1, read on the forward strand.
CTGTAATGCCAATCCGGCGGGGTTCTTCACTGGTGTCTCCAGAGCGAGACTCTGACCGAGAGACAACGGGCGATCGCCGGAGGCCCTGGTCATCACCCCCCACTCGCATCACCACCTGATCGCTGCGATCGCTCGCTTTTTTCAGAACTGGACGGCTTACAGAACTCACAGACTCCGGCCGCACAGGCTTGGCGGGGGGGCCCACCAAAGCAGGCTGCGCCTCTGCTTCAGGCGATGGTGCAGGTTTAGCCACTTCAGGGCGCACTGGAGGTGGCTGGGGCGCTTCAACTGGGGGCGATTCCACTTCCTTGGGTGCTTCTGAAACAGGAGCCATCGGCTTTTGAACCGGAGGGGTGGCGATCGCCCGCGCTTCAACGGGTCGTGTCTCATCAGGCACAGCCGCCGGACGATCAGGACGCACTGGCGCAGATGAAGTGGGTTGCGGTGGCGGCGCAGGCTGAACCTCCGGTCGTCTAGGGGGTTCTACCGCAGGGCGATGGCGACGGACTTCAAGAATTTGCTGCTTTTTAACAGGCGGCTGAACAGCGCTCTGTTTTCGTTGAGGCATAGAAGAAGGCGTTGGAGTAGGCCGATGAGTAGGAGGAGTATGGGGTGCAGAAGGGCTGTGGGCAAGCCGCTCGGCCGCTGAGCGGATGCGGGCTGCCTCAGCTTCGGAAATGGTGCTGCTGTGGCTCTTGACAGGAATATTTAATTGTTCACAAACGTCCAAGATCTCTCTATTATCCAGATTCAATTCCTTTGACAACTCGTAAATTCTCACCTTACCGTTCATCCACTCTCCCCTTCTTAGCCAACTGAGATTTTCACATAATGTTGCTTCGCTTTCCTAACGAGACGACGTGACAAGACGACGTTTACAATGCTCGACAGTTAAAGCCCAGATAAAAGCTGCTTTAGACTTGCTGCGTTGAGTTTTGCTTCTAGCTTGCTTCTAGTTTGGTTCCAGCTTGTCTCCGGTTCTCGTTCCTGCACCGAGGCTTCAAGAAGCGATCGCCTATCGGGTTGAGGCTCTACTCTACAAATGTTTTCTACAAATGTTGCTCGACATATCTCTTGCCGCATTTGCAAACAAACATCAAACCTGGAGCAGGAAAAAAACTAAAACAACGCTCTCTTAGGTCAAGGGCACGCCTTTATCTGGCCGAGGCTGCCCAAAATTCTTAGTGGTTGAAGGCTCGTTCTCCCTTAACGTCAACAAAGCTTGAAACTTCGTGCCTGAAGTCTGGCATCCAGTCAATTTGATCGGTTGTAAGCGTCTCCGTATCGGTCATTGAATCTAGAATGGGTTGCACCTGACTTGTAATCGACTTGTACCTGACCTGTATCTGAATAGTGGCACTGGGGACAGTCCACCTCCCTAGAGTAGCAACTCCCAGAAGCAACTCCCAGAAGTACGCAGTACAATCACCGGGCTTGCCCAAAGGAGTCTGGTTGCTGAATAGGGTCTGCGGATAGGCGTTGCCGCAGCGTTTGATAAACGGCTTCAGGTACAGACACTTTTAATGACCTCCCTAGCCTATCTTTCCTTTGGGCTGCCTGCAAGCAGCTAGCTGTCTGGCAGAGGTAGGCCGATCGACCCATCCCATAATCCAATTGTATCGTCTGAGACGGATATACCCGCACGATTCGCCAGAACTCCGTCTTGGGTGCGAGTCTTCGACAACTGAGACAGCGGCGATAGTTGGGTGGCGGCATGACCAATTTCAGAGAATGGCTCAGGCGGGATTTGAACCTGCGACCTTGGGCTTATGAGTCCCCTGCTCTAACCACTGAGCTACTGAGCCAGAAAAGCTACAATCTAAGACTTCTGAAGGGCAGACCCGAAGACGAGTTCTACATAAGCAGAAGCTTTCTAAATTTTAGCCTTTACTAAGATAGCACACTCGACTGATAGATTAGGGCGATCGCCCACCGGAAAATTCCTAAAACTTGCTCAAAAGCCAGAGCAAACCTGTTGGGGGCGATCGCCTCCCCAATTGCCTAAATGAATTGCCTAAATGAATTGCCTAGATGAATTGCCTAAAATTGTCCCTCTAGAGCAGGAATGCACCGTTCACAGAGCAGCGGATGTTCAGCAGATTCGCCAACGTGGATGGAATAGTTCCAGCAGCGATCGCACTTTTTGCCTTCGGCATCCACCACGCCAATGCTGAGGCTGCCTGCTTCTGCACTGTATTTCAAATCTGTAAGAATACCCGGAGAATCAAGCAATTCCACCTGAGAAGTCAGGAACAGATAGCGCAACTCATCTACGCCATTGCTGCTGATGTTGGTAGGGTTGAGCGCTTCAAGCTGCTGCCGGATGCTGGCATCGCTCTCATAAAGCAGCACCTTAGACTCCAGCGACGAGCCGATTGCCTTGTCGTTGCGTGCTTGTTCCAGCACCTTGTTCACTTCGGTTCTTAGATCACGCAGTTTTTCCCACTTTGCTGCCAACGCAGGATTTTCCCAAGCCGCTTCTAGCTTCACCCAGCCCGACTCAAAGACTGACAGGTACGGTGTTTTGTAGGGCAAAAATTGCCAGATGTCTTCCGCCAGATGGGAGAGGACGGGGGCGATCGCCCGCGCCAGGTTTTCAATTGCCACAGCCAGCACGGTCTGGCAACTGCGGCGACGGGGCGCATCGGCAGCGCTGATGTAGAGCCGATCCTTGGCAATGTCGAGATAAAAATTCGACAAGTCCACCACGCAGAAGTTCTGCATCGTCTGGAAAAAGCGGAAAAACTCGTAGGTTTTGAAAGCGTCCGTAATGTCGGCAAACACCTCCGTCATTCGATGCAGCATGTAGCGATCGAGTTCGGGAAGCTGGTCATAGGGCACGGCATGAACAGCCGGATCAAAGTCATGCAGGTTACCCAGCAGAAAGCGAGCGGTATTGCGAATTTTGCGATACACATCCGCCATCTGCTTCAGGATGTTTTTGCCCAGCGGCACGTCGGACGTATAGTCTACCGACGACACCCACAGCCGCAGCACGTCTGCACCGTAGGCTGGCTCCTCTTTCTGGTTTTTGCCGCCCTCGATCACGACAGCCGGATCGACCACATTGCCCAAAGACTTGCTCATCTTACGGCCCTGCTCGTCTAGCGCAAAGCCGTGGGTTAGCACGGTCTTGTAGGGTGCATGACCATTCACGGCAACGCTAGTCAGCAGGCTGGACTGAAACCAGCCCCGGTGCTGATCCGAGCCTTCCAGGTACATTTCTACGGGATAGTGCAGCCCCTCTCGCTGCTGGGCCACTGCTGCCCAAGAAGAGCCAGAGTCAAACCATACGTCCATCGTGTCGAAGCCCTTGCGATAGCTGCGCCCATTGCTGCGATAGGGTTCCGGCAGCAACTCCTCAACCGACAGTTCCCACCAGGCATCGGAACCCCGTTCGGCAAAGATTTGCTGCACATGGCTAATGGTGTCGGCGTTCAGCAGTGGCTCGTTAGTCTCCTCGTCATAGAAGACAGGAATCGGCACACCCCAACTGCGCTGACGCGAGATGCACCAATCCGAGCGATCGCCCACCATTGCAGTGATCCGGTTTTCGCCCTGCGCGGGAATCCACTCGACTTCCTTGATAGCCCTCAGCGCTGCCTCGCGGAAGCCTTCTACCGACGCAAACCACTGCTCCGTCGCTCGAAAGATCGTCGGCTTCTTCGTTCGCCAATCATAGGGATAGCGGTGGCTATAGTCCTCTTCCTTCAGCAGGGCCCCCGCATCCCGCAGCGCCTTAATCACAGCAGCATTGGCATCACCCAGCACATTCAGCCCAGCAAAGGGGCCCGCCTCCGCTGTAAAGTTGCCCTCATCATCCACAGGCGACAGCACAGGCAATCCGTAGCGCTGCCCCACCAAAAAGTCATCCTGACCATGCCCCGGAGCTGTATGCACCAACCCCGTGCCAGATTCCGTGGTGACATAATCGCCGCCAATCACAATCGGGCTTTCCCGCTCAAACAGCGGATGGCGATAGGTAGAAAACTCCAGCGCCTTGCCCAAAATTTCTGCCTGCACGCTGAGTTCTGCATCAAACCCCTGCGCCAACCGTTCCACCAAATCCTTCGCAACGATCAGGTGCGAAAACGGGGTTCCCATCTCGCCCTTGAGCTTGCCGCCCTCATCCTTGACGACGGCATAGGTCAGTTCAGGGTTAACGGCTACCGCCAAATTTGCAGGAATCGTCCACGGGGTGGTCGTCCACACTGCAACGCCCAAATCGCCTAGGTAAGGTTGCAGCGATGCCGCCCCAGCGCCCAAGCTAGTGACAGGAAAAGCGGCATAAATGCTGCGGGAAACATGCCCTTCGGGATATTCCAACTCGGCTTCGGCCAGCGCCGTGCGAGAACTAGGACTCCAATGAACAGGCTTGAAGCCGCGATAGATATAGCCCTTTAGCACCATTTGCCCAAATACGCCGATCTGGGCGGCTTCGTAGTCGGGTGTGAGGGTCAGGTAGGGATGCTCCCAGTCGCCCCACACGCCATAGCGCATAAAGCTGGCACACTGCTGCTGCTGCTGCTCTAGGGCCCAGGCTTTGGCGCGGCGGCGTAGTTCCAGCGGGGTAAGGCTGCGCCGCTCTTCGGGCTTCATGGCTTGCAGAACCTTAACCTCAATGGGCAACCCGTGGCAGTCCCAACCGGGGACATAGCGAACCTTTCGCCCGTTGAGGAGTTGGAACTTGTTGATTGTGTCTTTCAAGATCTTGTTCATGGCGTGCCCAATGTGCAGCGCCCCGTTGGCGTAGGGCGGGCCATCGTGCAGCACAAAGGGTTCGCCAGGGTTGCATTGCGACAGTTTTTCGTAAATTCGGTTGTCGGCCCAAAATTTTTGAATTTCTGGCTCACGCTTGGTTGCGTTGGCCCGCATGTCGAATTGGGTTTTGGGCAGGTTGACCGTATCTTTGTAGCTTCCGGGTTCTGTCGCTGTCACGGCGTTTGCAAGGTGAAAAGGACTGGGGTTTATCGAAACTATTATCAACCAGGGTTGAGCAACTAGGGGGCATTTTTGCAAATATCCCCCGATTGGGTCAGGGGGCTGGCGGAGGTTGATTGACGCTATTCGGTAAATTCCACAGGATAGAAGCTATCTTACAGGGCATATCCCCAGGTCTGCATCTGCGATCGCCCCTCAGGGTTGTAGCTTGCTGGAATGCACAATCACTTGGGCAGACTTTTACGAGTCTGCATCTGCGATCGCCCCTCAGGGTTATAGCTTAAGCGCAAAACCCAAGCCCCAACCTACTCCAGCAGATCTGGCTCCTCTCGCACAATCTTGTCATATAGCGATTGGAAACAAAACCAGCCCATAAAATGCGTCCCCACCTGGCTATAGGTCAGGCTGGCGGTTTCGTGGGGAATGGCAATCGGCTTGCCGACGGCTTCGGCCATGAGCTGCGCCTGGCAGGTGCGATCCATCGTGATGAACCACCAGGCTGCTTCATCGACCGAGTGCCCTACGGTCAGCAGCCCGTGGTTGCGGAGAATGACCGCTTTGCGATCGCCCAGCACTTGCCCAATTCGCTGCCCTTCCGACAAATCCAGCACCACGCCCGTATAGTCGTCAAACAGCGCATGGTCGTCATAAAACGAGCAGGCATCCTGCGTCAGCGGGTCGAGCAGGCGACCCAGCGAGGCCCAGGCCTTGCCATAGAGCGAGTGGGCGTGGGCAGCGGCCACCACATCCGGCCGCGCCTGGTGGATTTGCGAGTGAATCGCAAAGGCAGCGGCGTTGACGGGGCGGCTTCCCTCCACCACTTCGCCCTTATGATTCACCAGCAGCAAATCCGACACGCGAATATGCCCAAAGTACATCCCAAACGGATTTACCCAAAAGTGGTCGGGATGCTCCGGATCGCGGGCAGTGATGTGCCCTGCCACGCCCTCATCAAAGCCATAGCGGGCAAACAGACGAAAGGCTGCGGCAAGTCGCTGCTTGCGATGCAGACGTTCGTCCTCGACGCGCTCGAACACAGGCGGCTGGGGCAAGTTGGGTTGGATCATCATCTGCAACCTGAAATAGGGATTTGTCTTCCAGTATGCCTAAGTAGCGCAACTCCTTTGCAACCTAACCACCCAATACAAATGCAAATAACGCCTGCGGTTCAGCCGCTTGCGAGCGGGCAAGGCTAGACCCATTTACCAACTACTTCGCCGGCAAGAAGTGCTTGAAAAACACCACAACTCCGTTTCCCTCGGGGCCTATGTTGGACGGCTGGCTGAATGGATGATGCTACTTTGCTCTCGGATGCAACTCGAAGGCAAGGTCGGCACGGTAAAAACACACATCAAACTCTGCAAAGAAGTTCATATGTCCTAAGATTAACGGTGCTTCTCTAGATTGTGTCCAAGCAAATGCAAGCAAAACTGAGGGAAAATCAGCAACGGTTGCTGATAGCACCAGCCCTCGTGCTTCCATCTGAGCCAAGTTACCGCTCAACTGGATGGGTACTGTTTGGTCTTCCCAGACTGCTCCTAACTGCAAGCCAACTTCATAAGGCAGTACATTGACGCTTGCACCAGTGTCCAGCA
>JBDNCP010000186.1:0-8790 GCA_046719575.1 Cyanobacteriota bacterium
CGCTGGATACAAAACCGCTGGATACAAAACCACCGGGAATGACTGAAACGAATGCGGATGAAAGGACTTGAACCTTCACACCTTGCGGTACTAGAACCTAAATCTAGCGCGTCTACCAATTCCGCCACATCCGCATATTGCTTAGCTCTAGACCAGGGCAAGAGTCAGACGACTGCCTTTTAGGACTAAACTCAGCTTAATCATCATAGCAAATGTGAGTCGAGCTAGTGCATCCCTAGCGAAGCATAGCCTGCTGAAAGTAGTTGAGAAATACTTTCGATAGTATTGACATCTAATCTCAATAAGGATACATTGTCTTTAGTGTTCTCCTCTCAAAGGATCGGCAGGTGGGGTTGGTCAACAGACCAGTCCCCCTTTTTTTGCCTTTTTTGCCGTTTGATTGTCTGGGTAACTTGTCGAGAAGCGCCAGCCAGTCCGAATACACCGTCCGAATACACCGTCCGAATACACCGTCCGAATACACCGTCCGAATACACCGTCCGAATACACCGTCCGAATACATCGTCCGAATACACCGTCCGAATACACCGTCCGAATACACCGTCCGAATACACCGTCCGAATACACCGTCCGATACTCCGATACACTGATAGGTGTAATTGAGAACCGAAACGAAGCGCGATCGCCCCTATGCAGACCGATGCCTCCATTGTCCAGCCCGCGTCCCTTTCCCCAGTGCCGCCAGACGGCGCAGCGTTTGATGCCATTGTGATTGGGTCGGGCATCGGCGGCTTGGTGACCGCCACCCAACTTGCGGCAAAAGGAGCCTCGGTGCTGGTGCTAGAGCGCTACCTGATTCCAGGAGGCAGCGCGGGCTACTTTGAGCGAGCAGGCTATCGATTTGATGTCGGCGCGTCGATGATCTTTGGATTTGGCAGCCAGGGAACGACGAACTTGCTGACGCGGGCGCTGGCTGCTGTGGGCATGGAAATGGAGACGATTCCTGACCCGGTGCAGATCCACTACCACTTACCGGGTGGGCTAGATCTCAAGGTTCATCGTGAATATGAGAAATTTTTGCAAGAACTGATCGCCAAATTTCCCCACGAGGCCAAGGGCATCCGCCGGTTTTATGACGAGTGCTGGGCCGTGTTTAACTGCCTCAACGCAATGGAGCTACTGTCGCTAGAGGAGCCGCGCTACCTGACCCGCGTATTTTTTCAGCATCCCTTTGCTTGTCTGGGATTGGTGAAATATTTGCCGCAAAACGTAGGCGACATTGCCCGTCGCTACATTTCTGACCCCGATTTATTACGCTTCATCGACATGGAGTGCTACTGCTGGTCGGTGGTGCCCGCAGACCTGACCCCGATGATCAACGCGGGCATGGTGTTTAGCGATCGCCACTATGGCGGCATCAACTATCCCAGGGGCGGCGTGGGTCAGATCGCCCAAAAGCTGGCAGCGGGGCTGGAAAAGGCAGGTGGCAAAATCCTCTATAAGTCTCGCGTTACGGAGATTTTGATGGAAAACGGCCGCGCAGTGGGTGTGCGGCTGGCATCGGGCAAAACCTACCGGGCCCGCCGCGTCATTTCCAACGCCACGCGCTGGGATACGTTTGAAAAACTGCTGCCCGCCGCTGCCCTGCCCAAGTCAGAGCGAAAGTGGCAGCAGCGCTATCGCAAGTCGCCCAGTTTCTTTAGCCTGCATTTGGGCGTGAAGGCCGACGTGCTGCCCCCTGGCACGGAGTGTCATCACATTTTGCTAGAAGACTGGAGCCGCATCGAAGCGCCCAGGGGCACGATTTTTGTCTCGATTCCCACGCTGCTTGACCCCAGCCTCGCGCCCGACGGCTACCACATTATCCACACCTTTACGCCCGACTGGCTGGAGAACTGGCAGAACCTGTCGCCCAGCGAGTATGAGGCGCAAAAGGAAAACGTGGCCGCAGAATTGGGCGATCGCCTCGAAGCGATTTTCCCCGGACTTGCCGCTGGTCTGGACTTTCAAGAAGCAGGCACACCCCGCACCCACCGCCGTTTCCTCGGCCGCGTAGACGGCTCCTACGGCCCCATTCCCCGGCGCAAGCTGCTGGGTCTGCTGGGAATGCCCTTCAACCGCACGGCCATCCCCGGCCTCTACTGTGTGGGCGACAGCACCTTTCCAGGACAGGGGCTAAACGCGGTTGCTTTTTCGGGCTTTGCCTGCGCCCATCGCGTGGCGACAGATTTGGGGCTGCGCGGCTAAGCAGGCGTTCCCTTGAGAGGTGTTAAATTGTTCTTCATATGTTCTTCATACGGTCTTGTTTGCTTTCGTCTCGGCATACCGCTGCTTGAACGCTGCCTGTTGCTTTTTGTGATCCACAATTGGTGCGGGATAGCTGCAAGCACGGCGATCGCTCGCATCAATCACGCCGGTCACCAGCGGTTCCGTATCCAGTCCACGCAATTCCGGTAGCCATTCGCGGATGTATTCTGCCTCTGGGTCAAACTTTTGCGCCTGACTGGCCGGATTAAAGATTCGCAGCGGCTTGGGGTCCATGCCGCTGGAGGCGCTCCACTGCCAGCCGCCGTTATTCGCAGATAGATCCCCATCAATCAGCCGCTGCATGAAATACTTCTCGCCCCAGCGCCAGTCGATGATCAGATCTTTGGTGAGAAAACTGGCGACAATCATGCGGCAGCGATTGTGCATCCAGCCCGTTTCGTTGAGCTGACGCATGGCCGCATCCACAATCGGGTAGCCTGTGCGCCCCTCGCACCAGGCCTGGAAGTGTTTCTCATTGTTGTCCCAGGGAAAGGCTTTGAACGGGTCGCGATAGGGCCCGTCCGCCAGTTCAGGAAAATGGTACATGACGTGCTGATAAAACTCGCGCCACGCCAACTCTTGTCGCCATACGCGAATGCTTTCCTGGGCTTCGTCGCTGCGGGCTTGCTCTTGGGCGGTGTGTGTGGCAGCCCAGACGGTGCGGATGCCGATCGCCCCAAACTTCAGCGCTGCGCTCAGCCGCGAAGTGCCGTCCTCAAAGGGCAAATTGCGCTGCGCTTGATAGTCGGTAATGGCGCGATCGCAAAATTCCGCGAGTCGTTCTTGGGCCGCCGCTTCGCCCGGTTCCAGAATAAAGCCGCCATCCCACGCCAGACCCAGATCTTTAAGCTTGGGCAGGGCGATCGCCCCTGCTTTTTGGGCCGCCTCTTTTTCAGAATCCGTCAGCCCTGCGGCTCCTTGCAGCGCTGCCACGGGTTCGGCTTTGGGTTTGCTGCTCCAGTTTTTCCAAAAGGGCGTGTAGACGGTGTAGGGCGTGCCAGAGCCGCTGGCGATCGCCTTCGGATCGTGCAATAGCTGATCCCAAAACGCCTGATATTCCACGCCAGCTTCCTTGAGCGCGGCGGCAACTTGGCGATCGCGCTCTCGCCCATAAGGTTCTACATCGCGGTTCCAGTAGAGCGCCTGGGCATTCAAGGCTTGGGCCAGGCGGGGCAGCGCCTTGACGGGATCATCGTGCAAAATCAGCAGTTGGCTGCCTGCCTGGGCATATCGCGTTTGCAAATCTTGCAAACAGCCCAGCAGATACGCCACGCGCACCGGGGCCACATCGTCGCGCTGCAAAATGCCCGGATCGAGACAAAACACGCCGACGACCCTGGCCGAGCGCGATCGCCCTTCCGCAAGCCCCACATTGTCCGCAATTCGCAAATCGCGGCGATGCCAAAACAAAATCAACTCGCTCATGCCCTGCCTGCTGGATTCTATTCATCACCTTACAGCGCTTCTGGAGGTTTAGACGAACCAGCGCCGCCGAAGAAATACTGTAAATCAGCCCCACCAGCCCCACAATCGCGACTGCAATCAGATTGGGCAAAAGTTGGGCAAAAGCGGATAGGACGGAGGTTCCGCAGAGGCGGATATATCGGGCGAGAGTTTGTGAACTGAAGCAGATGATTGCACAGGTTGCATCGAGGCAAGGGGACACGAGTTATCTGTTACAGAGCGCTTTAGAAATTCTAAAGATTTTCAGCAGAGTAAACTCTGCGCGATCTTGATTAGGGTATGGTTTGAAAGGGGCGATCGCTTTCTCCAAAGAAAAATATAAAGCAGGATAGCATAGCAACGTCGATCAGCAGTTTCTATCAGCGGTATCCCCCCCCACCGCACCCCCTTACACCGGACGAGCAGAGCGAAATGGCACGAATTGTTTCCATACATTCTTTTCGAGGCGGCACCGGCAAATCAAATACAGCGGCCAACCTGGCGACTCTGCTCTCCAAACACGGGCAGCGTGTCGGCGTGATTGACACTGATATCCAGTCGCCAGGGATTCACGTCTTGTTTGGGCTGGAACCCAGCCACATGAAAAACACCCTTAATGACTATCTCTGGGGCGATTGCACGATTGCCGAAAGTGCTTACGATGTCACCGTGCCAGACTTCAAAAGCGGTGAGGGCGCAGTCTACCTGGTGCCGTCCAAAAGCTCCGCCGAAGACATTGCCCGCGTGTTGCGCGAAGGTTACGACGTGCGCCTGCTGCGGAGCGGGCTGCAAGACCTGGTGAAGGCCTACAACCTGGACTATGTGCTGATCGACACGCACCCCGGCTTGAATGAAGAGACGCTGCTGGCGCTGGCGATGTCGAACCTGCTGCTGTTGGTGCTGCGGCCCGACCAGCAAGATTTTCAGGGAACGGCGGTGGTGCTGGATTTGGCGCGAAAGCTGCGCGTCCCTAAGATTTTGATGCTGATCAATCGCGTACTGGCCAGCGTCGATGTCGAAGACCTGAAAAAACAGGTCGAGTCGATCTACAGCAACGAGATTGGCGCGGTTTTACCCAACTGCGACGAGATGATGCAGTTGGGCAGCAGCGACCTGTTTACGGTTCGCTATCCCGACCATCCCCTGTCGCAAGAAATGGATCGCCTGGTGCGCCAAATCTTGGCCGCTGAGTAAGTCACTTGCTGCGTGGCTCGCTCGGTGCCCCGTCAGTGCTTTAGAGTCAGTGCTTTAGAGTCAGTGCTTTAATCAGCGCCTTAATTCAGTGCCTTAATCAGCGCCCCGATGGGATGTCAAGACCTTAATGGATAGTCGCCTTTCGCTTCGAGATGAGTTGCAGCCCAAGAATCTGTCGGCCAGCCTGGTGGCGGGGCTGGTGGGTGGGCTGGTGTCGGTGTTGACGGGCATCGTGCCGATGGCGGCGCTGGTGTTTTCGGGCGATCTGGAGCCGTTTTTGGCGGCGGGGATCGGCATCTGCCTGTTTAGCTCGGTGGTGGTGGGGGCGGTGATGGCGCTGCGGAGCAGTTGCCCAGAGTTGCTGGCTTATCCGGTAGCCGAGGAGTTGGCAACGCTCTCAGTGACGACGGCGGGCGTGATGGCCGCACTGCCTGCTGACCTCGCGCCAGAGTCGAAGTTTATTTCGGTGGTGGCGGCGATCGCCCTCTCTTCCCTGCTGACGGGCGTTTGCCTGCTGGTCATGGGGCAGTGTCGATTGGGAGAACTGATCCGCTTTTTGCCATACCCGGTAGTGGGCGGGTTTCTGGCGGGGCTGGGGGTGCTGCTGTCGCAGGGATCGCTGCGAATCATGACCAACCAGGGGCTATCGCTGTCTACGCTGTCGTCGTTCTTTTCGCCAGATTTGCTGCTGCGCTGGGTGCCGGGCCTGCTGTTTGCGATCGCCCTCTTTGGGCTGACTCGCCGCTTCAGCCATCCGCTGCTGATCCCCGGCTGCTTTGCGGTGGCGATGGCACTGTTTTATGGCGGGCTGGCGGCCACGGGCACATCGGTACAAGCCGCGCTAGATCAGGGCTGGATGTTGGGCCCCTTTCCCAGTGGTGGCGGCTGGCGACCCTTTGGCCCGCTCCAGTGGGCCCAGGCAAACTGGCCCGCTGTCCTGGCGCAACTGCCCAGCATGGCAACGCTGGTGCTAATTACGGCACTGTCGCTGCTGCTGGTGTCTACAGGCATCGAACTCGCCACCGAGCAAGACCTAGACTTGAACCGCGAACTCAAGTCTGTGGGCATCGCCAGCCTGCTGTCGGGGCTGGGCGGCGGTATGGTGGGCAGCCACGCCGTGACGACGCTGCTGGTCAGCAATATGGGCGTTTGCAGTCGGGCGGTGGGCATTTTTGCGTCGCTGCTATATCTGGCGGTGCTGCAGTTTGGGCTGTCGATGCTGTCTTATTTCCCGCGTTTTATGATTGGCGGGGCGCTGCTGTTTATCGGGCTTCAGCTTTTGTATCAGTGGGTAGTGGATTCGTGGGCCAGGCTGCCCCGACTGGACTATGGGCTGATCTGGCTGATTTTGATCATTGTGGCGCTAAAAGATTTCTTGACGGGCGTGGGCGTGGGGCTGCTGATTGCGTCGCTGCTGTTCATTCTCAGCTATAGCCGCCAGCGCGTGGTGAAGTATCTGCGGTCGGGCGCGGCCTATCAGAGCCATGCGGCGCGATCGCTCCAGCAGCAGCAGTTTTTGCGCCAAGAAGGGCAGCAGATTCAGATTTTGTCGCTCCAGGGCTATCTGTTTTTTGGCACGGCAACTGCGCTGCTAAAGCAGGTGCAGGCGCGACTTCAGGATGCGACGCAAGTGCCACTCCGGTTTTTGATTTTGGATTTTCGCTTGGTGACGGGGCTGGATGCCTCGGCGGCCCTCAGCTTTGCCAAAATGCAGCAGGTCGCCCGCAAGCATGGCTTCAGCCTGCTGTTTGCCAATCTGCCGCCGCTGGCCCTGGCGCAACTCCAGCAGGGCGGCGTGCTAGAGGCTCCCCCAGCAGAACACACTGTCTTTCCCGATGTGGATCGGGCGGTGGAGTGGTGCGAAGATCAGCTGTTTGAGACTGCGGCCTGGCGCAGGCGGCGATCGCTCCCCTTGATGATGCAACTGCACAACGTGTTTCCTGATGAGGCGCAGGCCGCTGAGTTTTCTGCCTATCTGGAAACGCAGGATGTGGCGGCGGGAACGGTGCTGTTTCGGGCGGGCGATCGCGCCAACGGGCTGCATTGGATCGAGTCGGGCCAGGCGACGCTGTGGATCGACCTACATGGGGATCAGCAAAAACGCCTGCAAACGCTGGGCCAGGGCATGATCGTGGGCGAAGATGCCTGCTATCCCGATGCGGTGCATACCGTGACGGCGATCGCCGATGTGCCCAGCACGCTGCACTGGCTGTCGGCTGCATCTCTCAATACCCTACGTCAGCAAAATCCCCAGCTTGCGCTGCGGCTGATGGACTGGGTAGTGCGCCTGCTGAGCGACCAGGTGATCCATGCCAAAGCTGAAATTCAAGAACTGTTGCAGTGAAGCCAATGGTTTCCCAAAAACTCACAAAATATCCGGAGATTTGTCTGGAGATTTAGAGGGACAAGCGGTATGGTTTAGGGACATGCTCCACGACTTTTTTCAGACTTTTTTCGGACTTAAAATTCGGACTTGAAATTATGCAGGAGCCTTGTTCTGCCCCGCCTTCAGACTCCGCTGCTGAGCAGTCCCTCCGCCTGGAAATCGCCCAGCTCCGCGCTGAGCTAGAAACCCTCCGCCAAGAAAAATCTGACCTAGAAATCTTGCTGGAGATGACCACCGAACACTCCGACACCGTGGAGGCGGAGCTTCAACGCGAGGCAGAGGCAACGCTGCGCGAAAGCGAGCATCGGCTGGCGCAGTTTCTCGAAGCGGTGCCCGTGGGCGTGTTTGTGGTGGATGGCAGCGGCCGCTCCTATTATGCCAACCGCACGGCGCAGCAGATTTTGGGCGATACGCCCCAGGCGCAGGTGACGACCGATGAGCTGTCGGAAGCCTATCAGGTGTATCAGGCGGGCATGGAGCGGCTGTATCCAGCCGAAGAGTTGCCCATCGTGCGGGCGCTGAAGGGCGAGAGCAGCACGGTGGATGATATGGTGCTGTGTCAGGGCGATCGCACGGTGCCGCTGGAGGTGTGGGCCAGCCCGATTTATAACGAAAAGGGGCAGGTGGTCTATGCGATCGCCGCCTTTCAAGACATCACCGAGCGCAAGCGGGCCGAAGACGCGCTGCGAATTGCCGAAGCCAACTATCGCAGCATTTTTGAAAACGCCGCCGAGGGCATTTATCAAACCACGCCCGACGGCCGCTATCTCAACGCCAATCCGGCGATCGCCCGCATGTATGGCTACGACAGCCCCGCCGAGCTAATGGCCAGCGTCGGCGACATTACACAGCAGGTATATGTAAACCCCCAGGAGCGCGATCGCTTTCGAGAATTGCTCACCCGACATGGCGAAGTTAAAAACTTTGAATATCAGGTCTATCGCCGCGATCGCACGGTGATGTGGCTATTAGAGTCGGCCCGCAGCGTGCGCGATGGCGCGGGTCATGTGCTTTATTACGAAGGCATGTGTATCGACATCACCCAGCGCAAGCTGCAAGAGCAAGCCCTCCAGCAGCGGGTGCAGCAGCTTCAAATTGAGATTGATGAAGCCAAACGCCAGCGCCAAGTTGCCGAAATCACCCAGACCGACTACTTTCGCCAGATTCAGCAAGAGGCCGAACAGTTCAAGCGGCGATTATCAGAATAATTTAGTCAGAATGATTCAGCAGAATAGGCTAAAATCTGCGCGGCCCCATCAAACACGCGGCTAGAAAAGTTAAATCGTCCTCGCGCAAAAAAATGAGAAAATAGTGGCCCAGATAGCACCCCGGTTTTGGATGAAATGCTACGTATCCCATACACACTGTGATAGACCGGGTAGCCCTGTTGAGGGATGATGCTTTAGGGGGGATGCACCCAGGAGAGATGCAGCAAAGGGCGATCGCGCTCAGAGTCAACGGCCTACCGTGTTCGCGAATCGAGTGTGAATCAGGTATCA
>JBDNCP010000187.1:0-8745 GCA_046719575.1 Cyanobacteriota bacterium
TTTTTTCACTTGAGGGTTATGTGGCTCACCTCTACACAGTTTTTAAGATTTAGAACAGAATTCTTTGAGGACTCACCAGTGGCATGAATTGGGAGGGGCTGATGCGGGCGATCGCCCAAGGAGAGCCAGTCGGGTTGCTGCTGATCGGGCTGCTGCTCTTGCTGGAACTGGGGCTGCGGGCGCTGGGCCTGGGCAACCCGCCGCTCTATGTGGCCGATCCAGAAGCGGGCTATCGGCTGCGCCCCAATCAACGGCTGCGGCGCTGGGGCAAACGCATGGTCATTAACCAGCACAGCCTGCGGAATGCTGGCAAGATGCCCCAGGCGGGCTGGCGCGTGCTGCTGCTGGGCGACTCCATCGTTCACGGCGGCACCTGGACAGACCAGTCCCAGACGATTTCCGAACAGGTGCGGCAGTTCCTCACGCCCCGGCTGGGTGGAGCGGGCATGGTGCTGAATGCAGCCGCGCCCTCCTGGGGGCCGCAAAACCAGTGGGGCTATTTGCAACAGTTTGGTACGTTTGAGGCACAGGTTGTGGTGCTGCTGCTAAACACGGACGATCTGTTTGCGCCGCCGCCGACCGACTGGCCCGTGGGGCGCGATCGCCAATATCCCCGCTACCGACCGCCGCTGGCCCTGTGGGAAGCCCTGTCGCTCCTGATGTCTCGCCCAGCCCAGCGTCCTACGACCCGCCCGCCCAGCGGCGACCCCGTAGCCGACAACCTGCTGACAATCGAGCAAATGCGCCAGTTTGTGATGCCTCAGGCGCAGTTTCTCGTAGCGCTGTCCCCCTTGCGGCGAGAATTAAAACAGCCCGGCCCGCGAGATTACGAGCGCGTTGCCCGCCAGCGGCTTAGAGAGTTGCTGCAACGGGGCGGCGTGCCGTTTCTCGACCTGCTGCCCCGCTGGAACGCGCTGCGAAACCCCGAAGCCCTCTACCGCGACGGCATCCACCCCAGCCCCGCCGGAAACGCACAAATCAGTCAGGCGATCGCCGAATTCATCCTCCACCATGCCCAGCGCCAACTCTCCCAGCACCTATCTCGGCATTGACTTTGGCACCTCCGGCGCACGGGCGATCGCCCTTGATGATAGCGGCGAAATCCTTGCCCAGACCAGCATTCCGTTTCCCAATAGCCCAACCGAGTCGCTCACCGATCTCTGGAAAGACACGCTCTTTGCCCTAATCGCCGACCTCCCCGCCGAGATTCGCCAAACCCTGGCGGCGATCGCCCTCGACGGCACCTCCTCCACTGTCCTGCTCTGCGACCCCCACGGTACGCCCATCACCGAACCGCTGCTCTACAACGACCCACGCGGCGCAGCCCTGCTTGATCGCGTAAAGGCGATCGCCCCACCCCACCACCCCGTCCTCAGCGCCACCTCCAGCCTCACCAAACTCCTCTGGCTCCTCAACACGCTCTCCCCATCCCCCCATCCCACCCCACTCCCCTACCTCCTCCACCAGTCCGACTGGCTCGCCTTCCTGCTCCACGGCCGCCTCGGCATTAGCGACTATCACAACGCGCTAAAGCTGGGCTACGACGTGGGCAAACTGCGCTATCCCGACTGGCTGCTGGCGGCAAACCTGCCCGTGCATCTGCCCCAGGTGAAAGCGCCCGGTGAGGCGATCGCCCCGATTTTGCCCGACCTGGGCGATCGCCTGGGCATTCCCGCGACCTGCCAAATCTGCGCGGGCACGACCGACAGCATCGCCGCCTTCCTCGCCAGCGGAGCCAGCACGCCGGGGCAAGCCGTCACCTCGCTGGGGTCTACGCTGGTGCTAAAGCTGCTTAGCACGGTGCGGGTAGACGACGCAGCCAGTGGCATCTATAGCCATCGCCTGGGCAATCTGTGGCTGGTGGGCGGCGCGTCGAATACAGGCGGCGCGGTGCTGCGTCAGTTTTTCAGCGATGCCCAACTCGCCGCCCTCAGCGCCCAGATCGACCCGTCACGCCCCAGCCCGCTGGACTATTACCCCTTGCCAAAGCCGGGCGATCGCTTCCCCATCAACGACCCCACCCTGCTGCCCCGCCTAGAGCCGCGCCCCGAAAATCCGGTCGAGTTTTTGCACGGTTTGCTAGAAGGCATCGCCCGCATCGAGGCGCTGGGCTATCGGCGGCTGTCCGAGCTGGGCGCAACACCGCTGCGAGAAGTGCTGACGGCGGGCGGTGGGGCGCAGAATCAGGCGTGGACAAACGTGCGATCGCGCCTGTTGCAGGTTCCCGTAATACCTTCTCCCCACACCGAAGCCGCCGCCGGAGTCGCTCGCCTTGCCCGTGCCGCCGTCCAGCCCGCTGTTGATTTTGGATTTTAGATTTTGGATTTTAGATTTTGGATTTTAGATTGGCAATTTTGGATTGGCGATTTTAGGTTTTGGATTTTAGATTGACGATTTTGGATTGCTCACTTGCGGCTCTACAAAGCGCTCAGCTATTTCACGCTTGGTTATTTCAAGCAATTCAATCAATATCGTTGCATCATCGTTGCATCATCGTTGCATCGTTGCCGGTTGCCTGAGAGAACTGGGGCAAGTCCGAAATCCAAAATCCCAATTTCGCTCACCCGATGATGTTTCGTTTCCCCATCTTGGGAATTCTCAGGGGGTATCCTACGGGATTCGCTATTTCTTGAGTATGCTGTTAGCCATAATCAATGTAGATTATGTAGATTATGTAGATTGACTTCATCACGCTGAATCTATCTACTGGTTCGGGATTGAAATCTGGACTAGCAGTGCCCGCTCAGAAACGCCGCCAGTAAGAACGCTTCCCCATCGTTTGCAAGACGTGGACCTATGACAGACGCACAACGCCCAAGCATCCCGCCCAACTCTGTTCCCCGCACGCCGCCGCCACCGCCCGGTCGTCCGCCTGCTAGCGCTCCACCAATAGGCGACTTGGGGCAGACCAGTCAGCAAATGCCCTCGCAAACCTTCGCATCCACCCACGCCAACACTGCACCAGGCACTCGCGTCAACCCGGCTCCAGCGGGTGCGCCTCCTGGAATGGGCGCTCCGGCTGTGAAGCCGCCCCCCACACCCGCGCCGCCGCCGATGATGGGGCACCGTCCTGCTGCGCCCCCACCCATGCAGACCTCTCGCAGTAAGGCCGCGCCGGGTCAGCCAACACTGGCACAAATTGTCCGCGAAGCCTACGATAAAGGTTTTTCAGACATTCACCTGGGCGTGGGCGAGGCCCCCCGTTTCCGCAACCGGGGCGAAATCGACACGACGGATTATCCGGTAACGGATCTTGACACTTTTTTTAGCTGGCTGCAAGAAATTCTCTCGGATGCCGAAATTCAGCGGTTTAAAGACACCCTCGACTTTGACGGTGCAACGCAATACGACTTCGCTCGCGTCCGGATTAATCTTTTTGATTCGCTGCGCGGCCCGGCGATGGTAATGCGTCTGATTCCGCTGAAGATCTTGACCATCGAGCAGTTGGGTTTGCCGCCTGTGTTTAAGGAAATCTGCCACTACCATAAAGGTCTGATTCTGGTGACGGGGCCGACCGGCTCGGGTAAATCGACCACGATGGCGGCGATGGTGGACTATATGAACAGCGAAATGCCCAAGCATATCGTCACCATCGAAGACCCGATTGAATTTATCCACACTAGCCGCAAGTGCCTGATCCGTCAGCGAGAAGTGGGCATTCACACGCTGAAGTTTGACGCAGCGCTGAAGGCCTCGCTGCGGGAAGACCCGGATGTGATTCTGGTGGGGGAAATGCGGGACATTGAAACCGTGAACACCGCTCTAAAAGCGGCGCAGACGGGTCACTTGGTGATGGGTACGCTGCACACTAATAGCGCTGTGAAGACGATCGAGCGGATCTTGGGTCTGTATCCGCCGGATCAGCAGGAACCCATGCGGGTGGCGATCGCCGAATCGTTGGTCGCCGTCATCGCGCAGGGCCTCTGCCGCACGACCGACGGCAAGCGGGCCGCCTTCCACGACATTTTGATCAACACAGACGCAATTCGCGACTATATCCGCAAGGGCGATTTGGACGAGGTGGAAGCGCTGATTCCGCGATGCAACTTTGACGGCATGTGTACGATGAACCAGTCCCTCTACAAGCTATACGAAGCGGGGCGTATTACCGAAGAAACGGCGCTGGAAATGTCGCCCAAGCCCAACGAAATGGCGCAGATTTTGCGCGGGCGCGTCTAGATCGCAAAGCTCAATGGTTCTTGGGGTGGATTTTTCGAACTGTGTCGGGTGCGAAAAGTCTGCCCTTCTTGCTTTTTTACGACTGCTCTTGGTGGTTGAATTTCATGAAAGCCCCCTTACCAGAGCTATATAAGGGAATTGCCCTGTTCACGCCGGGGGGCGACCTAGTGTATTGCATTGACCCAGACAAGCAGAGTCAGTGGCATTTGCACCTGTGCGCCGCGCTTCAAGACTGGCTAGATTTGTCGGAACCGCCGCTGTTTCTGGTGCCGTGGTACACTGCCTCGATCGACCGCTGGCGATCGCCCACAGATCAGTCCATCATTACCACTGCGGAGGTCTATCCGCTAGTGGCGCGGCATCAGGCGGTGCTAAATGCCGTCTTTGGCACGGGCGATTTACTCTGGCAAACAGTGCAGCCGCCCGACAACCTGGACGAGTCACTGATGCTGCTCACCTATCAAAGTCGCTTTCCCGAACTGTGGCGATCGCACGATCTAGTAATTCGCTATGAATCTCCCGCGACCCAGCGGGCAACTGCACCGCCATCTCAATCCACGTCGTGGAGTCGGCTGTCGTGGGAGGCTCAGCCGTCCGACTTCTCGCAACAGGGCTACGTGCTGCGCCTTTATGTGTCGAGCAATGCCGACGTGACCGAGGCAGTTTTAACAAACCTGCATCGCCTGCTCGAAGACTTAATTCAGCAACCCTATACGCTAAAAGTCATCGATGTATGCAAATATCCTGAACTGGCCGAGCAAGACCAAGTGTCAGCCACCCCAACACTGGTTCGAGTTTGGCCAGAGCCAGTCCGCCGCGTTACTGGGCGACTCGAAGATGCCAGCCGCGTCATGCAACTGCTGATTGCCTCGAATGGAGGGAGCGGAGATGGAGCCACGGAGGAATAATACCTTTTTTCTCCTAATTTTCTTGTTCTCTTTTCTCTTCTCTCTTCTCTCTTCTCTTTTCTCTTTTCTCTTTTCTCTTCTCCTCTCCTTCTAGCACGTTATGCATCGTGCCTGCCCCCGACGACCGCTCGCATCTGCTGGCTAACCAAATCGACTAAAAAGGTAAGCGCAACAAAGCAGGTCAGCGTGATTATCAGCCCGCTGTAGTCGAAGCTGCTGAGTTGCTCAGTTAGAAGGCGGCCTAGCCCCCCTGCGCCCACCAGCCCAACAATCACGGTTTCGCGCATACAGACCTCCCAGCGGTAGAGGCTGTAGGCTAGGAAGCGCCCCAGATTTTGGGGTAAAACGCCGTAGAGAATTGCCTGCCCACCAGATGCGCCCAGGGCGTAGAGCGATCGCACGGGACGATCGTCCAGATTTTCGTTAACCTCTGCCATGAGGCGACCTAGAATGCCCAGGTTATGTAGCCCTAGGGCGATCGCCCCCGGCAAAATGCCTGGAAACAGCACAAACAAACACACCAGGGCCCAAATGGGTGCAGGAACAGCACGGCTGAGCAATAGCCCCAACCGAGTCGCCAACAGCAGCAGCCAAGCTAGGGGGGCCGGGGTGGTTGCGGGGTCGTCTAGCGGCCGCAGCCAGCCGCCGGGTAACAGAAAGGTTTGAGCCGCCGGAAAAGAGAGCAGGATACCGCCCAATCCGGCCAGGGCGATCGCCAAAATCGATATCACCAGCGTCAAGCTAGACAGGTGAAGCAATGTCGCCCATTCGGTGAGGCTAGGCCACTGGGGCGCGGTCGCCGCTGCAATGTCGCCCAGCAGTCGCCATGTGCGGGCTGACCAAAGCCGCCCCCAGTCGAGGCCCAATCCCCAAAAGCAGAGTGGAATCGACAGCGCGATCGCCCCCCACGACAGGCGCAACGGCCAGGAATTGGCGGTCTGCGAAGTGGGGTTCATCCTGTGGGAAGTCTGAAAATTTTGAGCTGTATTTTGAACCGTGTTTTGAGCCGTGTTTTGAGCCGTGTTTTGAGCCGTGTTTTGAGCCATATTGTGAGCCATATTGAGATCTAGCCGACTGGTAAATCCCAGCCTGCGCCGCACCCAGCCGCTCCACCAATCGACCGCGCCATTCAGCAGCACCAAGGCATAAAATCCCGTCCAAAGCTGCCCATAGCGGAGCGATTGCAGACTCAGCAAAATCTCGTAGCCCAGCCCGCCCGCGCCAATTACCCCAAGCACTGCGGCTGACCGTAGCGAACACTCAAACCGATAGGTCGTGTAAGACAGCAAGTTGGGAAACGCTTGGGGCAATAGCCCATAGAGCCATGCTGACAGCGGCAAAGCCCCGCTCCCCAAGAGCGCGTTTAGCGGTTCCTGAGGCGTTTCGTCAAAAATTTCGGCAAAGACCTTAGACACAATCGCCCCAAAGGGCAGGGCGATCGCCAGCACCGCCACCAGCGGGGTTAGCCCCAAAATATTCAGGAAAAATAAACCCCACAGAAGCTCGTGAATCGCCCTGGGAAATGCCAGCAGCCCGCGCATCAGCAGCCAACCCGGAACCGCCCACACGCCACCCACCGCCGTGCGAGGCAGCATTGTCCGCCACCAAGTTTCAGACGACAACACCCCACCCACTAGCCCCAATACCACACTCAGGGTCGTGCCGCAGACTGCATAGGCAAAGGTGACCAAAGTAGCCTTGGCAATCACCACCAGAAATTCGCGGCTGAGGTCAGGACGCAGGCTGCTAGCCCAAAACTCCAAAAACTGTCGCCAGCCGCCAGGGTTGATCAGGGTCGCTTCTGACCGCCCGATGCCCGTAGCATAGAGCGAAACGGCGATCGCCCCCAGCATGATCAATCCCCACCCGCTGCGGCGGTTTAGCCAAGGGGGAGGAGGCGGTAGGGCAATGGGTGCAACGGGCATAGCGTGGCAGAAGCAGTTTAAGGAGCAGGCTGCTTAAGGAGCAGGCTGCTCTAAACGATACAACTTTTGAATCATTGCGTCCGTCACCTGAGCGGGCGGCGCATCGAACTGAACCTGCCCCTGCCGCAGCCCCACTAAGCGGGTGCAATATTGAAACGCATACTCAATATCGTGCAGGCTGATCACCAGCGTTTTGCCATTCTGCTCCGTCAGGCGGCACAGCAGCGCCATCAGGTCGTGGGCGCGGGCCGGATCGAGGCTGGCAATCGGCTCATCGGCCAGGATGGCCACCGGGTCTTGCACCAACACGCGGGCGATCGCCACTCGCTGCTGTTCACCGCCCGATAGCCGATCGGTGCGGGCATACAGCTTCTCGGCAATGCCCACCTGAGCCAGGGCCCGCGCAGCGATGTCCACTGACTGAGGCCACAACAGCGACACAGCCGCCTTCGCCAGCGACCAATGCCCCAAGTGTCCGGCATTCACATTGTGAATCACCGACAGATGAGTAACCAAATGATGCTGCTGATAGACCGTTCCAATTTGCCGCTGCACCCGTCGCCGCTGCCGAGGAGACAGCCGCCGCAAATCCTGCCCCAGGATCATGACCTGCCCCGCCGAGGGCAGCAGCGTTCCGTTCAGCAGGCTTAGCAGGGTACTTTTACCTGCGCCGCTGGGGCCAATGAGCGCCACCCGCTCTCCAGCGGCAATGCTCAGGCTCACCCCTGCCAGCGCCGTCAACATGTGAAGCTGGCGCGTCACCCGAAACTGGCGCGTCACCTGACTGAGTTGAAAAATGGGCGCTCCCATTACTGGATTTTGCCAATCTGACGGCCGACAGACTCAATCTGGGAATAGTTTTCATTCTTTGTGGGAATGAACTTCGCTGCGCCGAACAGATCTAACACTTCTTTCTCATCGGGGTTGGCTGGGTTTAGCTCTGTAAACGCAGCCTGCACCTTTTGGATAAAGCCCTGGCCATAGCGTTCCTCCACTTCGGGGCTAATGACCCAATGGTAGTCGTAGTATGGTGGCGTTGTCCAAATCACCTGCACTTTGCTAGTATCCACTGCGCCCTCAGCCACCCGCGATTCCCAGACTTGAGAGTTGAGTGCGCCGACCTCGTAGGTTCCCGCTTCCACCAGCTTGATCGTGGCATCGTGATTGCCCGAAAAGCCAACTTCCCCCTTGAAATCCGACAGCGCCATGCCCGCTTGCTGAATGAAATATTGCGGCATCAGCCGACCGGATGTAGAAGACTCGCTGCCAAAGGTAAAGGTGCGCCCCTTCAGCGTGTTGAGGTCTTTGAGGTCGGTAAAGGGGGCAATGCCACTTTGGGTATTGGCAATAAAGACGCTGGTGAATTGTGCGTCAATGTCGCGCTGGGCGATCGCCTGGGCCCCCGGCACCTGGAGCCGCGCCTGCACCCCTGTCAGCCCGCCAAACCACACCAGATCCAAATCGCCCACCTTGAAGGCAGTAACCGCAGCAGCATAGTCTGTGACGGGCTGATACTTTACGGGCACTCCCAGTTTCGATTCTAGGTAGGCAGCCAGTTTCTCGGCCTGTCGCTGCACCTTTTCTGGATCTTGGTCAGGAATTGAACCAACCACCAAGGGCGCGGCAGTCTCGGGAGATGTTCCTGGCTCTGGGTTCTGGGCAGTCGGGCTACCCGCACAGGCATTCACCAAAAGCACGGCTAAGGTGCCCAGCAAGAATGAGCGGCGTTTGAA
>JBDNCP010000188.1:0-8721 GCA_046719575.1 Cyanobacteriota bacterium
TATTAGGATAAAACTGATAAAACCGATGAAACTAGGAAGTGAAGCTAGGAAAACTAGAGCAGCAATGCTGTTTTCAATGGTGCAGACGATTAAGATAGATTAAGAACTGTTTGTCTGTTAACCAATGACTCTAATTCCGACTGTGCTGGAGGCGAGCAAAACGCCTCGTCTCAATGCGCCAACGGTTCACCGGCTCCCCAATGGGTTAACCATTGTTGCAGAACAAGTTCCCGTAGAGGCTGTGAACCTGAGCCTGTGGCTGGGGGTCGGGTCTGCGGTTGAAACCGATGCCATCAACGGCATGGCGCACTTTCTAGAGCATATGGTGTTTAAGGGCACGGCCCGGCTCCAGAGTGGCGAATTTGAGCGGCTGATTGAGCAGCGCGGCGCAGTCACCAACGCTGCTACTAGCCAGGACTATACCCATTACTACATCACGACCGCCCCCCAAGACTTTGCGGCACTGGCTCCGCACCAGATTGAGGTCGTGCTAAACGCGGCGATTCCCGATGAGGCGTTTGAGCGAGAGCGCCATGTGATTTTGGAAGAAATTCGCCGGGCAAACGACAGCCCTCAGCGGCGCACGTTTTACCGGGCGATGGAGGCAACTTTTGCGCGATCGCCCTATCGCCGCCCGGTGCTGGGTCCCGCCTCGGTGATCGAAGCCCTGACAGCCCAGCAGATGCGCGACTTTCACCACACTTGGTATCAGCCCCAGTCTATGACTGCTGTGGCGGTGGGCAATCTGCCCGTTGAGCAGTTGGTGGACATTGTTGCAGAGGGCTTCGCACAGACTCAGGCGCATCGGGCCCAGCCTGCCTCCTCGATGCTGCAAAAGCCGCTACACCGTGAGCCTGAGCCGCCGTTTCAGAGCATTCATCGCTACGAGCAGACTGACCCGACGCTCCAGCAGGCGCGACTGGTGATGACTTGGCGCGTACCGGGAATGGACAACCTGCCCCAGACCTACGCGCTCGACGTGCTGGCCTCGGTGCTGTCGCAGGGGCGTACCTCGCGCCTAGTGCGCGATCTGCGGGAAGATCGGCGGCTGGTGTCGGGCATTTCTGCCAGCAACATGACCTATACCCACCAGGGCGTGTTCTACATCTCGGCCCAGTTGTCGGCGGAAAATTTGGCAGAAGCGGAAGCGGCGATCGCCCAACACATCCGCCGCCTGCAAACCGAACCCATCACCGACTTCGAGCTTCAGCGCATCCGCACGCTGGTTGCCAATCGCTTTGTGTTTGGCAATGAAACACCGGGCGATCGCGCTGGACTCTACGGCTACTATCATTCTGTGGTGGGCGACTTGCAGCCTGCGCTGCTCTATCCTACCCATATCCAGTCTGTCGAAGCCACAGACCTGATGGCCGCCGCTCAGCAATACCTCTCTCCCGATGCCTACAGCGTGGTCGTCCTCAAGCCCAAAGCCTGACCCGTTAGCCCCTCGGTTCATCCTTAATAAATTAATAAATATAGTTAAATATAGTGGAATATGTGGAATGCGATCGCCGACCACATCCGCCAAGTCACCAGAGCGCCACTGGGCAGCCTGCGCCAGCGTCCTGTCGGCGGTGGCAGCATCAACCAGGGTTACGCGCTGACGGATGAGCGCCATGCCTATTTTGTCAAGCTGAACCAGGCGACTCGCGTGGCAATGTTTGAGGCAGAAGCCCTGGGATTGCAGCAAATAGCGGCGACCCAGACGATTCGCGTGCCGCAGCCGCTCTGTTGGGGCACGGCAGAGGGTTCGGCGTATTTGGTGCTGGAGTGGCTAGATTTTGGCTATGGCACGCACCGCAGTTGGGCCGAGATGGGGCGCAACCTGGCGGCGATGCACCGAGTCACGAGCGATCGCGGCTTTGGGTGGGAGATGGACAACACCATCGGCTCCACGCCCCAGCCCAACCCCTGGACGGCAAGCTGGGTCGATTTTTGGGCAGAGCATCGCATCGGTTACCAGCTTCATTTAGCGAAAAAACGCGGCGGACACTTTCCAGAGGGCGATCGCCTGCTAGACGCGATTCCCAAGCTGCTCCAGGGACACGAGCCACCGCCCTCGCTGGTTCACGGCGATCTATGGTCGGGCAATGCAGCGGTCACCCAGCTAGAGGAACCCGTGATTTTCGACCCGGCCACCTACTTTGGCGATCGCGAAGTGGATCTGGCGATGACGGAACTCTTCGGCAGCTTTCCCAACGATTTCTATCGCGCCTATAACGAAGCCTTTCCCCTAGAACCGGGCTACGCCCAACGCAAAACGCTCTACAACCTGTATCACATCCTGAATCACTTCAACCTCTTCGGCAGCGGCTATGAAGGCCAGGCGCGGCGGATGATGGAGGGGTTGCTGAGGTCGGTTTGAGTTCGGGTTTTGGATTTTGGATTGCCTGTAAGTGTCTGCGGGTTGGGTTGAAAAGGCAGTAGGGGGGAATCTCTAGCTCTCAATCCCCAAGTCATGCCAATGCCTGACCAACTCCGCCACCGACCAGGCCTGGGCGATCGCCCCTTGGGGATCATGCGGTGGGTCGCCGTCGAAGATTTCAGAGATGGAGCCGAGGCAAGCCTGGTTGGTGAAGTGGTCGAGCAGGGGTTGGGCATCCCAGGGTAAGGGTTCGTTGGGATAAAATCGCTGCCAGGCCCGGATGAAAGGGCCAATCAGCCAACTCCAGACAGTGCCTTGATGGTAGGCGTGGTCGCGATGCACGGGGTCGCCGATGTAGCGACCGACATAGTGGGGATCACTGGGGTCGAGCGATCGCAGGCCATAGGGGGTCAAGAGGCGATCGCGGGCAATCACCAGCGCCTTTTTGCCTTGCAGGTCAGAAAATCCGCAATGGCTGAGCGAGAGGGCGATCACGGCGTTCGGGCGAATTTGCGTATTGGGATTATCGCCGGGGTCGATCAAGTCATACAGATAGCCCAGCCGCCCGTTCCAAAACTTTTGCAGAGAGGCTTTCACCTGGTCTGCCTGCTGTCCATAGCGGCGGGCGTGGTTGGCGTAGTTGGCAGGTTCTTCGCCGTTGCCGCCTTTTTCGGCCAGCCAGGTGGCCCAGCGCTCGGCCCAGCGCAGTGCCGAGTACCACAGCGCGTTGATTTCTACACATTTGCCCTGGCGCGGCGTGGCGGGTTCGCCATTCACCACAGCGTCCATCCAGGTCAGCGCAAATCCCGGATGCTCCCAGGTCACCAGCCCGTCCATCGCGTCGATGCGGATGTTGTAGGACGTTCCCGTGGCAAAAGACTTGTGAATTTGCCGGACGACGGGATATTGCTGCACCAAAAATTCCCAATCCTGGCTGGCTTCCAGATAGAGGCCTAGAACCTCTACCCACCACAGCGCCGCGTCGATGCTGTTGTAAATCGGGTGTGCGCCGTTGTCGGGGAAGGTGTTGGGAATCAGCCCGCCCTGGCAGTATTTGCCAAACGATTCCAGCAGCCCCCGCGCCAAGTCAAACCGCTGCGTTGTCAAACACAGCCCCGGCAGGGCGATCAGCGTGTCGCGGCCCCAGTCGCTAAACCAGTGATAGCCCGCAATCACGGTTGGGCCACAAATCGAGGCGCGATAGGCGATGAACTGGTCGCTGGCGCGGAGCAGCGTCGCCAGGGTTGTATCGGCGGGGCTGAGGTGGGGCGCAGCAAAGGTGACGGCGGGCGATCGCCCTTGTTCGGGCGCTTTCAGCATCGGCGTAAAGGTCTGGACGAGGCGGGTCTGCTCTGCCTGGAGCGCGGCTTCAAACGTTTCGTTGCTGGGCGGCGCAAAGGGGCGCAGCGGATTGATAATGCGAACTCGCGCCTCTAGCACTAGGCTCTGCCCCGGATAGAGCAACACCGCCAGATGTCCGGGACTGTACAAATCTTCGCGATCGCCCAGGCCGCGCCGTGTCTCTTCGGGATAGCGATAGTCCCAATACCATGTCCCGTCGGGATAGTAGTCGCCCTGGCTCCAGCTTAGTTGCCACGACGTGCCGACCCAATTGCCCCGCGTCGCCTGGATTGACACGCGGTTGGGTTCCACCAGTTGCGAAAATTGCAGGTTGGGTTCAGCCTCTGGGCTATGGCGCTGTTGATGGTGAAAGTTGCGATCGCCCACCAGCGGCCGCAAATTCACCCAGGCCGGCTCCCGTCCAGCATAGCGATAGCGAACATACACCTGGTGTCGCAGTCGGGGTTCGGGCTTGCCATCGGGATTGGGCAACAGCCCGTGCGTCATCAAAATTTCGCGGGTCAGCGTCCAACTCGTCGTGCCCCAAACCCACGTCGGCACAGGGTCGATCGAAAACGATTGCAGCAGCTTGTAGCCCACAGGCGACACCGAGCCACTGCCCCAATAGTTTGTGCCCAGCGGATAGCCCTCACCCGCAATATCCAGATACGCCTCCACCCGCGACAGCAGCAGCGTCCGCTGACCCGGCGGCGACACTGCCGCAAACAGCCAGCCGTGATAGGTGCGCGTGTGCGCGTCGGAAACAGTGCCGCTGGCGAAGCTGCCCAGGCCGTTGGTCAGGAGCCATTCACGGGTATCGAGAAAGTCCATAGGGGTGTAAGGCTAAGCGAACCGCTAGTCTACTACAGGCTCAAGGGGCGAAGAATTAAGACTGTCTAAGGAAATAGAGGCTTGGGATTAAAGTTTGGAATCGGGTTGAAAACTTAGCGGCAGGCTCTACTCAAAATCGTTATGACTATGATATAGTCGTAACAGTTCTCAATCCAAGAGATGCAGCGGGGCAATGCCGACCATTCCCCGCCAGATTATCTCGCTAGATTAGGTTATCTCGCCAGATTATCTAAGGAAACTATAGACGCATTAGGAAGTTCTAAGGAGAGTACATTTCATGACTCACAGCACCGAATGTCTTCGCGTTGGTCAAGCGGCACCTGACTTCACGGCCGAAGCAGTGGTCGATCAAGAATTCAAAACCATCAAGCTGTCTGACTATCGCGGCAAATACGTCGTTCTGTTCTTCTATCCTCTGGACTTCACCTTTGTCTGCCCGACGGAAATCACCGCTTTTAGCGATCGCCACGCCGATTTCAAAGCCATCAACACCGAAATCCTGGGCGTGTCTGTCGATAGCGTGTTCTCTCACCTCGCCTGGATTCAGACCGACCGCAAGAGCGGCGGTGTCGGCGATCTGAACTATCCCCTCGTGGCTGATATCAAGAAAGAAGTCAGCGCCGCTTACAACGTGCTTGATCCCGAAGCGGGCGTTGCGCTGCGCGGTCTGTTCATCATCGACAAAGACGGCATCATCCAGCACGCCACCATCAACAACCTCGCCTTTGGCCGCAACGTGGACGAAACCCTCCGCGTGCTGCAAGCCATCCAGTATGTGCAGTCTCACCCCGATGAAGTCTGCCCCGCCAACTGGAAGCCCGGCGATGCGACGATGAATCCTGACCCTGTGAAGTCCAAGGAGTTCTTTGCAGCGGTGTAGTTCCGAATCGCGTCATTTCGATTGTTTCGGTGAGCATTCAGCAATGAACGCTCTGTAATGGCAAGACGGGAGGGTGCTGTGCATCCTCCTTTTTTTGGAGGAAAGGTGACTTTTCAAAAAAGCGCGAGTGCTGTTTCTCTCTAAACTAAAATCCATAGCATCGAACCATCAACGTTTCTAATGAACAGGAGTGGGCCGTGAGGATTTTCTATGGGCTGTCGGCGGTGGTGCTGGTGACGCTGGGCGGGGTGGGTGCAGCGGGGGCAAATCTGCCGCTGCAAGTTGGGGCATACCAGGCGGAAAACCGCAGCGCCCGCGTGGCAATGCTGAACGATCGCCTCTGTGTACAGTTTTTTGCGCTGGGAACCATTGTGACGGCATCAATCGACCGCAGACCGGATCATTTGGGTGTTTACAACGTTGAGCGGACGGATCAGGTGCTAGTGCAGCCAGACGTGCGATCGCTCTTGATTGGCACACCGCATGAACTTGTCGTCTACACGCGAGTCGAGAACGTGCCGCTGGGGACGAATGTGCTGCTGCAAGAATGCCTGACCTCTCGGCGAGAATACCTCAACCAGACGAACGCAGTCGGCAGCCTGGAGCCGGATGCGCTGAGTCAGACAGACTTTTACTCGGATAGCCTTCTAGGAAACTGAACGCATGGCATCAGAAACGGTCAATTCTCCAGACTCCAACGCTGACTGGATGGAAGTGGGGCGGATCGTTGGGGTGCAGGGCCTCAAGGGCGAGGTGCGCGTCTATCCTGATTCCGACTTTCCGCAGCGGTTTCTGGAGCCGGGGACGCGCTGGCTGCGATCGCCCGGAGCCGCCGCTCCCAAGCCTGTAGAACTGGTGTCTGGGCGGCTGCTGGCAGGAAAAAATCTGTATGTGGTGAAGTTTGCCGGAGTGGGCGATCGCACTCAGGCGGAGGCGCTGCGCGGCGCGGTGATGCTGGTTCCGGCGGGCGATCGCCTACCGCTAGAAGAAGATGAATTTCACGTCCGCGACCTAATCGGGCTAGACGTGTGGCATCAGGTCACGCAAACCCAAGTCGGCACCGTCACCGACCTGATCCCCGCTGGCAATGATCTGCTAGAGGTAAAGCTTCTGAAACCCCACGGAAAAACGACCACTGTACTGATTCCCTTTGTCATGGCGATCGTGCCTGTGGTTGATTTACCCAACCGCCGCATCGAAATTACGCCGCCAGACGGGTTATTGCCGTGATGGGGGAGCAGCGGTCAGGTTTCAGGATGCGTGAGACATACCAGCTAACCCTCAACCCCTAACCCCCCTCGCGTCAGCGTTGCGGAGCAACAACCCCTTAACTAAACCGTTGCTTTCAGCAGATCCGTCAGCATCGACACCATCTGGTCGATGTGGTGCTTTTCGATCATCAGCGGCGGCGACAGGGCAATAATGTCGCCCGTCGTGCGGATTAGCAATCCCTGCTCATAAGCCCGCACAAACACATCGAAGGCGCGGGCGGTCGGCTTGCCAGGAATCGGCTCCAGTTCGATACCGCCCACCAGACCCAGATTGCGAATGTCGATGACGTGGGGCAGTCCCTTCAGCGAGTGCAGCGCGTCTTGCCAATAGCCCGACAGGTCATTTGCCCGCTGGAATAAGCCTTCTTCCTCATACACATCCAGCGTCGCCAGGGCCGCCGCGCAAGCCACCGGATGCCCGGAGTAGGTGTAGCCGTGGAACAGCTCGATCGCATTCTCTGGCCCATGCATGAAGGCATCGTAAATATGCTTGCGGACGAAAACTGCGCCCATCGGCACGGTGCCGTTGGTAATGCCCTTCGCCACCGTGATCATGTCGGGCAGCACGCCAAAATAGTCCGCCGCAAAGGGCGCACCTAGCCGCCCAAAGCCCGTAATCACTTCGTCAAAAATCAGCAGAATGCCGTATTTGTCGCAAATCTGTCGCAGGCGCTGCAAATAGCCCACGGGGGGAATCAGCACGCCCGTTGAACCCGCCACAGGTTCCACAATCACCGCCGCAATGTTCGACGCATCGTGCAGCGCCACGATCCGCTCTAGGTCATCTGCCAGGTGTGCGCCCCACGCTGGCTGCCCTTTACTAAAGGCGTTGTGTTCCAGGTTATGGGTGTGGGGCAGGTGGTCTACGCCTGTCAGCAGGCTGCCAAAGAACTTGCGGACAGTGGGAATGCCGCCGACGGAGATGCCGCCAAAATTAACGCCGTGATAGCCGCGCTCGCGCCCGATCAGCCGCTGGCGGGTGCCGTCGCCCTTGGCCCGATGATAGGCGATCGCAATTTTTAGCGCCGACTCCACCGCCTCCGACCCAGAGTTTGCGAAAAACACATGGTCGAGATCGCCCGGCAGCATCTTCGCCAACCGATCCGCCAGTTGAAACGCGCCCGGATGCCCCATCTGAAACGCGGGCGCATAGTCCATTGTGTTGACTTGACGGCTGACGGCTTCTGCAATTTTGACGCGGCAGTGTCCGGCATTCACACACCACAGCCCCGCCGTGCCATCCAGCACCTGCCGCCCATCGGCGGTCGTGTAGTGCATATCTTTTGCCGAAACAAATAGTCGGGGCTGCGCCTTAAACTGGCGATTCGCCGTAAACGGCATCCAAAATGCTTCCATCTCCGCCGGAGTGCCAGCGGTCGAGGTTGGGTGGGTTAGTTCTTGCACCATACTGCTGCATCGCTCCTCGCCAAATGGCTTCAGTGAATAGCCTTCAAACGCTTGAAATACTTACCATCCAGCCATTCTAGCGCCCGCTTCTGCGCGAAACGGTCGATTGTGGGCATCTGTTAACAGGACGTAATGGAGAGGGATGGGGGGATGGAGGAATGGTAGCTGCGGGTATTTTCTTCAGCTTTCCAACACTCCAGCCCTCCCTCTCCTCACCCCAACACGCCAACACACCCCAACACGCCAACACTCTCGCTATAATGTAGGGAGGCATACGGATGCCCTCATGGGGCTGTCACGGTTTCGACGTTTTGGCGAACACTACCTTGTGATGCAGGCCGAGAGCGGGCTACCTCTCGTTAATCAATGGCTCAAACCAACGTACATGCGAACAACATCGTACCTTTTGCTCGTAAGCGCGTGGCTGTTGCTGCCGCCTAATAACCTCCTTTTGGTTCGAGCGTCTGCAATTTGACTCCGTTAAGGATTGCAGACCAACCCCCAACGGATGCTCCGGATGATTGCCTCTGGTCAATCTCCGGCTAAGACTTTACCAGAGCATCCCACTGTCCGGGATAAGCGACAGTCCCCGCCCTGAGGGTAAC
>JBDNCP010000189.1:0-8519 GCA_046719575.1 Cyanobacteriota bacterium
GCCCCAATCCAGCAGCTCGCTCACCGACAGCATTTTGGAGAATCTGTCGCTGTCGGTGCCTGCGCCGCCGCCAGGGGAGGCAGCGTTTACGCTGAGCGGCTTGGAGAGCCTGTTTGAGGATTTGCCATCGGTGGGCGAAGTGACTCCCGTACCGCCACCAGAATCGCCCAGCCCCAGCCTGACAGCGGCCGATTTGACAAGCCTGTTTGATGACGCAGACCCCACGCCTGCGGCTGACGCAGTTGACCCGGCAACGCCTCCAGATGAGGCACAGCGAGCTGATTTGATCGACTCCTCCAGCGAAGCAAAAAAAAAATCCTCTAATCCGCCCAACCTCGGAGAACCCAGAGGCTTCGGACGGCTCCAGCCCAACACCCGCCGTCCTCAATAGCCTTGAGTCAGACGGGGTGCAGCCACCCGCTGCGAAACCCCTCTCAGACTGTAATCTAAAACCCGATGCCAACACTCCCGCAGATATTTTCGCTGCTCCCGCCGCCGAATTACCGCTCTCTGCGCCCGACGCAGATCAGACTTGGCTGGAAACCTTTGACCCAGAGGACTACGAGCCGGATCTAGAGCTACAGGATTTGATGCAAACCCTGGGGATTGCTCCAGCGGCGCTGTCGCGGCTGCTGTCTGCCCTGTCGGGTGCATCTGGAACAGGTTCGGCCGGGGCGGGCAACACCGCTGAGCCGTCGGCAAAGCAGGCTGAAAACGTCCAGTGGTATCTGGGGTTGGATATCGGAACGACGGGCATTTCGGCGGTGCTGCTGCGATATCCGGCAGGAGCGCTGTACCCAATCTATTGGTTGGAACTGCCGCCCGTATCAGAGCGCGATTCGCGAAGCGATTCCTATGGGAATCGCCAGCCTATCCGCAAAACTTTTCGGCTGCCTGTGCGGGTGCAACTTAGCGCTGAAGATCCGACCCATCAAAATACGGCTCCAATTGCGATCGCCCCGCTCTCTGCCAGCTTGGGTCAGCCCCGCACCCAGCAGCCCCATCGCCTCACCCTCAGCCACCTCAAGCCTTACCTGCAAGTCGGCGTACCCTACTATTCCACCGAGACGCTGCAATGGGAACCCGTCGCCCGCTGGAGCGACACCCAGGCTTTGCCGCTGAGCCTGTTTCAGCAAGCGCTGCGGACGCTGTTAGTAAGCCTCGTGCTATCTACAGGCGGCTCTTCCTTAGAAAACTTGGCAGCGGCGACCCCATTGCTCACCTGTGGCGCAGTGGATTTGGAAGAAGCCCAGGTTCAGCTTGCGCTGCGGCAGTTGGCAGGGGTGATTGTCAGCTATCCCGCTAATTGGTCAGATACCTATAGTTTCAACCTGCGGGAAGCAATTTTGTCGGCTCGGTTGGTCAGCCGGGCCGACCAGATTTTCTTGCTAGAAGAGGCGATCGCCACGCTGCTGTCCGGCTTGCCCAGACCCGATGGGCGGACGCTGCGGCTCTCGCCCACCCCTGCTCAGCCCACCGATCTCTACAGTGGCGACTGGCAAGGCGGAACCCTGGTGCTAAGTGCAGGCGCAACGCTAACGGAGCTAGCGCTGGTAACCTTGCCCAGCCAATTGCAGCACCTCAGTTCTTGCGATTTCATAACTCGCACACTGCCCTACGCGGGCACTGCCCTCGACCAAGACATTCTGACGCAACTGATCTATCCTGCTTGGGTGCGCCAGACTCATAGCCCGTCGCGCAATTGGCTGGAAACCCAAAATAGCGGGGGCGATCGCGCGGCATCATCGAATGCTTTATTCTCTAAACAAGATGAAACGACCTGGAACGAATCCCCGATTTCTCTAGAAGCGGCAACCGACCCCTGGCAAGCCGTGGGATGGGACGACTTGATCTTGCCTGCGGTGGGCGATCCCGACCTGGCCCTTCGCCACCGAATGCTGCAACGGCTACGGAGTTCTGACCTAGGACTCTGGCTCTTGTACGCTGCCGAGCGGGTCAAGATTGCACTCCAGCAGCAGGAGCAAGTAACGCTAACCCTGGGCAACCAAACCCTGGTGCTAACGCGCCACGACCTCAGCAGTCGAGTGGTGTTGCCCTACGTTGAGCGGCTAAATCGGGAGCTAAACGCACTGCTGCGACAAACCGGGCTGTCGCGGTTAGAAATTCGCCAGGTGGTTTGCTCTGGGGGGAGTGCCTCGCTGGTGGCGATCGCCCGCTGGCTGCACCAAAAGCTGCCCAACGCCACTATTATTCAAGACACCTACCTATCGGCGGGCCATGCGTCCACCGCCTGTAGCCGTGTAGCTTACGGACTGGCAGCGCTGCCGCTGCATCCACAGGTGCTAAACCGCCCGCGCCATCGAACCAGTGACTATTACCTGCTGATGGAGTTGTTGCGAACCTTCCCCGACCACCCTGTCACCCTCGACAGTGTGCTGCACACCCTAGAGCGACGTGGCATTGACACGGCTGCTTGCCGCCAGCACATCCTCGCACTGCTCGAAGGACATCTGCCGCCCGGTCTAGTGTCCATGCCAGACTCAGCCCTACTCGCGCCTACTGCCGCCAGCCAATCTGCGGCTGCCCGCTTACTAGAAACGCCGTTGTTTTTCAAGCAAGACGGCCAAACCTACCGTCCCAACCCCCAGCAGTGGCAGCGTCTCCGCGCCTATCTCGACACGCTGCTTGCCACCACCTATCAGAAGCTGACCGAGCCGCTGCAAGGGTCGCTAGCGGAAGTCAGGAATCAAGGGGCCGGACTCAGAGAGCAGGGTCGGCTCGGCCGCTAACCTCTAAGTCTGACTTTAAGCCTGACTTTAAGCCTGACTTCTTAGGGCGATTAAGCCTTATTTCTTAGGGCGATCGCCCCCACGCGACACATTCCGGGCTGGGGCTTCAGGCC
Organism: Cyanobacteriota bacterium; assembly: GCA_046719575.1. Taxonomy (GTDB): domain Bacteria; phylum Cyanobacteriota; class Cyanobacteriia; order Elainellales; family Elainellaceae; genus Thermoleptolyngbya. The sequence continues at coordinate 2,864 of JBDNCP010000189.1, forward strand.
GAAGCTGCCCACGGCCGTTGCGAACGATACGCAGCATATCCGAAAACTGCTGCTCCAGGTCTTGTAAGATGCGATCGGCATAGTCGTCTGCGCCAGCCTGAATTTCTTCGCACTCGGCGATCGCCCGCCGCCGCATATCTTCGATTTCTTGCTGAGCCTGCCGCCGCATCCGCTCGATTTCCACCATCGCCTGCTCGTGCGCCACTTCACATTCCTGCTGCACGCGCTGACGAATCTGCTTCATCTCTAGCTCCGCCTGCCGCACCAGCCCCATCTCATCAAGGATCTGCGCCGCCCGCCGCTCCGCCGTTTCGATAATTTCCTGGGCGTATTGCTCCGCCTCCAGCAAAATCTCTTCCTTGTGCTGGAGCAGCTTTTTCGCCTCTTCAAACGCCGGATGCAAGTTCATCTGCACCAGCTCGAGCTGATCCAACACCTGATCCTCGTTGATCAGCGTCCGATTGATAATCGGCAGCCGCGACCCTTCCAAGATCATTTCTTCCAGCTTGGCGAGTTCACGCTGGATGTCTACTCCGCCGACTCGACTCGCCTCTCCGTTGAGGTCGGCGTTGGCATGGGTTCCGTTGCGGTCTGGGGCGATGCGGTTGGGAGAGTCTTGGCGTAGCATTGGCAGATATCTAACGCGACGGCGGAAGGGACGAGATGATCAACGGGGCCGCCAAATTTGGCGATTTCTTTGACTAGACTGCTACTCAGAAAACTATACTCGCTTGAAGTCGCCAGGAAGAAAGTTTCGATATCCTCAGCCAGGGTTTTGTTGGTGTGGGCCATTTGCAGCTCTTTCTCAAAATCAGAGAGAACCCGCAGCCCCCGCAGTAAGACCTTTGCTCCCTGCATTCTGGCATAGGTCACGGTCAATCCATCAAATGTGTCAACTTCGACATTTGGCAAGTGCTGAGTCGCCTGCTGAATCTGCGCCACGCGCTGGTGAACCGGAAACAGCGGCGTTTTGGCAGGATTCCGCATGACAACGACAATCAGCCGACCAAACAGCCGACTGCCCCGCTCAATAATATCGAGATGCCCCAGGGTAATGGGATCGAAACTACCAGGATAAACCGCTATCACAGGATTATGTAGTCAGATCTTTTAGATCTTAAGGATTGATGGAAAAGGGGACAACGCAGACGGGAAGCGAGTTTTATCAAAATTGACGAAACTAATTCGTACCAATTCGTAAGCATCCAACTCGGGGGTATCCAAAGTGATCTACATAAGATCTGCATAATTTGTAGGATGCTTAGCGCCAGTCCAGCGCATCAAAGCCTTGCGAGGTCGCGATGCGTTATGGCTACGTCGAACAGCACCCTGCGGTACGGCCTATCAATGTCTCCCTGCTCAACAGGACTGATTCAGTCGGGTTGATTGCATGGGAGGCATTTGGTACGGTTCATGCAGGCTCATGCACTAGCTCCTGCACATACCAGATTACGCAGATGGAATCATGCAAATGCTAGATGCCCAGATATTATACGGCGAAGCTTCCTAGAAACTAACCGGAAAGTTTTATCTAAAGTTTTGCAAGGATTTTGCGGGAATTTTAGTTAGAAGTCGTCAGAAATCGTTCATCGACTCAGCAAATCTGGCGATCCCGAAGGCAGCAGCAGCCGCAGCACCGACAGCCCCAGGATAATCAGGAACAGCACTAGCCCTATCGTACAGGCATAGCTCAACTCCAGATCCTGAAACGCCCGCTCGTATACGTAGTAAACCATTGTTTTGGAACTGTTGCGGGGGCCGCCCTGCGTCATCACAAACACCTCCTCAAACACCTTGGTGGCGGAGATGGCAGAAATCACCGCGACTAGCAGCAGATAGGGGCGCATCAGCGGCACGGTGATATCCCAATGCTTTTTCCAGCCTGTGGAGCCGTCGATCGCCCCTGCTTCGTACAAGTCTGCTGGAATCGCTTGCAGCCCCGCCAGGTAAATCACCATGTAATAGCCCAGCCCCTTCCAAACCGTTACTGCCATCACGCTGAATAGGGCGAGTTGGGGGCTGGTGAGCCAAGGCACGCCCGTTTCCGATAGCCCCAGCCCGCGCAGCAGTTGGTTTAGCAGCCCTGTTTCGGCATAGAGCCAGCGCCAGGCAATGCCCGCCACCACCATCGAAATGACTACGGGCGTATAAAACGCCGCCCGAAACCCTCCAATTCCTGGCAATGCTCGGTTCACCAAGATCGCCAGACCTAGCGGCAGCGTCACCAAAACGGGAACGACACAAATCAGATAAAGCAGCGTGTTTCGCAGGGTTTGCCAGAAGACGGGGTCGCGGAGGAGGCGCTGGAAATTTTCGGTGCCGACCCAGGCGGGCGGCTGGGTGATGTCAAATTCAAACTGGGTGAAGCTGAGATAGAAGGCGTTGAGGGCGGGGTAAAAGATGGTCAGCCCCAACACCAGCAGCGCCGGAGCCAGAAACAGGTAGGGCGTGAGCCGGGAAAGCCAGATCCGAGGACGGTTTGAGGTGGTAGCCGAAAATTTTCTAGCCGAGGGGGGGAAAGTCATGTGGTGGTGCGTTGTGAGCAGGTATAGCAGCTAGCACAAGACGCATCATACCTGCATTGCTGGGCCGCTGATCGAGGCAAGCTTATTTGCGATTTTAGTTCATTTGTACTAAACTGGAGGGGTACAGTTTTGCGAGGGCGATCGCCACTTTCTCCTCCCAAGGCCGTTTTCTGCCCTGCGCCGTTTTTTGCTTTGCGGTTTTCCCTGCCCCCCAGCCCTATGCAAATCCGACTTGCGCCTACTCCGCCCAAGGCTAGGCCTGCTTCGACCCCAGATTTTATTGCGGCGCTCCATCCGCAGGCGGCAACGCGTCCGGCTGTTGCCAAACGGCGCACTGCTAAGCGCTCCCAGGTTCGTAGGTCGGAGAGTTGTCCGTCCTGGAGTCTGACGCTGGCGCAGTGGCTCAAGCCACCGGCCGAGCCGCTGTCGTTTTGTGCCGAAGGCGGCGTTTGGCTGGCGGGGGGTGCGGTGTTTCGGGTGGCGATGCATCAAACTCTGCTGTTCATGCCGCAGCTTTGGATTCCCGTGGCGATCGCCCTTCTCACACCTGCGATCGTGGCGACTGCCCTATCAGTCCGGGTTCCCCGTCTGTCGCTACTGCTGGGCTATCGCCTCTGCCTGATTGCCGCCGGACTTTTTCTGACCGGATTCTGGCTCTAAGCTAACCCCCAACCCCCAACCCCCTATGAGCGTACTCCTTGGAGCGGCCTGGCTGTTGATTGTGCTGTCTTGCTTCGTGTTAGTTGGCGAAGGAGGAAATGATGAAGCGCCGTAAACCCGAACGTAAAAACCCCTCGTCCTATCTGGTCATGGGCGGGTCGCTGCTGATGCTGGCGATGCTGATGTCAGATGTAGGCGGCCGCCGTCCCAAGCCCGTTAGCAACAAGTGCCTAGAGGTGGTGCAGTCGCAGTCAGTGTTGCACCGCGACAAGCTTTCGCAACTGCTCAGTATTCCCGAACGCAGCAGCCGCGACCAAATCAAAGCTGTGATTAGCGAACCCTATTGTCGGCTGCCGCAGGTGGAGATTCGCGCTGGAGTGCCTGCCGACCGCGAGGCCTATCCGCTGGCGTTTGACCCGCAGACGTGGCTTGTGGTGTTGTATGAGGGCAATGAGTATGCGGGCTATGACTTTGTGTTCAAAAAGTAGCGTCTTGAATGGGCGGCTAGTCCAGCGCATTTGCAGCAATTGTCGGAGTCGATGTCCTATCTGGGGGGCGATCGCCCTGACGATTCCTCTGACCGCTTGCGGCATTGCTCAGGAGCCGCCCGCCCTCCGCAGTGTGCCCATTCATCAAACCTGGCAAATTCAACCAGGAAGTGCGATCGCGGGTCATCGCGTGTTGGCGGGGCTGGGCGATATTTCTATTGATTTAGCGGGCGGGCGGATCTATGCCCCGTTTGATGGACAGATGCAGCCAACCGCTGGGGATTGCGTTGTGTTTTCCAGTCCTGAGGTGCCTGCCTATCTGCTGCGGTTGTGTGGGCTGCGGCGGCCTAGTCTGGGCAACGTGCAAGAAGGGCAAGTGCTGGGGCGTGGCGAGGTGCTGCATTTCGCCACGCTGCGAAAACAGACCGACGGCCGCTGGGCCCTGGTGGAACCGTCGTCTGCGCTGCTGACCCGATTGCTGCGATCGCCCTGACTCCCCGCTCCTTCCCCGTACTCTTCCCGGACAGACCAACCCCCAACATGGCAGAACTGGCAATCCTGGGCTATATCGTCGGCGGCTATCCGCTGGACGACTCACCCGACCCGTCGCTGACTCTAATTTTGCAATCCTCGCGTACCCTCCATCGGTCTACCTCTAGGGGGCTACTGGCAGGATCAATGGCGCTAGTGCTGGCGGGGTCAGTCGTAAACCAGACGGCGATCGCCCTTTCTCCCAATCGGGTGTCGCTGGAGTTTCCTGCTGCTGCTAATTTGCCCGCCACCAGTCCGCTGGCCACTGGCTCACAAGACGCTACGACCTCACAAGACGCTACGACTGTGGCGTTGGCTTCAGCCTTGCAAAGCGACATCGCCCCCTCTAACGGAGATCACCCCGTTGCCGACCCGCCGCCAATCGCGCCGCTGCCTGTGCCTCCCCAGGCCACCGAGCCGCCATTGGGAAAGGGGCGAACTGCGGCTCAGCTAAAATTGCCGCCCCCACCGTCCAGCCCGGCCCAGCCCAATCAAGGGACTGCACAACTCCAGGCACTCTCCGCGATCGCCCCGCGGGGGGCAACGCTGGGCCAGGCTCTCCCGTCCCAAGACTCGCCCCCTGGTTCCTACTCTGAAGCCCCTGCTTCCATAGCGCTGGCGGGGTCGCCCTCCGCTGCTAAAGACCCGGCGCTGAGTTTTGATCTAGAGTTGGTTCCGGCGGCGATCGCCCCTGTTGCAGCGTCGGTCTCCTCAGAAAGTCCAGTTCTCGCAGCGCTGCCCGCCATGCTTCAGGCGGCGTTTGCAGGCGGGGTAGACTCGCTGGTGGCGATCGCCGTAGGCAGCGCCGAGGGCACGCGCACCCCACGCGGCGACTACACCGCCGCCTACCAGGGGCATACTGATCCGGGCAACGGCGTGTGGAACCTGGGCACATTCTCCTATCAGCACGGCGCAGCCTCGCCCGCCGAAGCCGACCGCAAGCAACTCCAGCGGCTCCAGCGACAGGCGCAACAACTCCAGCAGACCGCCGCCAACCTGGGGCTAGAGCTAAGTCTGGCAGAGCAACTTAACGGCATCGATCTGGCAAATCAATCGCCCCGTGCAGCGCTCAGCCGAGGCGGCTATCTCGATCGGCTCCTGGAAGCTCGTCAGCAGGGGATAACGGGTGAAGCGGCGATTCTGTGGGCCCGCACCCGTGCCTTTCTCGACCCCGACACACAACGCTGGAATGCACCGGGGCTGGGCAACACCACCGAAAGTATTACCCGCGACCAGGCCCGCCGGATGGTGGCCGTGCAGCGGGCGATATCGCTCCGCGAGGCTAGCGCCAACGCCCTCCATCCCACAAAGTCTACACTGACTAGCCCATCCACTAGCCTAGCCACCAGCCCAGCCTCCACGGCTACCCACTCAGCACAATCTACACGGTTGCACTCCGAAATCTCATCCACTGGACCTGTAGCTAAAAGCACGAGCGACGGAGTCAATTAC
>JBDNCP010000019.1:0-45169 GCA_046719575.1 Cyanobacteriota bacterium
TATCTAGCACCTCCAGTTGATTCGCCACGATTTCCACATTGCCCGCGTTGCCAAGCGCATTTTCATTCACGCGATTGCGGACGAGGCTGCCCTCTGCGATTTGCACGGTGCCTGTTGCATTCAGCCTGAGGTCGCCCGCCTGACTATCGACAGTTCCCAGAGTGGAAAAAATGCCTGCCAGCAACTCGCTATCGCCCAACACCGAGATGTTGCGGGCTGTCACGTTGATATCGCCTTTGTCGCCCAACCTCACATCCACGATTGCGCCATTGGTAAACGAAACATCGCCCCGCGCTACGCTATCGGGAATGACCAAGCTGCCATCAGGGTTAAGCTGCACTGTGCCGCCTGCGGCCACTGCGCCGATATCAATGCGGCCGCCAAAGGCGCTTAGCCGTCCGCCCTCCACCTGCACATCGCCGCCCAGCAGCGTCAGGCTTTGCCCATCGGGAACCCGCAGCCCCACCAAAGAGGTGCTGCCTGGAGAAATCGGCGTGACGGAGCGGTTGACGATGGCTCCTGCGGCAACCTGGTTAAAGAAGAGAGCAGAGGGATTGACCGTCAGCAGGGAAGAAGGGGCTTCGGGGGCAGTGGCGCTAAAGAATCCGGCATTGCCAAACTGGAAGGCGCTGGCGGTGGTTGCCAGGAAGGAACCCTGGAGATCGAGGCTGGACGCAGGGCCAAACAGAATGCCGTTGGGATTGAGGAAATAGAGGTCTGCTGCACCCAACACGCCCAGTCGTCCCAGAATGTTCGATGGATTGCCCCCGGTGACGCGGCTAAAGATCGCCTCAACGCCCGCAGGATTGGCAAAGTATGCGCCGCGCCCTGCGTCGATGTTGAATTGCTCGAAGCTGTGAAACAGGTTTGACCCGCGCCGTGCGCCGCCATCGATGCGATCGCTCAAAATGCCCCGAATCAGTACGTCCCGCGTCACGACCGAGCTTTCTGCACCCAGCGTGCCATCTTCCAGAATCGCCTGCGCCTGGGCAATGGGCGGCAAGGCTGCCAGCAGTCCGACGGCTGCGGTGAGCGCAATCGCTGTGACAGTTCCCTGGGATGGCCCATGCCGACCGGGGCTTTGGGGCAGGGTGCAGATTTGGGGGTGCATAGACACTTTTCAGAGAGCAAAAGTTGCCTGTAGTCTACCATCCTTGGTTTGGCTGAGATGCTCCTAAAAAGTTCATTAAATTCAGCAGTTTCAGCCGTTGTCTTGAAGGGCAATCGCAGAAAAGTGCAAGCAAGTTTTCAGGTTTCGGCAAATCCTTTGAGCAAAAACTTCAGCCCTGCGGCTGGGTGGCTCCGATATAGTTCGAGTGTGGTGCAGTTCCAGTTTGGAAAGTGTCTCACCGCAGCCCCACTTGAGCGGTTCAGTTCTTAAACCACTATTTCGCGTTTGCGACTCCGGGTTCCCTTGTGATTTCTGTGCTGTTGATTGGTGGACTGGTCTGGCTGGCAGTGTTTCATTGGCAGACACAGCAAGCCCTACGGTGGTGGTTTGAGCAGCAGCACCATTGGCTTTGCCGCGAGGCGGAGCAGGTTCGCAACGGACCTTTGCAGGAGACATTTGTGATGCGGCGACAGTTGGAAATCAACTCGGATGCTTTGAGCAAGCCCCTGACCGAGCAGCCCGCCTGGATGGCTCAGGTGACGCAGCTCAACGGGCAACTGGTGCGGCTGAGCGATGAGCTATCGCCGCCTTATCTGGAAACCAGCCTGCCGCTGGCGCTTCAGGCGTGGGCACAGGAGGAGCATCTGCCGAGGCTGCTGCTGTGTCTGCCGTCGAGTTGGCCGGTGGAGCCGACCCTGCGGGTGTCGTTGTTGCGGTCAATGTTGATGCATCTGCTGCGGGGGGCGATGTCGGAGGGCGACGAGCCAACGGCCATCGCCCTGGAACTGGCGGAGCGATCGCCCTTTGGTAGGGGTTCCATCGGCGTACTGACGGTTCGGCTGGATTATCCAACGGCAGCGGCGGCCAGAGTTGTGGGGCGATCGCCCCAGTGGGGTTTGCTCAGTCGTGCCTTTGCAGTGTTGGCTCCTGGCCGCTGCACCCGACGGCGACAGGAACAGCGGATTGTTTGGCAGTTTCGCTGGCGACTCTCGCCAGACCCATCGGCCCCCCGATGTTAGCGGGCAGATGTTAGCAGGCGGTTGATGACCAGTTGAATTTTGCTGAATTTTGCTGAATTTTGCTGAGTTTTTTTAGCCCTCAACGCCACTTGGATCAGCCCCCTATCCCCGTTATGCAAGAGTAAGGATGGCGCATTATGACCAGAGCATTAGCCTTTCATCCAAGTATCGCAGCAGACAAGAGCCAAAAGCGGCGATCGCAAATGACCGCAGCGCTTGCGCTTAAGCTAGAAAGGGAGAGACGACGGGAGGCGCAAATGGCGGAAACCGCAGCACTCAAGAAAATTGTGGTTGTGGATGACCATGAACTCGTGCTAAACAGCACCGTCGAAGCGCTGAAGCAGCAGTATGCCGATGCCCAAATCACCACTGCCCAAACCGCCGCTGCCGCCCTCGCCCAGATTGCCCAAACTCAGCCCGACCTGGCAGTCGTAGATCTGGCGCTGCCCGAACAGACAGGGCAACCCTCGCGCCCCGAAGTGGGGCTGCAACTGCTGCGGACGCTGATGCAGCAATATCCCACGCTCAACATTGTGGTGCAAAGTGCCAATGCCAAATCCTTGGTGCGGCTCAAGCCTGCGATCAACGCCCACGAAGGCGGCTTCATCATTGCCGACAAGAGCCTGTCGCTGAAGGAAATGCTGACCAAGGTAGAGTGGGCGATGCAGGGGCTAGTGTTTACGCCGAAGGAAATGCGGACGGGGCTGGAAATCAAACCGGAGTGGCTGGAAGTGCTGCGGCTGGCATTTCACGAAGGCTTGCAGGATAAGGCGATCGCCGAACGGATGAGGGTTGCAGAGCGAACCGTCCGCCATTACTGGACGCAGGTGCAAGACGCGTTGGGCGTATATCCCGACAGCGGCAAAAACCAGCGCATCCAGACCGAAATCCGCGCCCGCGAAGAAGGACTGATCGACTAAATGAGCAAGCGGCATCCGCTCTGGACCGCGCTGCGGCGCGAGTGGCGCATCTGGAAAGCGGGGGCGCTGCCAGGGCTGGCAGTGATCGGGCTGGTGGCGCTGCTAAGGCTGACGGGCAGCCTGCAAATGCTGGAGCTGCTGGCGCTGGATGCGCTGCTGCGGCTGCGTCCACCAGAACCCACCGACCCCCACATTCTGATCGTCGGCATCGACGAAGACGACATTCAGGCAATTGGGCAGTATCCCATTCCCGATGAGCAACTGGTGGCGCTGATCCAAACTTTGCAAGAATCACAACCAGCGGCGATCGCCCTCGACCTCTACCGAGATTTGCCCCAGGAACCCGGCGGCGCAGAACTGGCGGCTCTGTTTCGCAGCCAGCCCAACCTGTTTGGCATTGAGAAAGTGATTGGCCGGGCGATCGCCCCACCCCCAGACGTGCCGCCAGAGCGGGTCGGCTTTGCAGACCTGCCCACCGATCTAGACGGCAAACTGCGCCGCAGCCCCCTCGGCAGCTACAACACAGACAAGACCCAGTTTCGCTTTTCGCTGGCGCAGCGTCTCGCAGAGCGTTTTCTGGCTGAGCGCGGCATCTCGCTTGCAGGCGGCATCCGCGACCCCTACGCTATGCGCTTTGGCCCAGCAGAACTGCCCCGCACCCAACCCAACACGGGCAGCTATCGCCAGTTGCAGCCGCTAGAAGTGGAAACGCTGCTGTTTTTTCGCAGCGGCCGCCGACCGTTTGAGTTCGTCACCCTGCGCGAGGTGCTGGGGGGACCGGTTTCAGCAGAAAAAGTGCGCGATCGCATCGTCCTGATTGGCATGGTGGCTCCTAGTGTCCGCGACACGTTTAACTCGATGGGCGCTGTCACCCGCTTCCCAGACATTCCGGCGGGAACCATTGCCGGAGTCGAGGCCCACGCCCACGCCACCAGCCAGATCCTCCAGGCAGCACTCTACGGGCGGCCGCTGCTGCGCGGCTGGGCAGAACCCTGGGAATATGGCTGGCTGATTCTTTGGGGCATTTTGGGCATCGGGCTGGGGCGGTTTTTGGTCAGCCCTCTGCGGATTTTGGCGGGGCTGGGGCTGGGGTTAGCCCTGCTGTTGGGGCTGTGTTTTTTGCTGCTGGTGGCGGGCTGGTGGGTGCCGCTGGTGCCTGCGCTGCTGGCGTTTTTTTTGAATGGTGTGGGGTTAACGGCGGCCCTGTTCTATCGCCACCAACAAGACTTGAAACTGCAACTGCGCGATCGCCAATACGTCATCGACCACACCTTCAACGCCATCCACAGCGGCCCACTGCAAACCCTGTCGCGCCTGCTCAGCAAAACCCGCTCCGGTCACTTGCCCGCCAGCCAGTGGGAAACTGAGCTAGAGCATCTCAACCGAGAACTGCGCGTGGTCTACGATTCCGTTCGCAAGGAGATCCTCACGGAAGACGGCAGCCTCTATCTGTCCGAAGACCAAGCGCTAGATCTCAACGGCCCCTTCGAGGAAGCGCTCTATGAAGTCTATGACCACACGCTAAGACGAGATTTTGACTGCTTTAGGACGCTGAAGCTGCGCCTGACCACGTTTGAGCCGCTAGAAACTGCGGGACTGACGCTGGAACACAAGCGAGAACTCTGTCGATTTCTAGAAGAGACGCTGTGCAACGTAGGAAAGTACGCCGTCGGAGTCACGCAGTTGAACGTTGTGTGCAAGCAGGAAGCCGGAAATAATCTCATCCGCGTGATTGACAACGGCAAGGGCATAGATCCAGAAAAATCCGTCAAGCCCCCTGCTTTGGGAGGGCGGGGCACACAGATTGCAGAAAGCATCGCGCACCAGCTTGGCGGCAAGTTTCGACGAGAGCCGATCACGCCCCACGGAACGCTGTGTGAATTGAAGTGGAACTCCAGCAAGATTCGATTTTGGACGTGATCTTGAATTGAGCTTTGAACCTTAGCTTGAATTGAGCTTTGAACCTTAAAATGACAGATTTAGCGATGAAATGACAGATTTAGAAATTCAGTTTGGAACAGACTTGGCGAAATGCTGTTTTATGCAAAGCGTATGGCCATTTTGGGCGATCGCCCTGTCCCAAACGCGCCAGCGATCTTTCCCAACTTTTCATAGGCAAACGAAATTTTCTCCGATAGCCTAGGCATAGGTGAACTGGCTCATTGAATAAAGTTTGATCGAGGGGACAGCAGTTCGAGCAGACACCCAAAATCCAAAATCCAAAATCCAGCCCCTCCCCGGTTCACTGCATCTACCGTTAACCTAGCCCTGAGCAAGGAGGTTGCCCCTATGCTCCGACGTTCATCTCCCGACTTTTGGTTTACACGGCCTGTCCTGCATCGGGCGATCGCCGCTGGATGTGTGCTAGGGCTTGCCCTTGTGGGTGCGACGCTCCCCGCCTTGGCAGGGCAGACCAAACCAGCCCAGCAGCCCGCCGCGCTCAAGTCCTATGTGCCGCCGCCGCCCAATTCTAGCTATCAAGCGCCTGCTCCCGGTGGTGGGGTCAGGACATTTGGCTGCGACAGCCCTGCCAACCTGCCGCTGCTGGCCCTTGCGCCCCAGTTTCATCAGGGGCAGACCAGCTCTCGCCGTCCCACTCTCGCCTGGTATGTGCCTGGAGATGTGGCGGGCACGCTGGCAATTCAGGTGTTTCGGGGGCAAATGGCCGACTTGGAGCGCGAGTCCGAACCGCCGCTGTTTGACGAAACCCTAACCAGCCGCGCTGGTATCATGACCTGGACAGTGCCGCAGGATCTGGCGGTGGGCGAAACCTACGTGTGGCGGGTGGTGCTGGTATGCGATAGCAATCGTCCATCGCTGAGCCTGCGCGATGTGGCAGAGTTTGTGATTGTTGCCCCGTCGGTGGCTCGTTCGGCTGACCCGGTGCGCGATGCTCAGCAGATGGCCGAAAGCGGCCTTTGGTACGATGCAATGGCGCTGACGCTCGGTTCGCCTGGGTCACCCCAACTGCGATCGCTCCGAATCAGTATGCTAGAAACCCTGGCAGATCTGGAATCTCGCAGTGACAGTGTGCAGGCCGCCATCCGCGTCCGGGCGCTGCGCCAGATCGTGGCGGCAGAGCAATAAGAGCAAGAGGAAGACGCAACAGGAGGCAAGCGGAGAAGGGGGGCGATCGCCCCTGTTCCCTGCCCCTCGCACCAAGCTATCACCAGCCTAGTACACCATCGGGCGAGTAGGGTCGCTGGCAAAGGCAATCCACAGTGGGAATTGCAGCAGCGACAGATTTACTACATCTTCCGACTCGTCCATGATGATCAGCGGCAGTTGCTTTTGCTTGAGCAGGCGATCGGCCCGCTGCGCCAGCGGTTCCGGCGCTTCAAACAGCACCACCCCCTGATCTGCCCCAAAATCGGCGCGGGAGATGCCAAGGCAGTCTTGCAGACCGCGCCGCCATTCGCCCAGACGCTCTGGCGTGTCCGCCAAAATCAGCGTCCGCACCTTAGGGCCATAGAGCTTCCGCAGGATGGAGATAATCGCTGAGGCGACCAGAATATTTTGCAGGCGTGACCCCATTGTGCGGGTTGCGCCCCGACCGCCCTGAGTAAAGAACCAGTTGGCGACGCGCTCAGCGTGGACTGGCTCGAAGGTGCGGCGCAGTTGCCAAGCAGGGCCGTAATAGTCGGGCGAGGTGCGATATTGCTCTAGCAGTTTGCGAATCTGTCGGGCTTCTTCCTGAAACGCAGGCTCACCAAATTTGGGCTTGGGTGCGGGTTCTTCGCGCTCCCGGTCGCGCTCTCGGTCGCGCTCTCGGTCGCGTTCTCGCGGCGGCGCAGACAGCTTTAGCTCCTCCGCTAGCGCTACCAAATCTTGCAGGCTGCCGACGAGGTAATCCTTAAAGCCCTGGATGCGGATGGCGATGTCTTGCGAACTGCCCGCAAAGGTACTCCGCATTTCGGCCCGAATGCGCTCCTGGCGACGCTCCAACTGTTCCACAGACATTTGCAGCGCCTGTTTTCGCTGTTCCAATTCGCCCAGGCTTTCGCGGGCCAGGCGACCCAGCATTCGCTCGGTGGCCGCGAAGTCGGCCTGGAGTTGGGCGATCGCCCGTTTCAGGTCTTGCTCCTGCGCTTGGAGGGCGGCCACCCGTGCGGCGATCGCCGCTGGAGAGTCGTCGGTATCCAGCGACCCATCGGCTTGCCCATCGGTTTGCCTATCCAAGGGGGAGTCTGTCGGCTCCATACTGGGCTGCGATGCGGCGATCCAGTCGCCTGTGCCTGCCTCAGATGGGTCAAAAGCAGCGAGATCAGACGCATCCTCTGAAGCAAACCCGGAATGACTCGACTCGTCTGAACTGGCGATCGCCCCGGCGCTGCCCTCGTCAGAACCGGACTGCGAAGCGGGAGACGACAGGCTGAGCGGCGCAACCGCCCCATCGGGCATTTCGCTAGAGGGTGCGGTGAAATTCGCGTCGGGGGACTGAGAAGAATTTTCCTCGCCCGAATCAAAAAAATCTGCGTTGGATTCGTCTGGGTTCATGAGGCAAATTACTCGGAAACGGTCGGACAGCGCTGCTCCAGGCAAGTCTGTAGCGCTTTGGGATCAAACAGAATCGGCAAAAAGTGGATACTGTTTACCTCTTTGAAATAGAAGAGAATCGGCACGGGCGGCCAGAAAATCGCCCAGTTTTGCCAGTCTTGATAGGGAAAACGGCGGATGAGCGTTTTGCCGCGAAAGATGTCGAGGGCGGTGTCGGTGAACTGGAGCCGCAGCGTTGCGGTTTGCACCAGCAAGAACCCAGCAAACAGCCCCACCGCCGCACCCACCCACACCTGGAGCCACACCAGCGGCAGCGCCAGCAGCAGTAGACCAATGGGCAATCGATAGCTAGGCGCAAGCTGGACAGTATCGGTAGGGGCGATCGCAGAGGGTGAGTTCACGGTGTTTTTTGACAGCGGCGTTAGAAGAGTCTTCTCTATTCTAAGTCGTGTTGCCGACGGCCCTTTCAGAATGCGGTTTGGGAACCCCGGATTGAATCGCCCACTGTTGCCACTGGGTTGCTGCCTGTGGAATCCGCGAAGCCGCCAGCGTCAGAACGAAGCGCCAGTATCAATGCTTCTGAACATGAGCCAGGACATGAAAAAGTTGCTGACAAAGATCGCCAGCAGCGCCGTCACCACGGCCGCCGTCGTGGATTGGCCGACCCCTTTTGCGCCGCCAGTGGTGGTGAGGCCCCAGCTACAGCCGATGATGGCGATCAGCGCTCCAAACACCACCGACTTAATCAAGGCGCTAATCAAATCCCACTCTCGCAGGAGGTTTTGGGCCGAGTCGAGAAAAACCTGCGTTGAAATGTTGTAAAGCGACTCAGCCAGAATTGCGCCGCCCGCCATCCCGGTGACAAAGGACAACACTGTCAGCAGCGGCAGCATGACGCAGCAGGAGATAACACGGGGGATAACCAGATAGTCGATGGGGTCGGTCTTCAGCATGTAGAGCGCGTCGATTTGCTCGGTCACTTGCATAGTGCCGATTTCCGCTGCAAAAGCAGACCCAATGCGCCCCGTGACGACGATCGCTGTAACCAGAGGAGCCAGTTCTCGCGAGAGGGCGATCGCCAAAACGCCCCCTACCGCTGTCCCCGCCCCAAACGCAATGAATTCTCTCGCCACGCCGATGGTAAACACCATGCCTACGGTCAGCGCAGTCAGCAGGTTGATCGGCAGCGACTCTGGCCCAACGATGGCCATTTGATCTGACGTATTGCGGAGGTGAATCTTAGCCTTCAGCAGGTGGACAAGCACCTGACCGCCCAGAAAGACTGCCGCCACCAGCCGCCGCCACCAGCGCCCCAAACTCGAATGTCCCAACTCCGTACTCAAGGATGTTTCCGCCGACTCTCTAAGGTGTGCAATAGATTAATAGATAGATTGATACTATGCGAACTTCGTCCCTCTGACATGACTCGATCGCGCTAGAAACTCGATCTAGCCAGTCGAGAAGGCAGGGACTTTTATGAACTCAGCGTTACAGAATTCAGAAAAGACACGACGAGCGATCGCCCCACCCCGCGTTTTTCGACCTAGCTCTGGGATTCCAAGGTGCTGAAAGTATCGAAATTTCTGGGATCGCGGCCTATCTCAGTAAATCCTCTGGGGCGATCGCCCGTGTGTTGCGTTTTCTGAGAGCGATTTAAGATTTCTGTCAGATTCTGCGGGTCGCCCCAGATTCCGCCTATCTTGGATGCAACAGGCTGACTGGGGCGATCGCCAAAACGGGGTCGAGCTTGCGCTGGTTCAGTCTGCATCTGGTTCAGTCTGCATGATGACCGATTGCACTTGTGTCTTGCTGCATTTTGCGAATTGCTCTTTGCGAATTGCTCTTTGCGAACTGCATTTTGCGAAATGCTCTTTGCGAAATGCATTTTGCGAATTGCACTATGCGAACTGCTCCTTGCGAATCGCACTAATTGATTGCACGAGCTAGTTGCGCGTTGCCGCCGTTGTTGCCCTGGTTTGTTGCCCTGGTTTTGCCACACGTTATGCGTATGTTTCCTAACCTGATGCGATCGCTCCTGATTACAGCCATCTTCAGCTTTTTACTGCCCATCGTGTTGGTGGGCTGCTTGCTGGTGCCGCTGCGGTTGCTGCAAGAGATTCCCAGCCTAGAAGTCATGAGTCAGGCCGGCATTTCCCCGGTGGTCGAGTTTTTGCGGGTTTTTGGCAGCGGCAATCCGCTCCACGGAATGCTGGTGATAGCGTCTGTGTCTGCCCTAGTGGGCGTTTTGTTTGATTCCTACACCCTCTATCGCCACGAAAAGCTGGGTTAAGTTCCTAACCAGCGCACCAGATTGCTGACATAGCAATGAATGTCGGCGATCGCCTGGGGATTGTCTTTCATGCCCGTACCTGGCGGCTCCGCTACAAAGCTAGGACAGCCCGTGCCCACATCCCAGTTATAATCTGCCAGATGGTGAAAGGTGGACTGGGCCACGATGCGTCCGGTGCGCTGTCCGTCTTGCTCAACGCCTTCGGCCGCCACCACCAGGTTAAATTCGCGCCCGGTGATCTTGCTGACACCCGTGGCGATGACGCGGGCGTGTTCTGCCCCATCGGGTACACCCACGCCGCCTTCGTGCGGATGAGCGGGGAACAGGGCGATCGCGCTGCCATCGGGACGGCGCAGCAGGTCGTGCAGCGGCTCTAGCGGCGTGATCTGCTGATAGTCGCCATTGCTGCCAGAGTGATAGTTGGGAAACGAAATCGTCTTCGTTTCGCAGTCGTCTTCGCAGCAGCGCGACTCGTCGGGGTCGAGGTTTTGTGTGTGGAAATAATGAAACCCGCCCAGCGGTGGAATCGCCACCATCGACAGCCCCATGTCTTGATGGTCGCGGGTGCTAAAGATGCCGCCGCCCTGCTGATGGAAGCGCAAGATTCCTGCCTGATCTCTGGGGCTGAGGCCGTCGCCCGTATCCAGGGCCAGCAGCCAGAGTTGGTCAAAGTCGGCGCGGCTAAGCTGGCTGAGAACAGGGTCGTCGCCGTTGGCATCAAGCTGGCGATCGCGGGCAGTCACCTCGCACAGGGGCTTGCCATTCTCGTCCGTTAGCGACCGGAGATAGCCCTCCAGCATCGAAAATCGGTCAATCGTCCAGTCATCGCCGCCCGACAGCAGCGTGGTTTGCAGCAAGATGCGAGTAGGCATTTGGAGGGGATATGGGGTTGAAGGGTTGAGAAGAACCTGGGCCACCGTCAATTATCGCTTATTCGCCTTCAAAGCTGAGGATGCCGCGATCGCCATCCAGCCAGACGGGTACGCCGACGGGTAGCGCTGCGTTGCTGCCGTCGTGCCCAAAGGGCAGGTCAGACACGACGGGAATGCCTAAATCACTGAGGCGATCGCTCAACACGCCTTCCACCGAAAAGCTGGGGATATGCTGCGGCGCGTCGCACTGGCTAAAGCGACCCAGCGCAATGCCGCGCACCTGCGACAGCAAGCCGCTCATGCGCCACTGCGTCAGCATCCGGTCGATGCGGTAAGGCGCTTCCATCACGTCTTCCAGGGCCAAAATTACGCCATTCAAGTCGGGCTGGAGCGGCGTATGCAGCAAATGCGTCGCCACCGTCAGGTTTGCAGGCAGCAGCAGCCCCTTGGCCATGCCACCGCCCCAGCCATCGCCCTTGAGTGGAGCCAGCGGCTTGCCCTCGACGTAATGGATCAGCCGCTCCACCGACCAGTCCGGCTCTACGCACAGCGTCGTTAGCACGGGCCCATGCACGCCGGAGATGCCCCGTTGCGCCAGCCCCCACAGCAGGCTCGTAATGTCTGAAAAGCCAATCACCCACTTGGGTTCTGCCGTGCCCCAGTCCCAGTCCTCCAGCAGGCGACTGCTGCCATAGCCGCCCCGCGCACAGAGGATGCCGCGACAATCGGGGTCGTTCCAGGCTGCGGCAAACTGCTCCCGCCGCTCCAAATCTGTGCCCGCCAGATAGCCCCAGCGCTTGTCGATATGCGGCGGCACCTCCACTCGATAGCCGTGCGATCGCCAAATTTCCACGCCCAGATGAAAGAACTCCATCTCTCGCAGGGCCCCACTGGGCGTAATCACACGCAGCAAATCGCCAGGTTTGAGTGGAGTGGGCGGAAGGCAAGGACGCATTGGGTTGTCAGGAAGAGAATCTCAACTAGTTTTCCCTTTTAATCATCGCACCATCTTTCCCGTTCCCCACCTCTCTACCCAACCGCCTGTGTCACAAATTGCACCACCGACAGGGCGATCGCCTTTCCCAGCCGCTGGCGATAGTCGGGATTGGTGAGATTGGCAAAGTCTGTGTCGCCTGTTAAGTAGCCCAGTTCCAGATGCACAGCGGGAATGGGCTGACGCAGCAGCGCAAAGGCAGCCGGACGAATGCCGCGATCGCCCATTTCCAGCGTTTGCACGAGGGTCGTGTGGATGCCCTGGGCCAGGCGGTGGCCATCAGCAGAGTCGGGCGCATGATAGGTTTCCAGCCCGCTGACTTCCGGACGGGGCGGTCGAGTGGCGTTGAGGTGCAGGCTGATCAGGGCGCTGGGGGCAGGCTGGGCTTGCTGCGCGACGGCAAGGCGATCGCCCAGCGGCACGGTGCGGTCGTCGGTGCGGGTGAGGCGAGTCTGCACGCCGTAGTCTTTCAGCAGTTGGGCAATGTCTACGGCGATCGCCAGGGTCAGGTCTTTTTCCTGGACTTCACCCGCCTGGGTTTCAGCGACAACTACACCCGGATCAGCGCCGCCATGCCCCGGATCGAGAATCACCATCGGCAGATCCTCCGGTCGGCTGGTGGGATGGCTGCCCGGAGGAGACGATTGCCCCATCGAGGGCGCTACTGGAGCCATCGCAGACTGGGCAGCGATGTCTGGCTCAACGATGTAAGGAGAGGGGATGGCGGGCGATCGCCCCGCCTGCACCAGCGCCTGATACACCATTGCCGTCACTTCGGCGCGGGTGGCTTCGCGCAAGGGTTCCAGCCGGGTGATGTCAGGATAGTTGACCACGAGGCGCTGGCCCGTAGCGCTGGCCACCGCAGGCTGGGCAAAGGTCGGCAGCGTGTCGCGGTCGGTGTAGCGGTTCAACAGCAGCGGATTTCCCGGCGGCAGCCCCAGCCCATTCACCAGCGACAGCAGCACCTCAATGCGCCGCACATTTTGGTCGGGGCGGAACTGGTTTTCGCCCACGCCCGACAGCAGCTTGCCGCGATAGGCCTGCTGAATGGCGCGATAGGCCCAATGCGTGGTGGGCACGTCGGTAAAGTCCAGCGCGGGGCGGCGGGGCAGCGGGTTAAACGTATTCACCAGCAGCGCCGCATATTGGGCGCGGCTCATGCCCGCCTCCGGGCGAAACGTGCCGTCTGCAAAGCCGCTGACTGCGCCCTGGCTGACGAGTCCCTGGATAAAATCCGCAGCCCAATGGCGCATGGTGTCGGAAAAGGCGACGGCCGCTGGATCAGGCACGACGATGTAAGGCGAGGGAATGGCGCGAGCCTGGGCGGTAATCACGAGCGCTTGATAGAGGATGGCGGAAACCTCGGCGCGGGTGATGTCGTTCATGGGGCGCAGCAAATCCACCTGGGGATGGTTGACCACCAGGCGCTTTTGGGTGGCGGTGGCGATGGGAAGGGTGGCATAGGTGGGAATTTGGGCGCGATCGCGATATGCGCCCAAGTGCCCCGGATGCCCACCCGTCAGCCCCAGCCCGTTGACCAGAGCCAAAATCGCCTGCACCCGCGTCAGGTTGACATTGGGGCGAAACGTGCCGTCGGGAAAGCCCGCCAAAAAACCCATCTCGACAGCGCGGGCGATCGCCGCTGCGGCCCAAAAATCTGGCGCAAGATCGACAAACTGGGAGGGCGATTCGCGAAGTGATCCCGGCGGGAATCGCACGGCGGGCAGGTCGAAGGCGCGCGTCAAAATCGTGGCGAATTGCGCCCGCGTCAGTGCCAAATCGGGTTTGAAGGTGCGATCGGGAAAGCCGCCAATGATGCTGCGTTCTACCAGCGCCGCGATGAATGCCTCGGCCCAATGTCCTGAAATATCAGTCAGTCCGGTTTCGGGAATGGGCACAGGCGGCGCAGGCGGCGCAGGCGGCACCGGCAGTTGGGGCTGAGGCTGCGAAATGGGCAGACGAATTGGCACTGTCACCATGCTGGCAACAAACTCTACGCCTCTAGCAGTGGGCAACGCGCCTAGGTTAATCCGGGTTGGATTGATCTGGTTGCCGACAGATGCTAGAACGGCGCTGGTGCTGTTTCGCACGTCAGATGCGCCGTTGTTTCTAAACACGTTGCCGCCGGGGTCCTGGGGTTTGCCCAGATCCGGCGCAGCGTTGCCCACGGTCACTAGTCCGTCTTCGCCGTTGTGTTCCACTACGTTGTTTCGCAGCACCGGCCGAGCATTGCCCGAAATCACAATGCCTACGCGATTTTGCACCAGCCGATTGCCCACTAGCAGGGGCGCGGTGTTGTCGCTGAGGGTGATGCCCGTTGCGGTCTGCTGGCAGAGGTTTCGCAGCAGTTCGCCCTTGGCGTTGCGGCTGAGGGAAATGCCGCTGACAGTGTTTTGCTGGAACAGACAGTCGGCAATTTCAGGCAGAGCGCTGCCCGTCGCCACAATGCCCTGGCCGCAGCGGGTAAAGGTGCATTGCGCCACGCGAGCTGCTGGATTAGCCCCTGTTGCCCCCTCTAGCCAAACACCCGTGCCCTGGGGCTGGGGATTGATCACCGTCACGCCGCGCAGTTCTGCTTTGTCTTCTAGCCGCAGCGTCACGCTCTGTCGCGCAAAGGTAGGGCTGAGGTAGTCGCCGCCGCCTTCGATGATCAGGCGATCGCCCTTCGAGGCCGGATCTCCAAGCACTGTCACGCCCGCACCAATCACCAGCGGAAAGGTTTCGCCCGTTTTGGTGCTGTAGGTTCCTGCTGCGAGCTGGATTACGGTGCCTGCGGTAGCCCGCCGCAGCGCTCGACCGATGGTGCGATAGGGCGTTGACTGACTGCCGCTGGCATCGTCACGACCCGTGGCAGGGTTGACATAAAGCGTTTGCAGGGGAGAAGAGGCGGCCATGTTCAAAAAATCCCCTCTTGCGTAGGGGCATGATTCAGGAGTGAGTCGGGAGAACTGTCGGGTTTGGGCGTGATTTCAGCCTAAATCCGGCCAGTTGTGATTAGAATTTAGGGGTCAGGTGCGGCGGAAGAAGGGCTTGATGGGAGATCTAGATTCCGCTGAGCATCTGGCGATGGACTGGCGATTTGCTAGCGATTTTATTAGGCGATTTCATAAAGGAAACGCAGACTTGAGTGAGGGAAGCCCAAAACCATGCTGACGGCAGTGGTGGTGCTTAATTTTAGCCTGGCCCTGTTTGGGTTGTATGCGGCCTGGTGGGTGTGGCGACTGGGACAGGATTTGCGACAGGTGGCTGATAGGCTGACCCATGCCGAACGCCAAACCTACTGCACATTGCAGGGCGCACCTGTGGCGATCGCCCAGGGACAGACAAACCTTCACCAACTGCGGCAGCAGCTTCAGCAGATTGGCCCCCAAGTGCAGCGGCTGCGACAGGCGATCGCTCTGGTCAGCTTAGCGCAATCCCTCTGGGTTGGCGGCATGGGGTTTGGGTCACGGGGCGATCGCACAAGAGCCAGAGCAAAGTCTAGAAAGTCTGGCCCGTCGCGGCGACTGCAAACTCGCCCTGGGCGAAGCAAATCCAAAGGTTAAATTGCTTTGTCTGCTGGGCTTTTGGCTCAGCGCATTGAACCAAGCATGAACCCCATTGAACCGGGCATCTCAAGATGCACAGGATAAATTTTTTCCAGGAGAACAGGCAGGAGTAGAGAGATATGTCAGAGAATCGGTCAGGCTCGGCAGGCACATTTTTGGCAGGAGCGATCGTGGGGGTGGCGATTGGCGCAGTGACGGGTCTGCTGCTGGCTCCGCGCACGGGGCGAGAGACGCGCCGCCTGCTGAAAAAGTCGGCTGATGCGCTGCCCGAAATTGCTGAAGACATTTCCAGCAGCGTGCAAATTCAGGCCGATCGCCTGTCGGGGTCGGCGCTGAAAAACTGGGATGGCACGCTGTCTCGACTGAAGGAGGCGATCGCCGTTGGCATTGAGGCTAGCCAGCGCGATCGCCAGGCTGCGGCTCAGAAGGAGACTCGTCCCGCCTCCGACCTGCGACCCCCAGCCCGCGATTCTAGCTTGACGTGAGCAGAGGTTAATACAAGTCTGCCGTGTCTGACCCCCTATTTTGGCTAGCATTGTCGCTGCTGCTGGTGGCCGTCTCGCTGACGGCTGTGCTGGTGGCGCTATTGCCTGCGGTTCAAGAACTCTCACGCGCCGCCCGCAGTGCCGAAAAACTGTTTGACACGCTGAACCGAGATCTGCCGCCCACCCTAGACGCGATTCGTCGAACTGGGCTGGAGCTAACCGACCTAACCGACGACGTGAGCGAAGGGGTGCAGAGTGCGGGACGTATGGTCAAGCAGGTCGATCAGAGCCTCTTGGGTATGCAGCAGCAGGCAAAAAAGGCCCAGCGCGTTACCCGCAGCCTCGTCGTTGGGTTTCGGGCGGCTTGGCAAACGCTGCTGAAGCCCGCGCCGCCCCCTGCACGATCGGCCCGCAGTCGCCGAGTGGTTCCACCCGATGCCCAGGGCGATCGCCCCAACCCATACTCCAACCCATACTCCGATCCATCGCCGAACAGGTACGATGTCCAGGATGATTGGGATGAGCAGGATTGGGATGATTTGGACAGTCCGCATCGGGCCGACGAGGCGGACGAGTCTGCTGACAAGTACCCTGCTCATCGCCCAGATATTGACCCAGACAGCGCCCGCCATCCCGATGGCTACTTGCCCAAGGTCTACAGTTCAAAGCAGTATGATGAGCCGAATCTTTGGGACGATGCCCCCGCCGCCGAACCCACCCAGCCCGATGCCGCAGCGCCATTGCGAAGTCGGCGATCGCCTGCTTCTGCGCGTTCGCTGGCGGGCGAGTCCGGCGACAGTTGGGATCAGGACATTTGGGAAGAAGACGCGCCACCGCTGGACGATCAATCCCGAAATCACCCGCTCTCATAAATGCCGTAGCGCTTTTGCCATAGCGCTTTTGGACGGGGACTTAGCAAGTCAGCCTTCCGTTTGCTCTAGATAATCCGCGATAGTCCCTTATAGTCCCCGATAGTTCCCGATAGTCTGAATCATCTGCATGATCTCCATCATCCGCGCCGCTTTCCAAACGTCGGCGCGGTTTTTGCGATACCTACATTCGGGGAATGTCGCGCTTGACAGAAAACTGGAGTTTCTCTGGAGGTCTGTTTTAACCAAGCAAACGTCCAGTTCTGACCCCTGCTATATTAGACTGAAGTAAAGAATCGTAAACAATTGCGGCTATTGCTTAAGCTTTGCTACAGGTTAGGATTCTAGTCATCTCTATATGCTGATGAAGCTGATGAATTTGCCCATGCTGCGGTCATTGTTCTCTCGGTTGAGTCTTGGTTTGTTGGCGACGCTGCTGATAGTGTCGAGTTGGGCGATCGCCCCTGCTGCCTACGCCTACGACAATCCAGACCTGCTGCCCGACCAACCGACTAACGTTATCGACTTGGCAGATGCCCTCACCGACACCCAGCAAGACCAGCTTGATCAGCATTTGCAAGACTTTGAAGCCGAAACAGGCTGGAAACTGCGCGTCCTCACCCAATTCGATCGCACGCCCGGCCGCGCCGTTAAAGACTTTTGGGGACTCGACGACAAAAGCGTGATGCTCGTCGCTGACCCACGCGGCGGCAACCTGCTCAACTTCAGCGTCGGCGACGCACTATACGACCTCTTGCCCCGCACCTTCTGGATCGAGCTACAGACCCGCTATGGCAACCAGTTTTTCGTGCGAGACAACGGCGAAGACAGCTCCATTATTCAAGCGCTCCAGTCGATTGAAACGTGCCTGCGGCAGGGCGGCTGCAACGTCGTACCCGGTCTTCCCCGCGAACAGTGGATTTTGACGCTGATTACCTCAGTGCTGGGTGGCATTATCTGCGGCTTTGCGGCCCACCCGCGCAAACCTGGCCAGGTGATTGCCTGGCAATGGGCGCTGATTTTTTCGCCGCTCTGGGGTATTTTGTTCATCGCCTTTGGCATCGCCCCCGTAATTACCCGCACCGCCGACTGGCTGCCGCTGCTGCGGAATGTGGCGGGCTTTGCGATGGGCGCTCTGGTGGCGTTTTTGTCGCCTATGTTCAACAGTTCCACGCCGTCTGAGACGTGAAGGGCAACCGCTTGGTGGCAATTCGTGAATGTGCGGGCAGTCGGCAGAGGCTCTCTGGCGTGAACTGATTTGCCCGAACCATTCCCTACAAATTTCCTGAAAACGACGAGGCAGCGTTAGTGGAAGCGGTGTTTTCCCCCAAGTTCTGCGAAGCGCAGGGCAACGGCGGGATGGAAATATGCCACTAATATGCCACTAATATGCCACTATTGAATGTCAGTTAGCACCCCGAGGAACTGGGCGCATGGAGTGGCATATTACCGATGCTCAAAGCCTGAGAATCATCGATCGGGAAATAGGCAATCATGCCTTTTCGCCTGCGGAATATGAAATCGTGCGGCGAGTCATTTATGCAACTGCCGACTTTGAGTATCGGGATCTGATCCGCTTTTCGGAGCAGGCATTGCAGGCGGGCGCGGCAGCGCTGGCCGCCCGCAGCACGATTATTGTGGATGTGCCGATGGTGCAGGTCGGCATTGTGCCGATGATTCAGGCGACGTTTGCCAACCCGGTCTATTGCAGCATGGATGCGCTGACCCGTCCACAGCGTGAAAAAACCCGCGTGGCTTGGGGCATCGAAACGCTGGCTCGTCGCTATCCAGAAGGCATCTTTGTGGTTGGGCAGGCTCAGACGGCACTCTCTGGCCTGGTCGATTTGATTGAAAAAGAAGAAATTAAACCCGCGCTGGTGATTGGCACTCCGGCTGGATTCATCGGGATGGAGTCGGCGGTAGAGCGACTCAAGGATTCGCTGGTGCCCCATATTCGGATTGAGGGGCGCAAGGGCAATGCCGTTGTTGCCGCAGCGATTGTCAGTGGGCTGGTGGATCTGTCGTGGCAGGCCTACGGCAAGGAAAACGAGTGAAGTCGCAGAGTTTCAGAGTCGCGGCGTAAGGGTCAAGGAACCGACGGCTGGACTTGAGAGGCTGGCGGACTTAGGTTTACGGGCTTCGAGAGGGTGTCAACCGGCGCTTCCCTCGCTGGATCGAGCGCCCGATCAGTTACTATCGGGGTGCAAGGTTTCAGATTTTGCGCCTGCTTTCCTAATCTCCGAATCGTTCACAATACCGCCTTTTCCAATAACGCCTATGCTACAGAAGTCCTTCATCAGCCGTCTCCGCTGGAAATCGCTGATTTACCCCTGGCAGGATGTGGATTGGTTGCTGCTGTGGCTCACAGTAGCGCTGACGGTGTTGGGGGGACTGGCGATTCGGAGTGCAGAGTTGACGCTGCAATTGACGGACTGGATTCAGCATTGGATTACCGGCGCGGTAGGGCTGGTGCTGGCGATGGCGATCGCCCGCTGGCGCTACGACAACCTGGTGAACTGGCACTGGCTGATTTATGCCGCTGTCAATGTGTCGCTGGTGATTGTGATTTTGATCGGCACGACGGCCAATGGGGCCCAGAGTTGGGTGACGATTGGGGGGTTCAACGTGCAGCCGTCGGAGTTTGCGAAGGTGGGCGTGATTATCTCCCTGGCGGCGATTTTGCATGAGCGGACAGCCTCGACGATTCCGGCAATGCTCCAGGCGATCGCCATTACTGCCCTGCCTTGGCTGCTGATTATGCTGCAACCTGACCTGGGCACCGGGCTGGTGTTTGGCGCGATTACCCTGGGAATGCTGTATTGGGCCAATGCCAACCCTGGCTGGCTGCTGCTGCTGCTGTCGCCGCTGGTGTCGGCTATTTTGTTTAGCCTGTACCTGCCGGCCTGGCTAGCATGGACGGCGCTAATGATTTTTTTGGGCTGGCGCACACTGCCCTGGCCGCTACCGGGGGCGATCGGGGCAGCGACCATCAACCTGGTGGCAGGCGGCATGGGCAAAATTCTTTGGGGAATGCTGAAGCAATATCAGCGCGATCGCCTGACGCTGTTCCTCGATCCCGACAAAGACCCCCTCAATGGCGGCTATCACCTGATCCAGTCGCGCATTGCCATCGGCGCGGGAGGACTATTTGGCCGGGGGCTAAACCAGGGCACCCAGACGCAGCTTAACTTTATTCCTGAGCAGCACACCGACTTTATCTTTTCTGCGATTGGCGAAGAGTTGGGGTTTGTCGGCTGTGTGGCAGTGCTGATTTGCTTTTGGCTGGTTTGCTTTCGCCTGGTAATCATCGCGCAAAACGCCAAGGATAACTTTGGTTCCCTGCTGGCGATTGGTGTGCTGGCAATGATTGTGTTTCAAGTGTTGGTCAACATTGGCATGACGATTGGCCTAGCCCCAATTACTGGAATTCCGCTGCCCTGGCTAAGCTATGGGCGCTCAGCCCTGATTACCAATTTTGTGGCCATTGGGCTGGTGGAGTCTGTCCACAACTTCCGGCAGCGATTGCGCTTTTAGCCCCGACCTGCTGCCAACGGTTCGAGGTTGGCCCCCAGGTCAAGCGGGCTGATGGCAAACCGCCTCAATGCGATATCCATCGGGATCTAGCACAAAGGCGGCGTAGTAGTTGGGATGATAGTGGGGGCGGAGTCCGGGTGGGCCGTCGTCGGTGGCCCCGTGGGCGATCGCCGCTTTGTAGAACTCATCTACGGCCTGGCGACTCTCGGCTTGGAACGCAAGGTGAAAACCACTAGCAGGCTGAATCGGAATGGGGAACTCTGCCTTGTGGGAGATCCAAAACATCGGGCGCTGACCGGGGCCATAGGCAGCAATATGAGGAAGAGCAAAGCAGCGCGTAAAGCTCAATGGCGCAAGGATCGCATCGTAGAAGGAAAGGCTGCGCGGCAGATTTGAAACACCGAGGGAGAGATGGTCGAACATGGTTGGGGCAGGCGCAAATGTCCAGCCCTAAAGTACCACAGACAACTCATCCACAATATGAACGTGGCCGCGGCACACCGCGCGGAGAACTCGGTTGATGGCGTAGCGTTCCTCTTCACTAAGGGAATCTTCAAGAATTGCGGCGAGAAGACCGTAGCGATCTGCCAGGGTTAACACGCCCGTTACACTGGCTTGGGCAAAGAGTTCAGCGATCGCACCGGGAAGCAGGCTCATAGACGGAAGCATGGTTAGTGAGAGGCTCTAGGAAAATCTAAGGAAAAGTGACGCTTTCAGGAACGTAAAGCGATTCAGGATGTCTTAAATATCGGGGATTTTTCGGGTTTGGGAAGTGATAGAGCGGGGGGCGATCGCGTGATTCTACCCGTAAGATAAAGTGACCCATCGGGTTGTCCAACGTGACTAAACTGGGGCGATCGCGTGATAGAGATCACCGGAGGAACGGCAGATGACCCGCACCCTTGCTCAAAAGCTCGACATCAAACCCAGCGCTCGCTGGCTGTTGCTGAATGTGTCCGCCGATTATGCCTCGCGGCTAGAGCCAGTGCCAGAGGGGACAACGCTGCACCGCCAGCCCAGCGGCACCTATGATTTCGTTCAACTGTTTGTCAGCAGCACAGCAGAACTGGCAGAGCATCTGGCGATCGCCCTACAAGCGCTAAAACCCGGCGGACTGCTCTGGTTTACCTATCCCCAAAAAGCTCCGGCGTGAAAACTGACATCCCCCGCGACGCAGGTTGGGACGCGGTGACAATCCTGGGACTAACTGGGACTAAAAGGCGTTGCCCAAGTCGCCATTGATGAAACCTGGTCAGCGCTGCGGTTTCGCCCCCTAGAGGAGGTGGGGACGTAAAGGGGACAGCCTCGGAGGAGCGGAGCTTTACGAGATTTCCCCGCGATGCTGATCGCCAGCCTGCTTAAACCGAATCGGGCCCTTGGCGGTCTGTGGGTCAACGGGGATGCCCTTTTGCGTAACGACGATCGCCCCCGATTGGGCCAGGTCTGCCCCCACCTCGCGCACCAGCGGCATCAGCGATCGCCAGGTTTCGCCACCGAGCGATCGCGCCACTTCCGACGGGCAAATGCTCTTGTCGGGCCCGCGCTGTTGCACTTGTTTCAGGATGCACTCGCGAATCATGTCAGAATTCATGCCATCCCTCGCAATTCCTAAACTAACCCTCTATGGAAATTGACCCTGAGCTGCTGGAACCGTCACTGCGCTACAAGCTGCTGATTGGCAGCGTCGTGCCCCGCCCGATCGCCTTTGTCTCCAGCCTATCGCCCCAGGGCGTGGCCAATCTTGCCCCGTTTTCTTATTTCAACGCAGTGGGACATATTCCCCTGGCTCTGATGTTTAGCATCAGCCTGAAGCCCGACGGCAGCGAGAAGGACACCCTGCGAAATGTGCGCCCGCCCAGCGAAGGCGGCACCGGAGAATATGTCATCAACCTGGCGATCGAGTCCTACGCGCATCAGGTGGCGGAGTGCGCCGAGCCGCTGCCCTACGGCGAGTCGGAGTTTGACTATGTGAATCTGTCGCCCGCCCCCAGCAAGGTGGTGAAGCCGCCCCGCGTGGCAGAGTCGCCCGTGGCGTTTGAATGCCGCACGCTGCAAATTGTCCCGGTGGGCCAGTTTCATGTGGTGATCGGGCAGGTGGTGCATCTGTTTGTGCGAGACGATGTGCTGGGCGATCGCAACCGGATCGACTCCGACAAGCTGGGCGCGATCGGCCGGATGGCGGGCTATGAATATTGCCGCACGGGCGATCGCTTCGAGATTCCCAACGGTTTCCCCAAACCAGCCGAAGGACAGAGCCAGACACCAGCGCAAGGGTGAAGTCGTTGGGTGAGATGATAAGGGACATATCGATGCTGGTGTGACCGAGGAATGACCGACATGCAGAACGTGAGTGAACAGGATCTAGTCATGTTGCGGCGGGCGATCGCCCTGTCTTATAGCGCCCGTGAGTCAGGCAACCGACCCTTTGGCGCAGTGCTGGCGAATCCGTCGGGGCAAATCCTGGCAGAAGCCGAAAACACCCAAATCACCGACCACGACTGCACCGGGCACGCCGAAACCAACCTGCTGCGGCAAATGGACAAAAGCCTCAGCCTGGAGGCGCTGGAGCAATGCACCCTCTACGCCAGCACCGAACCCTGCCCCATGTGTGCCGGAGCCGTGTTTTGGAGCGGCATTGGGCGGCTAGTGTATGCCCTCAGCAGCGATCGCCTCTACAAAACTCAGGGCGAGTCGCCCTACCAACTGCCGCTCAGCGCCGAAGCAGTGCTAAAGCACGGCAAGCGCCCGGTGGAAGTCATCGGCCCCGTGCTAGAAGAAGAGGCCCTGGAAGCGTTCTCAGGCTTGTTCTAGGTTCAGATCAATTCTCAATTCTGGGCGTTTTTTCGCGCTCACTCTGGGAAAGATTCGCCTCTAGCCGTGAGCGCTTCAATCAACAGCACCTCGATGATCGTACTCGATCGTAGCAGTGGGCGATCGCCTATCCCGCTTGGAGATTTCTTCCAGGCGGGCTTTTAGTTCAGCAGGCAGATAGTATAGTCACTCTTTCCTCATCAGTAGGCATTGCCAAAATATTCAGGCGTAAAGCTGCCGTGCAGTCCGTAAGGGACGTGATGCTGGAGCCGCAGCGTGGCGATCGCCCCTTTTTCTAAATCCTGCCCATCCAAAATCACCAGCTCCGACTTTTGTCGCTCGGCGTTGTAAATCAACACCAGCACCCAGCCGTCATCCTCGGCGGTTGCGCCCGGCCGCGGCACAAAAATCGGTTCGCTGCCATAGCCGTAGGGCGCAGCACTCCAAAGCTGGCGATCGCCCGTCTGCAAATCCGCCTTCAGCACGCCTTGCAGCGGCGCGTTGCCCGTCGGCTCATGGGCCGCGCCGACAAACAGATAGCGGTAGTCGCGCCCCACCCGGTCGGGATGCACCACGGGAAACTCGACGCAGCGCTCGTCTAGCTTTTGCTGGGCAACGGAACCCCCCGCCAGGTCAAACCGGAAGCGCCAAAGTTGCCCCGGAGCCAGCGCGTCAAAATCCACCTCGCGATAGTCTTGCCCCGGCTCCAGCGTCGGCAGCGAGTCGTAGCTGATGGAGTCCACCACCAGCGTTTTGCCCTCCTCGAAGGCGTTTACATGGTGAAACACAAAGCCCGAATTGACCGAAATCACCTGCTTCTCATGGTTGCCCTGGCGAGCAATGATCACCACCTGCGTCGGCTTTTCGGGGTGAAACTCGACGCACTCGCCCGCGCCCTTTTGCCCCAGCACAAACGGCAGCGGGTTAAACGACACCGCATTTTGGAAAAAGATGCAGTAATGCGGCGTAATCACAAAATCGTGGATAAACGCGAAACCGGGCACCGAATGGCTATAGCGGCGCACCACATCGCCCGCCAGATTTAGCTCATAGACCGTGATTCGCGTCGAAAGCCCCGGCGTAATCGAAAAATTCACCAGGCAGGGTTCGCCGCCATCAAGTTCGCTAGCAGGGTCAACCCACGGATGCGCTGCGAAGGATTCACCGGGCTTCAGTCCGCCATTCAAGTCGTCAGTGCCCAGGGTTTCTAGCGTGCGCGGGTTGAGGCGATAGGGTTCGGCCGCCTCCCACAGCGCCAGCAGCTTGCCGCCCCAATAGATGACATTGGTATTGGCAATATTTTTGCGGCGCAGGTCAAAGGCGTTTGCCAGCACGCCACCCGGCTTTTGCGTGCCAAATACGCCGCGATAGAGAATTTTCTGCGCCTGCTGCTCGGCAACGAATCCCTCCGTTCGTACAAAGCGATTGCGAAAATGGGCGCGACCGTTGCGGAGGGCGATCGCACACACCATCCCGTCTCCGTCAAAGGGGTGGCGATAGCGCTGTCCACCCAGTTCCAGCCGCCCCGGCCCATTGCGAAACAGCGTCCCCTCCAGTTCAGCCGGAATTTCGCCCTCTACCTCCGTAATGGCATAGTCAAACTCTTGCTCTAACGAGCGATAGCCCGTCTGCCAGTCTTTGCGGTTGTATGGGCGGGTGGTGGGTAGAGGCTGGGTTTGCATAGAGGAGGGTGGGTGATGGGATGGTGGGGTGATGGGATGAGACGATGAGGCGAGGACGGAATGATGAGGCAGTATTCTCTTCCCCTCTCCATTCCCTCCTCACTCTGCGACTCCTACACCCTCGCCAATTTCGACGACGGGCGGTGCTACTCGCGGAGTCGGGGTGTGAATTTTCAGCGTTTCGTCTTCCTTGCCAGGGAGCCAGCCGAGGAAGGGCAGCGGCAGCAGGGTACTGAGGTTGGTGATGATGACCAGGAGCCAGAGGTTCGAGAAGTTGTCTTCGGTCACGCCGAGCCAGTGCATCAGCCCCGCGCCCAGTTCATAGGACACTAGCGCGGCCAGGTTGGTGATGGACATCAGCAGGGCAAAGAGCGTGGCTTCTACACCGGGGGGACAGAGGCGGGCAGCCAAAATCAGCACGGGCATGTAGGCAATTTGCCCCATCACCGTCAGGATCAGGCTGTCGCCCAGGCTAAACCAGTGGTCGTCGATGCCGAGCGCCCGGTTGGCGTGGGTCACAAGCAGCAGCATCGTCATGCCCAGCAGCGTCGAGATGACAATCGTCCAGCCGAAAAAGGTGCGGAACGGCACGGCGCGAAAGAACCGCTGAAACATCCAGATGCCCAGCAGCGAGGCGAGGCTGGTGACCAAGCGGACACGACCAAGAAACTCTGGCGTGAAGCCGAGGTCGTTGGTGGTGAAGAAGAAGAAGGCGGATTCCGCAGTGGGTGTGGCTTGCCAGAGGAAGAGAAACGCTGTGGGCAGCCAGATGGATTTTTGTGAGATGGCGGCCCGCAGGTCTTTGACCTGTGACCGAATGGCTGACCAGTCAGCGGGTTGGGTGGTAGGAGATTCAGCGATTAGCCCTGCCACCAGCGACACGATCAGCGGGAAGGTGGCGGTGATCGCAAACACCGTCTGTACCGAAAACCGCTCTAGCAAAAAGCCGCTGAGGTAGGCGGTAATCAGCCCACCCAGGGCCGATGCGCCCCAGCAGATCGATTGCAGTGAGCCAGAAGCTTTAGTGGATTCTAGGCGGGCCCGTTCGACCACCAGGGAATCGACGATGACATCGCTGACGGCGATCGCCAGTGAACTGAGGGCGATCGCCAATGTCGCAGCCCAGGCCGTATGAACCACCGTGGCCATAGCGACCCAGGCGATCGCCCCCAACACGCCCGACAACACCAGATATGGCCGGCGGCGATAGCCAAAAATCGGTAGCCCGTCGGACATAAAGCCAAACACTGGTTTGATCATCCACGGAATCGCCGCCACGCCCAGTAGCGCCGACACCTGCGCCGGACTCAGCGCCAGCTCGTCTTTCAGGAAAAAGCTCACTGCCAGCCGTGCCAGACCCAAAATGCCCTGCACGAAATAAACCAGCAGAATTGCAACCAGTTCGGGCGTTGGGCGATTGCCAAACAGCACTTTCTCGGCTATGAAGTCCGTGAGGTTTGCCTTGGACTGCCCCAAGCCAGCGGAGGATTCAACCATCCAGTATTAAGAAATATCAACAATTTTATTTATCATAACCCCAATCTATTGGCAGAGGTTGTCAGCCGATGGGTGGATAAGTAGTGGACACCAATAAACATCCAATCAAGACCCCTTCATAGCCCGCGCAGCAAGCGGCGCAGGGTTTGGAATCCGGCTTTTAATTTGGTCTACCTATTTACCACTGCTGACCACCGCGAAGAGGGTTGCCAATCTGGGGGCTAAATAATCAGGAAACTAAGGGGGCTGAGGCTGGTGTTACTGCTAAACGCAATGAACGCGCCACTGCTGCCAGAGGAGCCAAAGCCACTGCTGCTGCCGTTGGTGTTGAGAAACAGCGTGCGCGACCCGGTGCTGTAGACGATGCGGGCGCTGCTGCTAGCGGCCAGGCGATTGTTCGCTACGACCGCAAATTCACTTTCCTGGCTAAACCCAAAGCCGCGACTGCTGCGGAGTCCGAAGGTGCGTCGCGATAGCACAATACTATCTGTGTCCCGAAAATCGGTGATCGTATCGCGCCCAAAGTCGCTGGTTCTAAAGCTGCGATCGCTCCGGTAATAGAACAAATCTCGCCCCTCGCCGCCCGTCAGCGTGTCGTTGCCCCGGCCGCCCGTGAGGTCGTCATCGCCCTGGCCGCCGCTAAGGGTGTCGTTGCCGTCGTTGCCCAGCAGCCTGTCTGCACCAGCGCCGCCGACGAGGGTGTTGTCGTTGCGGTTGCCCGTCAGCGTGTTGTTGAGCTTGTTGCCCACGCAGAGCCGCGCATCGCCCCGCAGGTTGCAGTTCTCCAGCCCCTGCACCAAGAAATAGTCTACCGAGGACTCAACCGTGTCGATGCCGCGCCCTGCACCCACGATGCGATCGCCCGGACTGTCAATCACAAAGGTATTGTTGCCCCCGTTGCCCACCAGGATATCGTTGCCAGGGCCGCCGTCTAGAATGTCATTGCCGCCTGGCCCGCCAGAGATGCGGTCATCTCCCGCCAGCCCTCGCAGCACGTTGCTGCCACGATTGCCGACCAGCACGTTATCCCCATTGTTGCCGATGCCGTTGATATCGGCATTGCCCAACAAGATCAGGTTTTGCAAACCCGTCGATAGCCCCAAAGAGCTGAGGTTAAAGGTAATGAAAGAACGGATAGTGGTAACGGTCTGGTTGTTGCTTTGAACGATGCGATCGCCCAGTGAATCAATAATGTAAGTATTGTTTCCGGCTCCCCCGGTTAGCGTGTCGCTCCCTGCACCGCCATCCAGCGTATCGTCACCGATGCCGCCATCCAGTTGGTCATTTCCCTCGCCGCCACTCAAAACATCACTGCCAATCCCACCGTCTAATCGATCGTCTCCTGCCTCACCAAATAGCCGATCGTCACCCCCCAAGCCCAACAGCGTATCGTTTCCCGCGCCACCCAAAATGATGTCATTACCAGAAGTGCCTTCGATACGGTTGTTTTGAGAATCGCCTGTGATTGGTGTTGCCATTCAAACATCCTTGGGGTGCGTGAAAACGGGCCGCAACGTTTTGACAACGTTTTGACAAAGTACTCAAACAAAATGCTGACCTAAACGGCCGGATAAATGCTCATTAAAAGCCAATTGATCGTCAACAAATGAGGCTAAAAACTGCTTGAGAGCGTTTTCGCCTATTGACTATAGCGCTATTTTTACAGCACGGATCAACTTTCATTCAGCCAGTCTGACTGCGTTTGGATGGCACTTTTTCTAGTAGCTTGAAGCGGGGCGATCGCCCTTTCCAAAAAGGTTTGAATCCTGTTGACCGGCTGCTGAGAAATGTAAATGCTGAAAGATTCTATAGCAGTCCTAAATCAATTGCGAGATGAGCAGGTGGTAAGAGGCGTACCCCGCTGGAGTGCCCCCTTACCACCCATTTAGGATTGCCATAGAAGATTCTAAGTAGGCAGACATGAATAAACATAGAACCCAAAGACCCTTCGCCGCCCGCGCAGGGTTTAGGATCTGGTTTTAATTTGGTCTATCTACTGATGTCCAGACAATGTCAGGACTTACGCACCTGCGATGAACTTTTTGGATTTCGGACTATTTCTCGCGGGCGCAGCCCGCGAGAAATAGTCCAACTGCGTAAGCCCTAAATGTTCTGTCCAGACAATGGGGCAAATCTAACGTCAAACCCAGTACCCGCCTAGATTCGGTTGAGTGACGCTGACGCTAACCCAACCGACGAGCGGATCAAGATTGTAGGAGTTTTGTCCGTCAAGCAGGACTTGACCGATGACTCTGCTTGTGACTTTGTGAAAAGTGTCTAGGGCTGGGGTTTATCCACGACTGGGAGCAAACAAAATTAAAATATTGGAGGCAACAGCCTGTGTGGACCGCATTTTGGAGTGGGTGGGGTACGCACCACACTGGAAAGATGCACCGTGGGCCCGCATGGATTTAATTGGACTCAATGACCAACCAAGTGCCTCACTAGCCTCAGAACCGCTGTATTCCTGGATAGAACGCGCTATGACCCAATCTCTGCGATCGCCCCTCTCCCACAAAGCCGCTGGAACCTGCCCCTGGCAACGCATCGCGCTACTGCTGGCCAGCCTGCCCATGCTGGCGATTAGCGGCTGCGAAACGCCCATTTCCACTCAATATCAAGCCACCGCCACAACGACCTACACCTGGCTGGTGGAATATGAGGGCGCAAACCGACCGGGCGAACGTCCCCCCCGCATCGAAGCATTTGCCTCGACCTCGCTAGAAAATCGCAACGGCCAAAAGCCCGATGGCGCAGTCACCGGCCCCGACGAGAAGGGACTCTGGTGGCCTGCCCTGCCGCCCAAGCCAACCATTGATGACATAGAGGCTCGTCAGCAGCGGCAAGAGCGACCCGGCACCCCCCGACTGAACAAAACCGTTGATTATACGATTACCTTCCGTCGTCCTGGCGAAGACAATCGCACGCTGCCCACGCGCTACGAAGTCTATCGTCAGGTGGTGAAAGCCTACGAAGATCGCATTCCGCTGGAATTCACCCTCGACCCCGCAGAGCGAACAGTCCTCAAGGCAACGCCCTGATACGAGACTTGTGTATAGGACTGTATAGGACTGGAGCTAAGGAATGTGGATTCAGTCCGCTTCCGCGCTATAAAATCTCAATGCCGTCTAGTCGGCGCAGGTCACGATCAACCTCAAACCAGAGGGCGCGATTTCGCGGGTCAGTGCGGAGGGCCTTGTTGAGGTAGATGCGGGCTTTTTCGGGCTGTTTCAGATCTACCAAGTGGCGGCCCCAGCGCTGATAGGCGATCGCCAGCCACTGGCGCACTTCTAAGTCGTTGGGCAACCGCTGGGCTAGCCCTTCGACCAAGGCAACGGCTCTGGGATAGCGCTGCTGCCGCAACAACTGCTGGAGGTGGCTATAGACGTGTTCTTTAAGCTGGTGGTCAGTGGGTGAGGCATCCGGGCTGCGCTGAATCGGCGGGCGCTTGCGGATGCCAGAGCCAGACTGAGCCGCTACACTCCGCCGGTTTGGTACGTTTGCAGCAGAAGCGGGCGATGGGGTGGCTTTTGGTGGGGCTGCTGGCTGCGAGGAATGGGCTGGAGATGGCGGTGCGGGAGAAGGAGAGGGGCGATCGCCCATGTCTGTCGGCCGCACCAGTTCTATCAGCTGCCGATAGGCCGCATTCACCCGAATAAACTGCTCCGCCTGCTGAGCGCTGTCCGGATTCAAGTCGGGATGATATCGCCGCGCCAGCCGCCGATAGGAAGCCTTGATCTCCTCGTAGGTGGCGCTGCTTCTTAGTCCCAAAATCCGGTAGCACTCAGCAAGGTTCATCAACCGGGCGATCGCCTCAAGCGTTCCACATTAGCGCTCAACACTTAGCGTTCCAAGTGTAATCGTTCGCTCCTAGAAATTTCAATTTGAATGGTTGAAATCTCAACTTTGAGTGTTCGCATCCGTAATCACTCGGTCAATCAAACCGTATTCCACAGCCTCCTGCGCCGACATAAAGTAGTCCCGGTCGGTATCTTTTTCAATCTGCTCCACAGTCTTGCCTGTGTGCAGCGCCATTAGCTCATTTAGCTCCTGACGCACCCGCAAAATTTGTCGCGCCTCAATATCAATGTCAGTAGCCTGGCGACGACCCGTTCCCCCAAGCGGCTGGTGAATCATAATCCGCGCATGGGGCAGCGCCAGCCGCTTACCTTTCGCGCCCGCCGTCAGCAAAAACGCGCCCATCGATGCCGCTAGCCCCACGCAAATCGTCACCACTTCTGACTTGATGTGCTGCATGGTGTCGTAGATTGCCATGCCCGCCGTCACCGAGCCACCCGGCGAGTTGATGTAGAGATAAATCGGCTTCGTGTTGTCGTCCGAATCGAGGTAAAGCATATAAGCAACGATCGCATTTGCAATGCCATCGTCTACTTCTTCTGCCAAAAAAATAATCCGCTCCCGAAACAGCCGCTCATAGATGCTGATCCACTGCTCAAAGGAACTGCCAGGAAGGCGATAGGGAACACTCGGAATTCCAATCGGCATAGGTCTTTGAAGGGGTAAAGGGTGAGTGGGGAAATACAGCGAGAAAGCGAGAAAACCAGAAATAGTAGAAAATCCCTAGTGGGATGTTGGGGTGACGAGATGCTAAAGCGACTCATACGAAAGCAAATCATACGAAAGCAAATCATACAGTTGAGTCGCTCAAGACTCCATCAATTCGCTTGCTCCAACCTTAGTCAACTTCGGGCTTTCCAGCACAAGGTCGATTAGCCCGTACTCTTTCGCCTGAGTCGGCGTGAGATAAAACATCCGATCCATGTCTTTATGGATGCGCTCAGCGGGTTGCCCAGTCGTTTCCGAGAGCAGGTTAATAATCGTGCGCTGCTTGCTCAATACTTCTTTGGCGTTGATTTCGATATCCGTTGCCTGACCGCGAGAGCCACTCTGGGGATGGGCCAGGGCAATCATCGTGTGGGGCAGGCTAGCGCGTTTGCCCTTCGTGCCCGCCGACAGCAGCACCGTCGCCATGCCAAAGCATTGCCCCATGCAAATGGTGAGAATTGGCGACTTGATGTGCTGCATCGTGTCATAGATGGCAAGACCCGCATTGATCGACATCATGCCGATCGCCATTGACCCCATGCCTGCCATCAGCGGATCGCCCAGCGAGTTGATATAAAAGTAAATCGGCTTGCTCTGATCTTGCGAATCCAAATACAGCAGCGCCGAAATGATGGAATTGGCAAACCCATCGGTAATCGGCTGGTTGAGAAAGATAATCCGCTCCTGGCTCATGCGGGTATAGATGTTGATCCACTGCCAGTAGGGGCTACCGGGGATGTTGTATGGAACGCGGAGGACGGGATCGACAGACATGTCAAGGGCTAGAGGTTAAGGATTTAGGGGGTTGGGGCGCGATAGAGTAGAGGCGTGTGGGGAAGCTGCACACCCCATCACCCGGTCACTGCATCACTCCAATACTGCACTCCAATGCTGCTAAGTCAGCGCCGGAATCTGCTTTGGCAATTCCTTGGCGCTTTCGAGAACCCGATCAATCAGCCCGTATTCCTTGGCTTCGTAGGGATTCAGGTAAAAGATGCGATCGGTGTCTTTGGCAATTTTCTCGACGGGCTGACCCGTGTTGCGGGACAGGATTTCTAGGGTGGCCTGTTTGTTGATTAGCACTTCGCGGGCGCGGATCTGGATGTCGGTAGCTTGCGCCTGGCCCATACCCGTGCGCGGCTGGTTTAGCACGATGGTGGCGTGGGGCAGGCTAGCGCGGAAGCCTTTGGTGCCCGCTGAGAGGATCATAGCCGCCGTGCCCATTGCCTGGCCAATGCAGATGGTGTGGACGGGTGGCTTGACATAAGAGATGGTGTCGCAGATGGCAAAGGCTTCGGTTTCGTAGCCGATCGCATCGTTGGTATACCAGGAGGTGCCCGTCGAGTTGATGTAAAAATAGATGGGTTTTTCGGGATCGTCGAACTGGAGGTAGAGGAGTTGAGCGATGATCAGCTTGGTCACATCGACCCCCAACTGGCGCTTGAGGTCGTCTGATGACACCAGCGGCAGCCCTAGGTAAATGATGCGCTCTTTGAGCAGCAGCGAGGGCAGGTCGGGTGGGGGCGTGCGATAGGCGGCATCCCCGTAGTAATAATTGGACTGAACGGCCTTAATCGATGAACTCATAGGATCAAACTCGCCTGGACGCTTGCCGAAACAGTTGGCGTGTAAACTGGCGGGAGGACTTACGCCTGAATGAGCGTATGAACTGCGCTGTTTCTTTTAACGCCGCTTTTAACATAGTAGCGTGAGGGGCATCGCAGCGGTTGAGAAGACTGGCCCATCAGGGATTTGGGAAAAGCGTGAGAAGATTGGGGCAGTTTACGGAATTGGGAACTGGGGCCTTGGAGTATTGAAGAGGCAGAAAATCGAAATACAGGGTTTTTGAAGCGAGTGAGGGTTGAAGCGGGTGGCGAAACCTATTGACCAGAACCTATCGACCAGAACCTATCGACCCAACTGTTGTCTTCTGAGGGCGGCGCGTCTCGCACCTTGTCAGAAAATGCTGCATGTTTTCAACACATCCCTTCTCAACACATTCTCTTAGACTGGAGCCTGGGCTATGAAAGTGGGTCTGCAAGCGTCGCTGAGTGATGCCAATTTGGATGTGGCGCAGGTGAGCAGTCAGCGACAGTTGGCGATTTCGATGTCGGCGATCGCCTCTTCGACCGGTCGCACTGCGCCGCTTAACCTGTGTTTAATTTTGGATCACAGCGGCTCGATGAACGGTCGCCCAATGGAGACAGTCAAGCAGGCGGCGCTAAAGATTGTGGATAGCCTGTCGCCGGGCGATCGCCTCTCGGTGGTGGTGTTTGACCACAAGGCCAAGGTGCTGGTGCCCAACCAGGTGATCGACAATCCTGCTGGACTCAAAAACGAGATCAGTCGCCTCAGAACCAGCGGTGGCACCTGCATCGACGAAGGAATGCGGCTGGGTATCGAGGAACTAGCAAAGGCAAAGAAAGACACGATTTCTCAGGCATTTTTGCTCACGGATGGCGAAAATGAACATGGCGACAACGACCGCTGTCTGAAGCTGGCGCACCTAGCTGCGGAATATAATATGACGCTGAACACCCTGGGCTTTGGCGACCATTGGAATCAGGACATTTTGGAGCGAATCGCCGATGCCGGGGGTGGGGCGCTGTCCTACATTCAAACGCCGGAAGACGCGCTGCTAGAATTTACGCGCCTATTTAGCCGGGTGCAGTCGGTCGGGCTGACGAATGCCTATCTGCTGCTGAAGATGATGCCCGGTGTACGGCTGGCGGAGCTAAAGCCTATCGCGCAGGTGGTGCCCGAAACGGTGGAATTGCAACCGATTCAGGAGGCGGGGCAGGTATCGGTGCGGTTGGGTGACCTGATGGTAGACTCCCCGCGGGTGGTGCTGGCAAATCTGTATGCCTCGCAGCTTCCCGTCGGGCGGCATCCGCTGGTGCAGGTGCAGGTGCGCTACGATGACCCAGCGCAAAATCTGGAGAGCGTACTGAGCGATCCGGTGATCGTCGAAGCGAACGTGGTGACGACGTTTCAGCCTGCGCCCGACCCGCAGGTGCAGCAGCATGTGCTGGCATTGGGCAAATATCGCCAGACCCAGCTTGCTGAGCAAAAGCTGCAACAGGGCGATCGTGCTGGAGCTGCCACTATGCTGCAATCTGCTGCCAAAACCGCACTGCAAATGGGCGACCAAACCGCCGCCACCGTGCTACAAGAAAACGCCACCCGCCTGCAAGAGGGCGAGGAACTGTCGGAGAGCGATCGCAAAAAGACGCGCATTGTCTCTAAAACCACGTTGCAGTAGTGATAATGGGAAGCAAGCGGGGGGAAGCTGATGGGCTACACCCAGTGTGTTTCGAGCGGTCTTACATGATGGAAAATCTGGAGGGCGATCGCCCCACGGCTGAGTCCAATCCCACCTCTGGCTCTACAGCGGTAATTTCGCCATTGCCGCCCCCTACCGTCCAGATTCGCAACCTCAACTATTTTTTTGGCCAGGGTGAACTCCAGAAGCAGGTACTTTATGACATCAACCTTGACCTGCTGCCGGGGCAAATCGTCATCATGACCGGCCCCTCCGGCTCTGGCAAAACCACGCTGCTCACGCTGATCGGCGCACTGCGAACCGTGCAAGAGGGCAGCCTCAAAGTGCTAGGGCGCGAACTCGTGGGCATGAACCGGGCGCAACTGGTAGAAGTGCGGCGCAACATCGGCTTTATCTTTCAGGCACACAACCTCTTTGATTCCCTCACTGCGTCCCAAAACGTCGAGATGGCGGTGGAGCTAATGCCCAACTGGCGCACCAAGCGAGAGCGAGCGGTGGCCATGCTCACCCAACTGGGTCTCGGAGAACGGGTGGATTACAAACCCCGCGCCCTCTCTGGTGGGCAAAAGCAGCGCGTGGCGATCGCCCGCGCCTTGGTCAACCAGCCGACCCTGATTCTGGCAGACGAACCCACCGCCGCCCTCGACAAAAAAAGTGGGCGCGAAGTCGTAGAACTAATGCAGCAGTTAGCCAAAGAACGGAACTGCACGATTTTGATGGTGACGCACGACAACCGCATTCTCGACATCGCCGATCGCATTGTCAGCTTGGTCGATGGGCGGCTCGAAAGCGACGAAGACCTGACGCACTTTATGGAAAGTCATGATCCCCGGACACTCGATCGGCGGATGTTCATGACGCTCTAGCAGCGGGAACGTCTGGAGCTTGGGCATTCAGAATCGCAAGAGATAGGGGTTGGGCACAAAAAAGCCCCCCAGCCAGGAGGGCACAGGTAACTTGGCTCAAATCGGGCGTTGTCACAAAAACTAGATGTCACACAACCTGAGATTTCACGAAACTGGAGATAGCGGCCGGCCTAGCAGGGGCGATCGCCCTGTTCAGTCTGGGTTGCACCCTCAGGAGAGACGCAGTGCCCAGAGCAGAACTAGGCTGATCCCGTCTGCGCTCTTCTAGCCCCTGATGCCCAGATAACCAGGAACTCGCGTGCTGTAGTCCACTTCTGTCGCGGTAATGGATGCAGCCAGTTGCTCAAAAGATTCAGAATTCCAGTTGCGCTCGTGGATGGGCTTGGACTGTTCGCCCCGGAAATAGGCTTGGGTTCCAATGACTGAAGCGGCAACCCAGGCGATCACAAACAGTGCAATTAAAAGCGTCATAACAGCCTCCCATGTTGGCTTGTTGCAATATGTAAATAAATATAACAAAACATTTCAAAGTATTGCAATTTTCCAGCGAGTGTGGATAGCCGCACCCTTTGAGTCCTTTCTAGATAGAGTTCCGTATAGAGTCCGGCTAGAGTCCGGCTAGAGTCCGCAATTTTATCGGTCTATTCGGTCTTTGTTGTAACCTGACCTCGTAACCTGACCTCCGCGTGAACCCAAAGACTTTCGGGTGTAAACCCAATCGGTATACCGCTTTGCAGTAAAATGGCTTTCTGTCTATGGAAAATTCTGCTCTGCCCTGGCGCACTGCGAACCGACCAGGCTTTTCCCTGTCCAAAGATTCTGTTCTTGGGGGTTCTTGAGGGTTCCTGGGGGAGGCTTGGGGCGATCGCCCAGCGTTGGTTCGATCGCAGAACCACGTGCCAGAGGTAGAGAGCAGGTCTTTTCTGAAACGAATCATTGTCTGAACAGCTCATTTGAACGGCTTATTGGCCGTATTCACGCCTCAACAGTTCACGCTGCTTCATCCTCCGCACTGGTTTTGGGTTTGCGTTTTACTCGTGTTTCAAGCTATCTGATTTCTGATCTCAAACTGTCTAACAAACTGTCTAAACTGTTCTCTCAACCTGTCAGCCCATCATCATGTCTAAGGTTCTTGTTTCCGACCCAATTGACCAAATCGGAATTGACATCCTCTCGCAGGTTGCTCAGGTCGATGTGAAAACCGGGCTGTCTCCTGACCAACTGGTGCAGATCATTCCCGACTACGACGCGCTGATGATTCGCTCTGGAACGCGCGTCACCCAGGAAATCATCGAAGCAGGTACTCAGCTCAAGATCATCGGCCGCGCAGGCGTAGGGGTCGATAATGTCGATGTTCCGGCTGCCACTAAGCGCGGCATTCTCGTGGTCAACTCGCCC
The DNA here is from genome assembly GCA_046719575.1 of Cyanobacteriota bacterium. Lineage (GTDB taxonomy): Bacteria > Cyanobacteriota > Cyanobacteriia > Elainellales > Elainellaceae > Thermoleptolyngbya. The sequence goes on from JBDNCP010000019.1 coordinate 36,243, forward strand.
GAAGGCAACACCATCGCCGCCGCAGAACACGCCCTAGCCATGATGCTGGCTCTGTCTCGCCACATTCCTGCTGCTAATCAATCGGTGAAGGCGGGCGAATGGGATCGCAAGCGCTTCACCGGGGTTGAGGTTTACAAAAAAACCCTGGGGATCGTGGGGCTGGGCAAAATTGGCTCCCATGTGGCAAAAGTAGCGCGAGCCATGGAAATGCGCCTGTTGGCCTATGACCCGTTCCTGTCAAGCGAACGGGCGGAGCAAATGGGCTGCCATCTAGTGGATCTGGATATTCTGCTGCGCGAGTCGGACTACATCACGCTGCACCTACCCAAAACGCCCGAAACACAGCACATGATCAACGCCGAGTCGCTGGCGAAGATGAAACCCACCGCTCGCATTATCAACTGTGCGCGGGGCGGGATCATTGACGAAGACGCGCTAGCGATCGCCCTCAAGGAAGGCAAAATCGCCGGAGCCGCTCTGGACGTTTATGAATCAGAGCCACTGGGTGAGTCAGCACTCAGATCCCTGGGCAAAGAAGTCATCCTCACGCCCCACCTCGGCGCTTCGACCGAAGAAGCTCAGGTCAACGTAGCAATCGACGTGGCCGAGCAAATCCGCGATGTGCTGCTGGGGTTACCTGCTCGTTCGGCGGTCAATATTCCTGGACTGCGCCCCGACTTGCTAGAAAAACTACGCCCCTACCTGCAACTGGCAGAAATTTTGGGCAACCTGATCAGCCAGCTTACGGGCGGCCGCGTCGAGTCGCTGAATGTGCGGCTCCAGGGCGAACTCGCCAACAACGAGAGCCAGCCCGTCGTGGTGGCTGCATTAAAAGGTCTACTATCCACAGCGCTGCAAGAGCGGGTCAACTACGTCAATGCTAGCCTTGAAGCCAAGGAGCGCGGCATCCGCGTGGTGGAAACTCGCGATGCGGCGGTGATCGACTATACGGGTTCCCTACGCCTGTCGGCCAGCGGCCCCAACGGCGAACACACCGTCACGGGTGCGCTTTTGGGCGACAACGAAATTCGCATCACTAACATCGACGACTTTCCAATCAACGTGCCGCCTAGCCGTCATATGCTGTTTACACTGCACCGCGATATGCCGGGAATCATTGGTAAACTAGGTTCCTTGCTGGGCAGCCTGAATGTCAACATCGCCAGTATGCAGGTGGGCCGCAAGATCGTGCGGGGTGATGCAGTGATGGTGCTGAGCCTGGATGATCCTTTGCCGGACGGCATTTTGAATGAAATCACCCAGGTTCCTGGTATCCGCGATGCCTATACGGTGACGTTGCCCACATCTTAAGAGTTGGCTCAAGAAGTTGATTCTTTGGTTGATTTTTGGGCACGGTCTGCCCAACCAATCGGCCTCGCAGCCAGCTTTTACACTCTGATTCCTTATGTCCACTTGGTGGGAAATTCAAGCGCTGTGTGATCCGGCAGCAGAAGATTTGGTGTCTTGGCGACTGGGAGACTTTGGCTGCAAAGGCACGGCCAGTGAGCGCAAGGAATTTGGTGTGCTGGTGCGCGGCTATTTGCCACAAAATCAAGCAGAACTGCTGGATCTATCGGCGCTGGCGCTGCGGCTAAAGCAGGATGCTCTCTGTGCTGGGGTGGCGGTGCCTGTGGTGCAGTGGCAGATGATTGATGAAGAGGACTGGTCGAGTAGCTGGAAGCAATATTGGCATCCTCAGGAAGTGGGCGATCGCCTCTTGATTAACCCCGCTTGGTTGCCCGTACCTGCACAGAGCGATCGCATTGTGTTGCAACTCGATCCTGGAGTCGCCTTTGGCACCGGGGCCCATGCCACAACGCAGCTTTGCCTAGAAGCCCTGGAAATGCGAATCGAGGGATCATCTGACTTGATCATTGCTGACATTGGCTGCGGCTCTGGCATTTTGTCGATTGCAGCACTGCTGCTGGGAGCAAAGCAAGTCTACGCTGTAGACACCGATCCTCTGACCATCGACTCTACCAACGCCAGCCGCGAACTCAACGGCATCGCCCCAGAGCGCCTGATTGTAGAACTGGGTAGTCTGGATCGCCTCACTCAAATGCTGCCTGCTCCGGTCGATGGCTTTGTGTGCAATATTTTGGCAGAGGTAATCTTGGACTTGATCCCCGGCTTTGGGGCGATCGCCAAACCTACCACCTGGGGCGTTCTCAGCGGCATTTTGCTCGATCAGGTCAAGCCGATTGCCGACTCGCTTGAAGCCAACGGCTGGATCGTTGCCACCCTCTGGCGTAGGCAGGACTGGTGCTGTTTGAATATTCGGCGATCCTAGGGGCTAGGTGCATTGGGCAATGGCGCGATGGTGCGATGCCCAAGATAGGGAAGTCTGACCTGACATTGGCCTGCCCGTGTAGCGTGACGGAGGAGCTTGCTGGAAGCCCTGCTAAAGCTGGACTAGCCCAAGGTCATCGATCCAAAATTGCCAATCCAAAATCGCGAATCAGTACGAGTCGATATGGCTGAGCGGATTCAAAAAATTTTGTCTCAATATGGCATTGCCTCGCGCCGTCAGGCAGAGCAGATGATCCGGGCGGGACGGGTGCGGCTGAACGGGCAGGTGGCAACGCTGGGGCAGGTGGCAGATCTGGCGGGCGATCGCCTGGAAGTAGATGGCAGACCGCTAAGTGCCCAAGCACGGCCGGATCTACTCTATCTGCTGCTGCATAAGCCGACGGGCGTGGTTTCCACCTGCCACGACCCGCAGCAACGGCGCACCGTACTAGACCTGTTGCCAGAGCATCTGCGCCAGAGCAGCGGGCTACATCCCGTTGGCCGCCTTGATGCCAACTCCACTGGAGCGATCCTGTTGACCAACGACGGTTCCCTGACCTTTCCTCTCACCCATCCATCTCATCACATTCCCAAAGTGTACGAAGTGTGGGTCGCCGGCCGCCCCAGCGCCGAGGTCTTGGGGCAATGGCGGGCAGGCGTATTGCTCGACGGCCGCCCCACCTTGCCCGCCGAAGTTGCGCCCGTCAACGCCCGACCGAACAAAACCTTGCTGAAAATCGTCTTGCATGAAGGGCGGAATCGACAGATCCGCCGCGTTGCTGAGCAACTGGGGCATCCGGTGATAGCGCTCCATCGCGTGGCGATCGGCCCGATCGCGCTGGGAGATTTACCCGCCGGACGCTATCGAAACCTGACCTCAACGGAGCTAGATTTTCTCCGAACGCAGGCTGGCAACTTCGCCAAACCCCCTTCAGACCCTTAGGATTTTGAAGTAATATGCTTTTATTCCATTGCCCCTGTTCTGGGGCTGCGGAGTCTGGCTTTTTGAGAATGATGCTGAGTCTGTGCGGCTGATCGATCATCAAAATTCGATCATCAAAATAATGTCTCAACAGGTCATTTTGTCCCAACAGGTCACGTTACAGTGAGGAGCGCAAGGTGCTGGATGCTATGAGCAAGGGTCTTTCTCCACTAGAGCAAGAGCAAATCCTGAAGCTAGAAGAGTTGGGCTATGAGTTGCACCAGCTTCGAGAGCAGCAGATGCTCTCAATCGATCAGATTTCTGCTCGGACGATGATTCAGCCGCGCGTGATTCGGGCGATCGAAGCTGGAAACTTCAAAGAGCTTCCCGAAGGGGTCTACATCCGGGGCTTCTTGCGGCGCTATGCTGATGCATTGGGATTGGACGGCCACGCCCTCGCAAACGAGTTTCCTCTGGAGCCGCAAAACGCTGAGATTCAGCCGTCTTGGCAGGAAACGCCCGCCGCACAACTGCGCCCACTGCACCTGTATGTGGCTTATGTCGGGCTGATTGCAGCGGCGATCGCCGGATTGTCTTATGTCTGGAGCCGCTCCACCACGCCGATTACGGCCAACCAGCCATCTCCTATCCCATCGCTGGTTGCCTCGCCCTCGCCGACGACCGCCAGCCCTGCGGCTCAACCCGGACAGTCTCCTGCTGCCCAGGCGATCGCCACCAGTCCTTCCCCTAGCCCATCCCCTGCTGTTTCGGCAAAGCCTGTGCGCGTAGAAGTTACGCTGCGGGAACAATCCTGGCTGCGAGTCACGGTGGACGGGCGCACCGATTTTGAAGGCATGATGCAGGCGGGTACTCAGCGCAGTTGGGCAGCCGATCGCGAGGTTCGCATCCGCGCTGGCAACGCAGGTGGCGTGCTGGTGTCCTATAACGAGCAGGAAGCAAAGCCTATCGGTCAGCCTGGAGCTGTGCAGTCCGTTGTCTTTCCGCCACCCCCAGGACAAGACAGCACCCAAGCCTCTGCCAACGCCAACTAGCGTTTCCTAAAACAGGACAAACTCACTTAGCGTAGCCCTGGCCCTTCTGTTTGCGAAAGCGGCTCTAGGATAAACTCTTTGATAAACTCTCTCGAGAACACTATCTTGCTCCTTTCCCCAACTCTTTTTCCCTAAGGAGATTTTCCCTAAGGAGAAGGAGGAGGGGTTGCAGATTCACTATCGTGTAGGGCTTCCCGCTCCTGCGTGGAGGGGGGCTTGGGTGTGCGGCCGTAGAGTTCTACCAATGCCAAGAGGCGATCGCTCAATTCCTCAGTCAAGACCTCAGCCCTATAGCGCCAGTCCCAGTTTCCATCGGGCTTTCCGGGATAGTTCATGCGAGACTCTGTGCCGAGTCCTAGCAGATCTTGCAGTGGGAAAATCGCCTGGTTAGCCACCGAGGCCATGCCCAGGCGGATGAGATCCCAATGGATTCCTTCTTGCGATGTACAGCCCAGATAGCGAATTAGGCGATCGCGCTCGTATTCGGGCAGTTCGCTAAACCAGCCTTGGGTTGTATCGTTATCGTGAGTCCCTGTATAGACGACGCAGTTGCGCTCAAAATTAAACGGCAGGAATGGATTATCTGCACCCCCACCAAAGGCAAATTGCAGGATTTTCATGCCAGGAAACTGGAAGCGATCGCGCAACTCCTCAACATCCGGCGTAATCACCCCCAAGTCTTCTGCCAGGATGGGCAGATGCCCCAGTTCTGCTTCTAGCGTTTCAAAAAACGCCGCGCCTGGTGCATCGATCCACTCGCCATTGATGGCCGTCTCCTCGCCCTGCGGCACGGCCCAGTAGGCGCAAAAGCCTCGAAAGTGGTCAATGCGGACGATATCCACATAGTCCAGTGTGGAGCGAAACCGTTGGAGCCACCAGCCAAAGCCTGCCTTTTCTAAGGCCTCCCAGTGATAAATCGGGTTGCCCCAGAGTTGCCCCGTTTCGCTGAAATAGTCTGGCGGCACGCCGGCCATCAGCGCGGGTTCGCCCGTCTCTGGGTCAAGGTGGAAAAATTCGGGAAATGCCCATACATCTACGCTGTCGTGCGCCACGTAAATCGGGATGTCGCCGATGATGCGGATGCCCAAGTCGTTGGCGTAGTCGCGCAGGGTAGACCACTGGCGGAAAAACTCGAACTGCAAATACTGATGCTGAAAGATTTCTTCGCTGAGTTTGAGCCGCCACTCGGTCAGTGCCTCCGAGTCTCGACTGGCGATCGCCTTATCCCACTGGTGCCAGCTAACACCGCCCTGGGCCTCCTTTAGCGCGATGAACAGGGCATAGTCATTCAGCCAAAACGCGCGGCTGGCGCAAAACGCGTCAAACTCCATGCGCTGCTCCACGGTGGCGTGTTGCTTGAACCGCTGCGCTGCCTTCAGCAAGAGCGGCATTTTGGTTTCAATCACCCGGTCATACTCGACTCGCTCGTCCGGAAAATCGGGCAGATTGGCCAGGTCTTCATCCGTCAGCCAACCTTCGTGATACAGGCGATCGGGGCTGATTAGCAGCGGATTGCCCGCCATCGATGAAAAGCACATGTAGGGCGAGTTTCCATGCCCGGTCGGCCCCAGCGGCAAGACTTGCCAAAACTGCTGCCCACTGCGCTGCAAAAACTCAACAAACCGATAGGCGCTGTCTCCCAGATCCCCGATTCCATAGCGGCTGGGAAACGACGTGGGGTGCAGCAAAATACCACTAGAACGGGGAAACGGCATCTTTGACCAAAAGCTCCCAAACCCAAAGGTTTCAAACCGCGCATCGTCAGCGCTTGTGATGCTTAGACTGTAGCACGGGCGATCGCCCAGAACTGTTCTCAATGCTCTGTCTCACGGCTAAATTTTGGCGCTTTGCAGGACGGACTGAAGTCAAGAATCGGGGATTGCTGCTCCGCAAGCCTCGGCACGAAGGATGGGCGAACCTGAAAGCCTGCTGAATGAGATCTTCAGAGTTTTGAATGAGTTCGGTCCGTCGATCAAGTCCTAAATCAAGCTAAAAAATCCGTCACTGGGACTAGCGTTTTCCCCCGATCTGGATTAGTATACTTGTACTAAATTGGTGAGGTGACATGGCACGACGACCCCAATACCTGCCCGATTTTGACCAGATGGAACTGCTGTGGAATTTAAAGGCGGATGCAGAACGGGACGACTCAAACGGTTGGATCGAACTGGACATTGACCTGCCCGAAGACCCTGTACTCCTACAAAACCTGGAGCTAGAAGCGATGAAACTGGAAGAGATGGAGCTAGACCTAACGGAAGAATGGACGACCGAGACCGCTGATGCCTGGATCGAAGAAACACGTCAATTGTTTGAGCATGAAGGGTCTGATGAGGCGCTGTATGAGCGCGTGGTGCAGGCGATTTACGTGCTGTGCGATCGCATTCGGAGAGAAGATGCTGAGCTTTAGTCAAGCCCTGAGTTGATAGCCTGACATCGGTTGTCGTCAGCTTGGCTGTCTTTTGGATTGCCTGGAGAGTAGGCTTGAGAATCGGCTTGCAGCGCTGCGTGTCCGAAGCCTGGGTCTGAAGCCTGCTCTCTGGTGTCAAACTAGCGTATCAGGTCAAGGTATCGAGTCAAGGTATCGAGTCAAGGTATCGAGTCAACAATATCAGGTCAACCGTTTGCCCTGGCTGACTGCCGGAGCGTTCAATCGGGAAAGGCGAAACCCTGTCTAGGATCGCGGATAAACAACCCTAGGGTCAGTGTCTTCATCACCATGTCCCAAACGGGCGTGAGCCGCTCAGCATCGTCTACCCAATAGTCGAAGGTGATCAGACACTGCACCCCTGACCCTAGCCCAATGCAGATGCGCGAGTAGGCTTCACGATTTTCCTGCGAGTCGAGAAACTTAAACTCTGTCCAAACGATGCGGGCGGTTTGCCGCTTCAGGCTGACAATTTCGCCCTTTTCTAGAATGTTTCGTTCGTCTTTTTCGACCAGTTCCTTCATCACGCTGACCAGCGGAAATAGTGTCCAGTCGCCCTCTGGCAGCAGGTTATAAGACACTTCCAGGCGGCAGTTGTCGTTTGGCGGCTTGCCGTCAAAAAACTTAAAGGACTTTTCATCTGGCTCGAAGATCCAGTCTGCGGGCACATCGAACCGCACTGCACCGCGCCCTGCTACGAAGATGTTGTAGCCGTCTTGCGATTTCCAGTTGTGGTTTTTGGGGAGGCTGAGGGTCTCTTTCACCCATTTCAGATCGTGCTTTGTTTTTTTTGCCATGAAGACCTTGAGGAGCGTTTTTCTGGAGAGCGGCACTTTCTATCGTGTTTCCTAGCGTATTTCTGAATTATTTCCTGGGCTGGGTTTGCAAGACGCGCCAGCATACGAGCAGTGCCAGAGAAACATAGCCGAAGACGGCGAACCAATCTAGCCAAGTTGAGTCGAACAAGGTTGAGAGGAGATTGAGCGCGTGAGAATTTGAGGCGATCGCAGGATAGCGCAAAAACCTCAAAATTGGCACTAAAAATATCACTAAGTTTTGCAATCAAGATGATTAGGTCGAGTTAGGTCGAGTATAGTGGGCGATCGCCCCTCCCCATAGTCTGTTTGCTAAGTCTGTCTGATTGCTAAGTCTGTTTGATGCCTAGCTGGCGCTCCACTCAGCCAAAGACTAGACTCTATCCCCCAAACCCCTTCACGCCCCGCACAGTCATGTAAACTGCTAGGGCGATCAGGAAGGATTTGAACAAGTGATTGACTGTTTGATCGGAAAGCTTGGGCAAGAGGCGAGTGCCTGCCTGAGCGCCGATAATGCCGCCTAGCCCCAAGCACAACCCCGCGATCCACAGCACGTTGCCGTTATAGGCGTGTTGCGCTAGGCCCGAAATGGCAATTGGCACGATCGCCCCCAGACTGGTTCGCACCGCAGACTTAATCGTTTCACCCAGAAACAGCGTTTGCAGCGGCACCATGACTACACCGCCGCCCACGCCGAAGAGTCCAGAGAGAATTCCGGCGAGGAGTCCAATTCCGGCGATGGGGGGAAGGGCGTTAGCAAGAGGAGCGCTGGATTCGGGAATCGTTTCGGGATCTGGAATATTTGACTGGCGTTCTTTTTGGGCGAGCTTGCGGCGGAGATCCATCAGATAGATGGTGACCAGCAGCAGCGCGGCAAAGGCTAGAGATAAAGAAGCATCAGGCAGGCGATCGCCCAGCCACGCCCCAACCTGCGCCGTCACCATGCCAAACAGCGCCAGCAGCAGGGAAACGCGCCAGTTCAGATTGCCGGTTCGTAGGTTTTGGTAGCTACCCGACAGAGCGCTGAGCAGCACGCCCACCAGACTCGTCGCCGTTGCCTGCACCAGCGGCAGCCCCAAAAACGTGAGAATTGGCACCATGATTAGTCCGCCGCCAATGCCCAGCAGCCCTGACAGAGTTCCCGTCACCGTGCCCACCAAAAATAAAACCAACCAGCCGACGGGAGTATCCAACATAGCGAACGATAGATTGCAGCGGTAAATCAGGGGTGAATCATCGCAGGAAAGTCACCCCTCGATTCTGCGTCATTCTCCTATTTCGCGCCGTCAGACGCAACGTTTTATCAGATTCAGGACTTACGCACCTGCGATGAATTTTTTGGATTTCGGACAATTTCTCGCGGGCTGCACCCGCGAGAACACGAGAAATTGTCCAACTGCGTAAGCTCTAAGACTATTTAG
>JBDNCP010000190.1:0-8500 GCA_046719575.1 Cyanobacteriota bacterium
GGCTGAGCGATGATGGCCCTTGACCCAGGAGGCGATCGCCAACCCAAGCTTTGACAAGGTTGGATGAGCGAGAGGCAGTGACGGCGCACCGCTGCCGTGTTCTCATATTGCAGGAATTTTGTCTGTCAATCCGCCGATTCCTCGCCTTAGAAACGCTCCCAGTAGGGTTGAAATCCACGCTGTTGCAAGAAGCTTTCCTCAATTTGCTGGGCCTGGCGGACGAGAACTGGATTCATGCCGCCCATCTGCGCTGCTTGAGATTGCATGGCTGCAATTTGTGCCAGCGCTTCTAGCTTGTTGCCCTGGGCGGCGGTTAGCCCCAATAGCGCGCTTTGGGCTGTCGGGTTGTTTGGCTGAAGGGCCAGCACCTCGCTATAAATCATCGATGCCGAGTTGTAGCGACGCTGCTGGAATCGAACGCCGCCCAAGGCCGCCAGCGCGTCGATATTACCGGGCGATCGCCGCAAAATTTCCTCATAGGCCTGGGCCGATAGCCCCAAGTTGCCCTGCTCCTGAGCAAGCTGAGCCTGCACAAAGTAAGCGCCGAGGTTGTTTGGGTCGCGGGCGATGATTTGGCGGATTTGCGCCTGGGCAAGCTGAGGATTGCGAACCGACACGACCTGGAGCTGGCGAATCCGCACCGGAATGTTCTCTGGATCTGCCTGGAGCAGTGCATTGTATAGCGGCTCTCGCTGGGGATTGGCGGGTAAGGCTCCGGCCAGACTGTATAACTCGGGTGGGGTATCGGTCAGCGGACGACTGGCGAGCCACGCATTTAGCACGGCTTCGGCTTCCCCAACGCCCAGGAATCCTGCCTGATACGCAAGGCTCGTGCGCCCCAGCACCTTTGCAGAATCGGTGGGGTCGAGGGCGATGATCTGGTCGTAAATGGTCAGCGCTTCGGCGGTGCGCCCCTGAGACTGGCGGATGCCAGCCAGCCCCTGTAGCGCGCCGATCACAACACCGCGATCGCCCGGATTGCTGACCAGGATAGACTGATAGCGCTGGGCGGCAGCTTCGGGATTGCCCTCACGACGGTCAATTTCTGCCAGCAGCAGTTGAATCGCAAAGGGGTCTTGCTGCCCTGCCGAGGTTGCAGAATAGGCCACCAAGGCGCTGCGGGCGGCGGCCAGATCTCCCCGTCGGATGTGAATCTGGGCGATGCGGAAATTCAGAAATGGCTCGTTTACCCCAGAATTGACCAACGCCTGATAGTAAGGCAATAGCTCAATGCCAGGAGAATCAAGGCGGATCAGGGCTTGGGCGATCGCCCGGAGTTGAGCCGGATCGTTTGGGAGCGGCTGAAAATAGGTCTGGAGCCGCTGCTGGAACGTCTGGTTTGTAATCAGCCCGACTTGCCGTTCTAGAACAGCCACCTGCACCTGCAAGCCAATGTCGGTCGGCTGCTGCTGAGACAGTTGGCGATAGATCTCCAGCGCAAAGGCTTGTTCCGACGGATAGCCGCTCAGCACGTCTGCGACTTCTCGCGCCATGCCCACGGTCAACTGGGGCGACTGAAGCACCTCTCGATACAGGGCGATCGCCTCCTGAGCGTAGGCGGGGCTGTTGCTAAAGCGGGCAATGTCGTTTAGCGCCCGCGCCAGGGCCAGGCGAGAATCCTGGCGACCGCGCAAGGGCGTGATCACCGAAGCGGCTTGGTTGACCTGGCCGTTTGCCGCATAGGCCGAGGCCAGCGCCGAGCGGATTTGAATCGTGGTGCTGTCGAGGGTGCGGGAGCGCCGCAGTTCTGCCTCCAGCACTTCTACAGCCTGGCCGGCACTGCCCGTTTCTCGCAGCGCCAGCGCATAGGCGATCGCCTGACCACCCCGAATGGGTTTGCCCGTCGCTCGATAGCGATTAAACAAGTCCAGACTGCGGGCATATTCTCCGGCGTAGGCGTGGATTTCCGCCGCTCCCAGCACCGCTTCTGGCGTTGGGTTGTTTTGCAGCACGATGGCATAGTCCGCCAGCGACTCGGCAAAGCGCCCCTGATAGCCTAGCAGCAGCGCCCGCTGGGCCCGTGCTTCGTTGTCATTGGGGTTGATGGTCAGCAGTCGGTTCAGTGCTTCGATGCCCTGCGCCTGCCATTCTGGACGAAATCCGCCCAGCACGCCCACAGTCAACAGCGCCAGCCGATTATTGGGGTCAAGCTCCAGCACCCGACGATAGGCATTGAACGCATCGGCATCGCGCCCCGCCCGACGAAGGGCGATCGCCAGACCCAACTGCGCCTCTAGGGATTGCGAATCGGAGCGCAAGACCTGTTGAAAGACGCGAATCGCCTGATCTACCAATCCCTGGTTAAGCAGCGTGTAGCCTTGGCGCACCGACGACGGGACTGTCTGAGCAAGAGCGGGTGGCGCAGCTAGGATCAGCGTTCCCAGCAGAGAACCACTCAACAGCGCCAGCCCAGCCAAACAACCGATTTGTGTTTGCAACTGTTTCATCCGTCTGCCAATCTGCCTCAAAATGGGGTTGTCATAAAGGGTTTTCTGCCGTAGGCGATCGCCTCTACGGATTGCCTCAATCGGCGGTATTTCATTAAAATCACGCGCTGCCCTAACGTAGCTCTGCCCCAAAGCATTGCTCTGGGTTGCGAACTTTCGGAATCTAGGTGGGCGCAGATGAACCGCGCCCACTAGAGACTCAACTTCAACAGACTCAACTTCAACCGCGGATCGAACAGAGGTTCACCAAACAGGAATCATCAAGCGTCATCAAACAAAGGGACTAAGCCACAGCGACTTAGAAACTGCCGCTTAGAAACTGCCGCGCGGTAGCACATCAAAATCAGCCCGCAGGCGAACCCCGGCAATAGATTCTGAGAATTCGTTAAGCTGCTGGAACGTAAAGCCCATGCGGATATTTCGAGCCACAGGCAGGTCATAGAAGACCTCTAGCACATCGGGACGACGTGCCCCCGCACTCTGACGTAGCCCCGCGTTGGAAAGTGCCTGACCATAGCCCAAACCGAGGCGATCGCCATCACGGAACAAATCAAACAAATTGAAGCCAAAGCTATAGGTATCGCCCGACTCATCCAGATCCCGGTTGTAATACTGACCATAGCGCCCAAACAGACCCAGATTGAGTTCAGGAATGAATAGCTCTGCATTCACACCATACGCACTTTCCTGATCATCCGAATCAACCCCAAACGTTCCGTCTCCACGGGCAGCGCTGCCCGACTCGCGGAAGCCGTCATTCCTGCCACCGTCAATCGATGAAGTATACGTCCCTCGCAAAATCAGATTGCCGACTCGGAACCCGATTTCGCCTGCAAACGCATTCAGCGCAAAGTCATCAATGCTGCGATCGGAGGAGAAGGTCGCCACCTTTGCCTCTAAATTATCGGTAATGCTCCAGTTCAGCAAAAGACCAGGACGAGAACCAATCGCCGCTGCTGCCAGTGCCGGATTGGTCTGAAACACAGGGTTAAAAAAATGCGTCAGCGAGTCTTTGGCAAAGCTATTGCGGTCAAAATAGGACGTCAAATCCATCTGCCCCGCTACTAGGCGCAAACTGGGAATATCCGGCAACGACGCAGCAATGTAAAGTTCATTCAGGTTCAAACCATCATCATCTGTAAATGCTTCGCCCGTTGCCAAATCCAGCGACCCCCCCACCAGGAAATTCGGCGAGAATGGATAGATGCCGCTCAGCCTTCCCCGTGCCGAAAACTCATCGCCCTGGTAAATTGCGCCTGCTTGAAATTGCAGCACAGGTTGGGTGAGGGCTTCTCGTCGCCCTGGCAGCGTCTCCTGGCCACTGGTTGCAGGAAAGGGCTGACCCAACACAGGCGCACTGGGAACAGGCGCAAGCTGGTTGGCCGTACCTGGCGGCGCGACGGGAATGGTTTGAATCCCTGGCTGCTGAAACCCCGGTTGCTCAACGCCAAAGCCCGGACTTTGCGGCGGCAGCGGCGCAGGCTGAATCCCTGGCTGAACACCGGGCTGGATGTTTGGCACAAAGGTCGGCGGCAGGGTTTGCGCCAGCACAGGGCCCATTGGTGCTGCACCTCCGGCGGGAACCGTCTGGCTTTGATAAGGCGGCGGTGGCAGTGGCGTAGAGGGGTTTCCGGTTCTGGATGGCGCAGCGGGAACACTCAGCGGCGCAAACTCCAGCGGTGGAATCGTGGGAACTGCGGCGGGTCCCTGGAAAGCTGGCATTGGCCAGCCCGGCGTTTGATATTGCATTGCGGTTCCAGACATGCCCATCGGCAGTGTTGGAACATTGGCACTCATGCCACCTGTGCTAGGGCCGTAGCCATAGTTGGGCTGTCCGATAGCGACACTGCCTGGAATCCCGTAGGGTGCAGTATGGCTTGGAGCCATGCTGTAGCCAGGGATGCCAGGAACGACCCCCGGTATGAGGCCCATCGGGCTGGTCTGTGGCTGCCTACCATAGCCATATCCCGGCATTCCACCCGGCATCGACAGAGCCATGCCCTGGGGCATGGGTGGTCGGAAGACAAAGCCTGCATTTGGATTAAAGGGTTGTGCCGGAGTCGAGACAGGCGCGTAGGAGTTGGCATAGCCCATTGCAGATCCGCTGGGGAAGCCATAGCCCGCCACGGGCATCTGGATGATGACGGGGACTGGCGTGCCGTTGGGCAGATAGCCGATGACCGTGGCTGGATAGGTAGCAGGGCCGCCTGCAACATTGCTAATGCCGGGGATGAACTGGGCGGGATATCCTGGCTGGGCAGGCGGCGCGTAGAACACGAAGGGTGCTGAGGCGCTGGGGCTGGGGCCCTGGGGCATAGCACCCGCGATGCCAGATCTCGGCGTGCCGTAGGCAGTTGGGAGGGGCGAGCTTGGAAGGCTCGGAACCAGACCGGGCATCTGCCCAGGCATCTGCCCAATCAGCTGGCCAGGCATTGGGGGAATGGCGGCCGTGCCGCCGACCGGGGAACCAGGGGTGACAGGGTAAAACGTGAAGGGAGCCGAGGAACCTGCGATCGCCCTTGGAGCGCCTGAAGATATTGCGAAAGGCGTTGTTGAAGCAGATGTGACTGGCGGTGTTGTTGGGGTGGAAGCTGAAGTATCCGGGTCTACGGAAACTCCAATTCTGACAACCCCGTTTGGGTCGATCGATGCGCCCGCTGCATGGGTCGCTGCGGATTCGGCCGCTGCGATCGCACGGGTTATTTCAGGACTTGAGCTATTTGCACTAGAAGTAGAAGGATTCGCAGTGGTCGGCGCGGCAGGTGGGTTTTGTTGGGCGATCGCCGGGCGCAGCGCTTCAGATAAGTTTTTGCTAACGATGACCGATTCAGGGACCGATTCAGAAACCGCTTCAGAGGAGGGACGACCGTTGGCTGAGTCAGGGGCAGTCTCTAAAGTCGCGCTCTGTGACAGGATATTTGAACCAGAGGGGGGCTGATCTGGCACATCGGCAGCGGCCGATCCAGTGGCGGGGCTGGCAAGCACAAGGCCCAATCCTAGCCAGACCAGCGCTAGGCTGGGGGTGGATCGGCTATTAAGCGAGATACTCTTGAGCAAACTGGTTAATATCCAAGCCATGAATCACTTCCGCATCATGATGAAGGTTTTAAGGGTCGGGGGCAACCTTATGTAGATTAGATGAAGTTTGAGGCGGATTTACGTTCAAACTTTGTGGATTTCGTGCGATCGCCCAACTCATGTTTAGACTCGACTTGTACCGATCGTCAATCAAAATCTGGCTCATCGGTTAACCCATCCTGTCCACTGTACAGTGTCCCCATAGGCGAATCCGGTTCAGATCCTGAAAATTGTCCGTTACTAAACATTCTCAACCCCCTTACCGGTTCTCATGTTTTTGTTCCTACGCCAAGCCAGCCAAATTGCCCTAATGCGAGCGCAAAACCAGGTTCAAAAAATAGCCTTCAGCACGATGCCCCAAACCCTGTCTCAAACCACTCATCAAACTACTTATCTGATCTTCAAAAGACTGGTTCTTTTAGGACTGATTTCGGTTATGGCAGTTGGCTCTCTGAGCTGCTCGTCTGCCCCTACGAATTTGCGCGGTCTTGCCAACCCTGGCACACCACTTAACTTATCTATCCGCCAAGTGCAAGACGAGGGGGGCGGGACATATACCGTTGCGGGCACGACTTCTCTGCCCAGCAAGACCAAAATCACGGTATCTGCGGTTCGATACTTAGTCGAAGGCGCAAGCCCTGAAGCCAACAGCGAAACCGATATTCCTTACGCTATTCTGGATCGGCAGATCGCCCAGGTAGAGCAGGGAAACTGGCAAGCAGAGCTAAACTTGTGGCAAATTGCGCCCGATGGCAAGTTTCAGGAAGCCTGGCAACTAAGCCAGCAAGATGCAAATGTTCTCTTCAATCCAGACGCAAATGTGACGTTTTTGGCGACCTTTGATCCAGTCAATCAGCCCGAAAACTTTAAGGCAGAAGTAGAAAAACTGGATACGTCGCTGCAAGCGGCCCTAGCACGCTTTACGCCGGATGGGGAACTCTATATTCAAGCGAGTCGGACGATGGCGATCGCCCTACCCACAGGGCAAACAACCCCTCCCCAAACCTCTCGATTAGCAGATAGCGTTCGTCGCAGCAAGCGTACCTCAGCCGCATCGCAAACCACCCAGACTAACGTAACCCAGGAACCAACTTCCTGGCGTAAAACGACTGCGCCGCTCAAGCCAGACGAAATGCTGCGGTAGCTTGTAGCCCTCACATTGCTCTAATGACTCTAATTGGGTCGCGTTAAAGCTTGAATTGATCGGTAGGGTCACTTTCTCAAGCCCTTGCTAGAACGAAACTCAGTAGGTAGACATTAATAAACATATAAACATAGAACCCGGAGACCCTGCGCTGCCCACGCAGCAGGCGGCACAGGGTTTAGGATCTGTTTTTTAATTTGGTCTATCTACTTAAACGACAAAAACCATCTTTTCAGATGAGCAAAGTCAGATGAGCAAAGTCAGATGATCAAAGCGGGAGGATTAAACCGCTTCACGATCCTTTTTTTATTTTTTTGGGTTACGCTGCTTTAAGTAAAGTTATCAAAAAGATTGCAAATAATCACACTTTTATTTGAGAGCGATCGCCCTTAAATTCGTTGTTACCCTAAATTCGCCTGTATCCTAAATTGGCTTTGGTACTAGAAAAGCCGCATTTTTTAGTAGTCGATTAGTAGTCGATTAGTAGTCGATTTGACAGTTTATATGAGTACCTGAGCATACGATGCAAAGTTGCTAAACCGCTTCTTTTAATCTGGACTTAGGGATGTCTGAGCGTACAGGTCAGCGTACAGGTCAGCGTACAGGTCAGTGTGCAGGCGAGCATGCAGATCAGTCGTTCATCCAAAATCGAGAATTGAGATAAACGACCTGAATCAGCAGGCTGAATTAGCAGGCTGAATTGGCAAAACTTAAAGGAACCTTCAAGAAACAGACAAACTCCTGCGGGTCGTCCTGTGGTCAGTAAGTCTGCTAAATTTTTAGTTCTAAAAAGTTCATAAAAAAGTTCATAAAAAACATCAAAAAACAAAATATGCACAAAATATGCTTAGACAAAATATGTCTAGAAGATAGGGACTCTCTAGCTCAAATAAAAATTTGAAACAAACAAAATTCCAAACAAACAGGGTGATTTCCTATGCCGAAGACGCTATTTCAGGTAGATTTGACCAAGCCAATGAACGAACAGGAACTTCCTGGCCACAATCGCTGGCATCCAGATATTCCAGCCGTTGTGTCTGTCAATCCGGGGGATATCTTCCGAATTGAATGCAAAGATTGGACAGATGGTCAAATCAAGAACAACGACAGTCCTGACGACATCCGCGATGTAGATTTGACCGTCGTGCATGTCCTAAGCGGGCCGATCTGGGTCAACGGAGCCCAGCCAGGAGACATTCTTGTGGTCGATTTGCTAGACATTGGAGCGTTGCAGGGCGATGAGTGGGGCTTTACGGGAATTTTTGATAAGAACAATGGGGGCGGATTTTTAACCGATCATTTTCCGAACCCGGCAAAGGCCATTTGGGATTTCCAAGGCATTTACACGACCTCAAGGCATATTCCGGGGGTGCGCTTTGCGGGCATTATTCACCCTGGACTAATTGGCTGCGCTCCCTCCCACGAATTGCTTGCAACCTGGAACAAGCGTGAAGCAGAACTTGTCCAGACTGCGCCAGATTTGCGAACCTACGGCGCAGGGCTTTCAGGCGACACGCCCGTCTTAGCGGCCCTGCCAAACCCGACCAACGCTATACTCGGTACACTTCCTGCGTCTGAATATGAGCGAGTTGCGGCCGAGGCAGCGCGGACTGTGCCACCGCGAGAACATGGGGGAAACTGCGACATCAAGAATCTTTCAAAGGGGACTCGCATTTACTTCCCGGTTTACGTCGAAGGAGCCAAGCTTTCGATGGGGGATATTCACTTTTCTCAAGGAGATGGGGAAATTTCTTTTTGTGGCGCGATTGAGATGTCAGGCTATATCGATCTGCATGTGGACATTATCAAGGGCGGCATGGAGAAATATGGT
>JBDNCP010000191.1:0-8381 GCA_046719575.1 Cyanobacteriota bacterium
GAGGGCGCGGCCGCTGGGGAATATATCGGCGGCTACACCAGCCTGCTGCGGCGGGAGCCGATCGGCGTGGTAGGGGCGATCACCCCGTGGAACTATCCGCTGATGATGGCGGTGTGGAAAATTGCTCCGGCGATCGCCGCTGGTAATGCGATCGTCCTCAAGCCCGCCCCCAACACGCCCACGACGACCATTGAACTGGCCAAAATCGCCCTGGAAGCAGGGCTGCCCGCCGGACTGATCAACATCGTCACAGGCGGCGTAGAGGTCGGCGAAGCCATCTGCACCCACCCCGATATCGGCATGATCAGCTTTACGGGCAGCACCCGCACGGGCAAGCGCATCGCCGAACTGGCCAGCCCCATGATCAAGCGCGTCACCCTAGAACTCGGCGGCAAAGCGCCGTTTGTCGTGTTTGAGGATGCCGACATCGAGGCCGCCGCCCACGGCGCTGTCGTCGGAGCCTACGTCAACTCTGGGCAAGACTGCACCGCCGCCACCCGGATGTATGTCCATGAGTCGGTCTTCGACGCATTCCTGGCCCGCTTTACGGAACTTTCCAAACAGGTAAAGGTCGGCGATCCCTTTGCCGAGGGCACGGACATTGGCCCGCTCTCCAGCCAGGCGCAGTTGAGTAAGGTGAAGGGCTATGTCGAAGAGGCCAAGCAGCAGGGCATCCAGGTGATCACCTGTGGTGACGTGCCCGACCAGGGCTTCTATTTCCCGCCGACGATTATTGTTGACCCGCCACAGACGGCGAACTGCGTCTGTGAGGAAATCTTTGGCCCGGTGGCGGTGGTGAAGCGCTTTTCGACAGAGGAAGAGGCGATCGCCCTCGCCAACGACACCCCCTACGGACTGGCCGCAAGCTGCTGGACGCTGAACGTGCAGCGGGCCATGCGGATGGCCAAGGCGCTGCAAGCCGGAACCGTGTGGATCAACGACCACCTGCCGATCGCCAGCGAAATGCCCCACGGCGGCTTCAAGCAGAGCGGCATCGGCAAGGATATGTCGCACTACGCGCTGGAGGAATACACCATCGTCAAGCACGTCGTCTTCGACATCACAGGCGACCAGCGCAAGGGATGGCATTTCACCACCTTTGGCGAGGCATAACGGTCGATCCTCCCTCGCCCCCCTTAGCAAGGGGAGAACCGAGCCGCCCTCCGGAAGTCCCCCTTACTAAGGGGGATTTAGGGGGATCACAGCCGATATTGCCGAAACACCTCGCTGGCGGCGCGATGCACCAGCGAGTGGCGATAGACCAACGCATTGAAGTCATCCGCATAGCCGCCGCCGATGACGCAGGCGACCGGATAGCCCTGGGCGGCGCAAGTGCTAAGGACCTGCATCTCGCGGCGATAGAGGCCGCTGTCAGTCAGCGCCAGCTTGCCAAGGCGATCGCCCACATGGGTATCCACGCCTGCGTCAAACAGCACCAGATCGGGCCGCACCTGCGACAGCAAATCGGGCAGGTATTCCCCCAGCGTCCGCAGATAGTCGTCGTCTTCCATGCCCTCCGGCAGCGGCACATCCAGGTCGCTCTGCTGCTTGGTGCCAGGAAAATTGACCTCGCAATGCATGGAAAAGGTGAACACGCTGGGATCGTCCTGAAAGATGACCGCCGTACCATCGCCCTGATGCACATCCAGATCGACGATCAGCACTTTTTTCACCAGTCCCAGATGTTGTAAAACGCGAGTGGCGATCGCCATATCGTTGAAAATGCAAAACCCCGACCCAAAGCTGGGAAAGGCGTGGTGTGTGCCGCCCGCCGTATTACACGCCAGCCCATACTCTATCGCCAGCTTTGCCGTCAGCACCGTACCGCCCACGGCGATGCAGGTGCGATGGGCCAGTGCCGGACTCCAGGGCAGCCCGATTCGCCGTTGCGCCCGTGCATCCAGCGTGCCCGTGCGATATTGCTGCACATACTCTGGCGTATGCACCAGTTCTAGCCAGTCTATGGGCGGCAGTTCTGGCGTGTGAAACTGGCTGGGATGCACCACCCCATCTTCTACCAAGATTTCAGAGAGCCGCCGAAACTTCTCCATCGGAAAGCGATGGCTGTCGGGCAGCGGCGCAACATAATCCGGATGGTATACCAGGGGCAAATCCACGCCGCAGGGAAGGAGTAAAATAAACGAACTTGTGTAGATGATCTGAATCGTGAGCCTCTGAGTTTCTATTCTTGCATTAGTCTAGGCTCAGAGCCGGGAAGCCGTGAACCAAAACGCCCATGAATGAGCCATTGCCAGATGCCAGCGGAGCATCCAGCGGCAGCCAACCCATCCTTTTTGAAACAGCGCTTCAGGCTGCCGATGCGGCGGTGTTGGCGACTGCATCCCGCCATTTGAAAAATATCGAGGTGGCCGTGCTAAAAGGCGCGTGGCACGGTTTTAAGTATGACGAGATCGCCGAAGAAACAGGCTACACGCCGGAATACATCAAGCACGATGTCGGGCCAAAGCTCTGGCAATTGCTCTCCTCCAGCCTGGGAGAGCGGGTCAGCAAGACGAATCTGGTGGCGGTGCTGTCTCAGCGGGCGGTTCGCCCAAATGGTTCTGCGAACAGTTCCGCGAATAGTTCCCCAATCGGCTCCGTGATTTTGCCAAACGGCGCGGCGGGTTCTGGCGTGTCGGATGGCGGGGCGATCGCCTCTCCTGGTTTAGCGTCCACCGTCCGCCCCCAAGACCTCGATCTACCCGTCGGCCTCGTCGCGCTTAATTCCCCCGTCTATGTCGATCGCCCCCCGTCTGAAACCCGCTGCTATGACGAAATCTCTCGTCCAGGGGCGCTGATCCGTATCAAAGCCCCCAGCCAGATGGGTAAAACGTCGCTGATGGTGCGCGTGCTAGATCAAGCGCGGCGCTTGTCGGAAGGGGGAAACAGCCCGATTCACACCGTCGCCCTTAGCTTGCAGCAGGCCGACAGTCAGGCGCTGAACGATCTGGACGGGTTTCTCCGCTGGTTTTGTGCGCTGATCACCCGCAAGCTGCGCCTGCCCCATCGGGTCGATGAATACTGGAGTCCTACCTTTGGCAGCAAGGGCAACTGCACCGCCTATTTTGAAGACTGCCTGCTGCCAGACTTGAATGCACCGCTGGTGCTGGCGCTCGATCGGGTGGATGATGTGTTTCTGCATCCACAAATCGCCCATGACTTTTTTGCGCTGCTGCGGGCCTGGTATGAAGAGGCGGCCTACGGCGACAGCGGCAATCCCCTCTGGCAGCACTTGCGACTGGTGATCGTGCATTCCACAGAGGTTTATCTGCCGCTAGATATTAACCAATCGCCCTTTAACGTGGGGCTGGCGGTGGAGTTGCAAGAATTCACTCCGGCGCAGGTGACGGATTTGGCGCAGCGCTATGGGCTATCGCTTGCAGATGCAGATCTGGAGCGCCTGCAAGAACTGGTCGGCGGACATCCCTACCTGGTGCATCGCGCCGTCTATCATCTGGCGCGGCAAGACCTGACGCTAGATGAGTTTTGGCAGACGGCTCCGACCGATTCGGGCATTTACTCCAACCATCTGCATCGCCTGCTGCGACAGCTCCAGGAGCATCCCGACCTGGCCGCCACGTTTAACCAAGTGGCGAAATCGTCTGCGCCCGTCGAGGTGGAGCAAATGCAGGCTTTCAAGCTCCGCAGTATGGGGCTAGTGCATCTGCATGGCAACCGGGTGGCGCTGAGCTATGGCCTATATCGGCGCTATTTTGGCAATATTACCCCATGAAGCCTAAGCGACTTGGCTCCGTCACATCCCCGCTAGATTATTTTCCTGAGCTGGCATACAGTCAAAGAAAATCTTCCAGTCCATTGGATGAGTAATCCAAAATTGGCAATCTAAACTCTAAAATTGCCACAGCTTTCCGACACAAACCCACTCCTCGACCATGCAACACCTGTCTCTGAGCGAAGGCGCACGTCGCGACTTTTTCACCTGTCTGGGCATCTGGCTGACGCTGGAGCTAATTGCCTTCTGGCTGATGCCCGCTATCGGGTTTAACCACATTTCCTTTTCTCAGACCAATCCCTGGTTTTGGGCCAGCGTCGCTCTGGGGGTTGGCGGATCGTTCTTGCTCGCCTCTGCCAGTCGCTTGGTTGGGGCTTCCAGAAACAGCGCTAGCAAGGCTAGGCGCTGGGCCGGAATGCTGTCTGGGCGCTTGGTCAACTGGATTGCGCTGGCGGGAGTTGCTTTCCCTTTGCTGATCGTCAACATGAACCTGTTCTATCGGCTGTTTGCCATTTTTACCGGCCAGAGCGACGGCGCAGTGTAGAGGCAGCCCTGGATATGCGATGCACTCCAAGAATGCGTCATGCTGTCCTCAGGTTTCGGGTACGCCAAAGTCCTGCGTCCAGTAATAGCGCAGCTTGATCTTGCCAGGGTCGCTGGGCAAATGCACAAACCCAACGCCCATCTCCTGAAAAAACGGCGTGAGCAAATTGGCTCGATGTCCCGGACTCTTGATCCAGGCATTCACGACGCTTTTGGGCGTGTCGAAGCCTGCGGCAATGTTTTCGCCGCCGCTGTGGTAGGCATAGCCCCCCTGCAAAAAGCGATCGAAGACGGTGGAGCCGTTTGAGCCACGGTGGTCAAAAAAGTCGTTTTGGGCCATGTCCTGGCTGTGGGACTGGGCGATCGCACTTAGCACCGGATTCAGCCGCAGCGGAGCCAGCCCAAAACTGCGGCGATACTCGTTTGTCAGCTTTAGCACCTTGAGCGCAAAGCGATCGCCCTGATTATCTGAAAAAGACCGCGATGAAAAAGACCGCAGAGACTTTTGGGCCGAACGGGGGCGGGGGGCGATCGCCAGACTCAGCCGATAGGACGATACACCCCACCTCGCCGACAGCTTCAGATAATAGGTTCCGGGCTGGAGAGTGGTTTTGGGAACCCCTGAGCCAGATTTGGACAGAACGTGCGATCGCCCTACCGTCTTTCCTTTCTCATTGAGCCACTGCATGGCAACGCCCGCAGTCAGTTCAGACAAATCCAGCGCCACTCGGCTGCGGCGAGCCACCCGTAGCGGAATGATATCCAGCGGGTTTCTGCCGCCCAGCCGCCCGAAATACGTCGTTTTGCCAAACTCCCGACTGCGGAGGGGAGCCGGCCCGACTTCACGAAAGCTGTCTGTTCGTTGAGGATGACTGATCACGCCGAGACTCCTGATGCACTGCCAACGACCAGTGTTGCCTTCGGCACTGCCCGGAGTGTTCGGTGATTTTGTTGAACTTTATCAGCCGTTCATCATCGGCTCGGTGCTTGTGCGGACTGGGTTCCCGTTCAACCAAGCTGCGTCCGCCACAAAAAAATCCGCCAAAAAAAATCCGCCAAAAAAAACAAGGGGCCGAAACCCCTTGTCTCTAGTTGCGTCTAGGGCCGCCAAGCAGACCTGTTGCTAGGTAGCCCCAGCCAATCACGCAAACGGTCGAGTCAGGTCAGTAAGCCGACCCCAACCCCCCGCTATACGGTCCACACTTCGAGTCCATTCACGCCATCGTCTGCCACAAAGAACAGTTGCCCCAGACCCGCCGACAGACTACCTGCGGCAATCAGGTTGCTCAAGTTCGAGGATGCCGGACCAGGATTGATGTCTAGCGCCAGTTCTGGCAGCCCACTGCTATCCAGACGATAGAGTTCTCGACCCGTTGCAGTGGTCTCTGCGGTAAAGTACAGCGTCCCGCCAGCCACGATCAAGTTGTCAGGCGACGAGCTACCTGCTCCGGGCACTAGATTATCTAGGGCCGTTACCTCCAGCAAGCCTGCTGGGTCGGTCACCCACAGTTCTGTTCCTACGGTTGAGGTGTTTGCGGTGAAGTACACCTTACCATTAAACACGGTCAGGTTGTTTGCGGTAAACGGGACGCTAACGTTAGTCGAAACTCGTTGAGCCACTCCAGTTGTCAGGTTGACACGGGTGAGTGCAGGCACAAGACCCTCAACGGGATCTTCAAACGTAGCGCTGAAATAGACATATTTCGTACCGCTCGACTCGACCACAGCCAGACTCAGATTCCCCGAAGCAATTGAGGCTTGGTCGGGGTCATTGTCTACGTCGTAGGTAAACACCGTGCCGTCGGCAGCAATCCGCCGCAGTTCTCGGTTTTCGGTGTTCACTGCTTCGCTGGCGACAAAGAATAAATCGCCTCCCACAACCTTCAGGCTATCGACAAAGCGAGGCGAGAAGGCTGGAGTGCCAATGTTTTCCAGCAATACAGGAGCGCTTGGGTTGGCAGTCGAAGCGTTGTTAATCCGGAACAGGAGTCGGGTGCCAACGCCTGTTTGGTTTGCCACGTAATAGAGGGTATCGGTCGCCTGCACGTAAACCAGGTTTTGGATGCTTTCGCCCGCATTGGCGATCGCCACGGGCGCACCGCCATTGCTGAAATAGAGCTGTCGGGCGACTGGGTTGCCAGTCGGCGAAGCCAGGAAGAAGAGGTTGTTTCCAGCCGCCGTCAGGTTAATGGGAGAGGACGACAATGCAGGCCCCGGCGCAATGTCTGCCACCAGAGACAGCGTACCCAGTGGGCCGCCCGTCGGCTGCCACTTCCACAACTCGTTACCTGTTTGCGTCGTGCTGCCTGCAATGTAGACCGTACCGTTGACGTTCGTAATGCCAGTAATTTCAGTAAACGAGCCAACTTTAACGGTTGTGTTGAGCGTGCCTTCACTACGCCACAGCCCCACGGGTGCGCCTGGAGTGCCGTCGGTGCCCGCAAAGAACAGTACGCCATTCACATCCGTCAGGAAGTTGGCGTTGGCATCGAACGCCCCTGGGTTCACGTCGCGGACGATAATGCCGCTCTCCCGCTTGCCAAAGGCGGACTCCAGGGTGTAGGTCGAGGCATCGTTGGGGCCACCGGCCAGGACACGCAGGAAGTAGGTGCCTGGGCCAAGCGCCCCCCGCAGGATCGAACCCCCGCCCGGCAGCGGGTTAGGCTTGCCGTCCTCGAAGAGCTGCAAGGTAATGTTGCCGGTAAAGTCCTTGAGGCGCGCCAAAAAGAAGTTCTTAGCCTCAGTTAGCGTAAACCGGAACACATCGACATCGCCAGCGCCCACAAAGTCCTGATAGATGCTGGGGTTTTCCAGGTCATTGCTCAGCGGTGTCAGAATGCCTGGTGAAAGCGGGTTGGTAATAGAGGTTGCATCCTCGAAGGTATCGCCAAATTTGTCTTCGGGTGTGAGAACGGCTGTCAGCCGGTAAGTCGAGTTGTTGTTTGGCCCTGCGGTCTGCACTAGGACAAAATACTGACCGGCCGGAGCATTGTTGAGGATGATCTGCTCATTGCCGCCGGGCCCAGCACCGCCCTGAAAGGCGAGCGGCTGCTGGAACTGGTCAAACAGGGTGATGTTGAGGTCGGCGGTGGGGGCAATATCGGTGAGGTCGATTTTCAGATCGCCTGCAATGGTCGTTGTAAAGGTGTAATAGTCATCAAGGTCGCTGTTGCCCACATACTCCTGAATCGACGCTGGAAAGAAGCCAAACCCAGGAAATGCCGGGGCGCTGCCAAAGTCGTTGCCGCCCTGATCGGGGGCGGGGCCAGCGTTTAGCGTGAGGTTGTAGCGGGTATTGCCGCCAGGAACGGGGGTTGCCCGGACAAAATAGGTGCCTGGATCAAGCACACGCTGGAGGCTGCGGACTTCTGTGCCGCTGCCAGAGGTGCCTACAATCACGTTGCCGCTGGCATCCAGTAGCGAAATCTCGGCTCCGGCGCTGACGGGCGTGAGGGTTGCGCCGACGGTCAGGCGCTCGTCTATCGTGAAGCGGTAGACATCCGCAGGGTCAGAGCGCCCAACATATTCATCAACGCCTGTGGAACTGGTGAGGTTGCCGAGGTCGCGGGCGGTCTCTAGGGTTTCTCCGGCGGTGTCAGGATTCAGGCTGAGGCGCATTTGATATGCCCCCTGTCCCTTGCGCCAGAAGACGCGGGCAAAGTAGGTGCCTGGATCAAGCGTGACGTTGA
This sequence comes from Cyanobacteriota bacterium, assembly GCA_046719575.1. GTDB lineage: Bacteria > Cyanobacteriota > Cyanobacteriia > Elainellales > Elainellaceae > Thermoleptolyngbya. Next base: position 7,966 of record JBDNCP010000191.1, read on the forward strand.
TATTTTCGGGCTGTCGATTTGGCCGGGTTGAACTGGCGATGTTTCTCCCGTTTGCGTTTTGAAGCTGAAAGTTGAAATTAGAATTTCTGGGAATGTTAAAGACTTCGCCGTCAAAGCTGCTTCGCGCTGAAACCACGAAGCGGAAGAAGTCATTTCTGTCTGTGGGACTGAGCGAATCTCTGAATACTGTAGGTTGTGGCCCTATGTTTATTCGACGAGCGGTTCCCCTGGTGTTGCCTGCATCTCTTGCCATGGTCTACCCTGGTTACAGTTTATACACATATAAGCTTACCCACATCATTCTGGAAACACATCACTGAATTCCCGGAATGCATCACTGAATCTTAAAATCTTAAAAGGCGAAAATTAAGAAAACTTTTCAAACAAGCTCTTGGTTTTTGGATGTTGGATAGACT
>JBDNCP010000192.1:0-8313 GCA_046719575.1 Cyanobacteriota bacterium
TCGGCCTATCAAATCGAAGGGGCGATCGCCACTGACGGCCGCAAGCCCAGCGTGTGGGACACCGTTGCCGAAACGCCAGGACGGGTGCTGAATGGGGATACGGGGGCGATCGCCTGCGACCATTACCACCGATTTCGAGAAGACATCGCGCTGATGGCAGAGTTGGGGATCAGGCATTATCGCTTTAGCATTGCCTGGCCCAGGGTGATCCCCGACGGGCGCGGCGCGGTGAACGAGGCGGGTGTAGATTTTTATCGGCGGCTGGTGGATTGTCTGGGGGAATCTGGCATCACGCCCTATGCGACCCTATTTCACTGGGACAGCCCCCAAGCGCTAGAAGATCGCTACGGCTCTTGGCGTAGTCGGCAGATGGCACACGACTTTGCAGAGTATGCAGCAGCCGTGGTGGCACGGTTGGGCGATCGCATCTCCTATTGGATCACGATGAACGAAATCTCCTGCTTTACTCACCTGGGCTATGGCGTAGGGCAGATTCCCCCCCATGCACCGGGAACCCTCGTCGCCACGCAAAAAGAGGTCTGGCAAACGTCGCATCACGCGCTGCTGGGGCATGGGCTGGCCTGTCAAGCCATCCGCGCCGCGTCGCCCGGCCCCTGCACCGTGGCGCTGGTGGATAACTACGCCGTTACCGTGCCCCTTGTCGAAACTCCGGAACATATCGCCGCCGCCCAAACTGCTTTTCATACTGCCTGGGCAAACGGCGGCATCATTTTCCCCGCGCTGACCGGAGCCTACAGCCCGATTTTGCTAGAGAAATTGGGAGCCGACGCGCCCGATATTCAAAACGGTGACCTGCAAATCATTCGCCAGCCGCTAGATGGGCTGGGGCTGAATGTTTACTCTGGTAGCTACGTACGGGCGGCAGATAATGCCGAGGGGTTTGAGATACTGCCTTTTCCTGCCAGCTATCCCCGGCTGCACATGCCCTGGCTCTGGCTAGTGCCAGACTGCCTCTACTGGGGCGTGCGCCATGTGAGCGAGGTGCTGGGGCAAGACCAACTGCCGATTTGGGTGACGGAAAACGGTTGCGCGGTGCAGGACATGCTAACGGAGCGGGGGGAAGTGCTGGACTGCGATCGCATTCTTTACCTGCGGCAACACCTGCAAGCTGCCCACCGAGCCGTTTCCGAGGGCTATCCGCTGCGCGGCTACTTTGCCTGGAGCCTACTGGATAATTTTGAGTGGGCCTGGGGATACGATCGCCGCTTTGGGCTGACCTATGTAGATTTTCAGACGCAGCAGCGCATCCCCAAAGCCAGCGCCCGCTGGTATGCCGAGTGCATCCGGCAAAATCGGGTCGTTTAGACCAAATGTGTACGCGGCGAAGCAAAGCGGTAAGATTATCTCTGCAAAAGCAGGATTTCAGACACTCCCTCCATCGCACTCCGCGCACTCCGCCTATGCCGTCGGCTTCTGTCATTGGGTTAGGAAAATCGGGCATCGCCGCCGCTCGGCTGCTGCATCGCCAGGGCTGGCAAGTGACCGTCAGCGATTCGGGAAATTCAGAGGCGCTGCTGCCCATTCAGCAAACCCTCCAGGCGGAGGGCATCTCTGTATTGCTGGGGCATCGGCTCACGCCAGACCCGGCAAAAATGCAGCAAATCGTCGTCAGCCCCGGCGTGCGGTGGGACTTGCCCGCGCTGGAGCAAGCTCGCAGCCTCGGCATCGAAACCATCGGCGAAATGGAATTGGCCTGGCGATCGCTCTCCACCATTCCCTGGGTCGCCATCACAGGCACCAACGGCAAAACCACCACCACCGCCCTCACCGCCGCCATCTTTCAAGCCGCCGGGTTGAACGCGCCCGCCTGTGGCAATATCGGCTACGCAGCCTGCGAGGTCGCGCTAAATCTTGCAGGGGAAACAGACAGCGCCCCCCCCGATCATCCCGCCAGCCCCAGCCCCCAACATCCAACATCCAACATCCAACATCCAAAATCTCCCGACTGGATCATCGCCGAAATCAGCAGCTACCAGATCGAATCCTCCTCTACCCTCGCACCGCGTATTGCTGTCTGGACGACCTTCACCCCCGACCACCTCAGCCGCCACTACACGCTGGAAAATTACTACCACATCAAGGCATCGCTGCTGGCGCGATCGCCCCTGCAAATTTTCAACGGCGACGACCCTTACCTGCGCGGCACGGCCGACCGCTGGCCCAATGCCTGCTGGACGAGCGCGGCGGGCAAAGACACGCTGCTGGGCGATCCCATGCGGGGAGCCTATGTAGAAGACGGCTGGGCGATCGCCCTGGGAGAGCGCATCGTTCCCATAGACGCGCTGAAAATGGTCGGTGCCCACAACACCCAAAACCTGCTGATGGCGGTGTTGGCGGCGCGGCTGGCGGGCGTGGAGAAAGGGGCGATCGCCCATGCCGTCGAAACCTTTCCCGGCGTACCCCATCGCCTAGAACACATCCGCACCTGGCAGGGCATTGACTTCATCAACGACAGCAAAGCGACGAACTACGACGCGGCGCAGGTCGGTCTGGCGGCCGTGCCCGCGCCCGCCATCCTGATCGCGGGCGGCGAAGCCAAGGAAGGCGACGACACCGCATGGCTGGCCACGATTCAGCAAAAAGTCGCCGCCGTTTTGCTCATCGGCAGCGCCGCCGAAGCCTTTGCAAAACGCCTGGACAGCATTGGCTACACGCCATACGAAATCGTGGAAACGCTCGATCGCGCCGTCGAGCGCAGCGCCGACCTGGGGCGGCAGCTTCACGCCCAGATCGGACTGCACACCGTCCTCTTTTCACCCGCCTGCGCCAGCTTCGACCAATATCCCAACTTTGAGGCGCGGGGCGATCATTTTCGGCAGCTTTGTCTCGCGTTATAAGGCAAAAGGGCAGACGGCGAGAGAAGAATGAAGAGCGAAGAACGAAGAGCGAAGAACGAAGAGCGAAGAACGAAGAGCGAAGAACGAAGAGCGAAGAACGAAGAGCGAAGAGCGAAGAACGAAAAGCGAAAAGTGAAGAACGAAATCCGGTTTTCGTTAGTGAGAGAAGAACGAGTGAGAGAAGAACGAAGAGCGAAATCCGGTTTTCGGTTTTCGTCATTACTCATCGGGTTCTAGCTCGATAGGATTCGTAGAAAAATCCATCTGTTCTGCATCCGGATCGGGCGGCACTGGGCTAAACGCAGGACAATAGCCCTCCGGCGTGACTTTGAATCCAAAGAGAGAAGAAGCCTGGCTCCAGCAGCGCTGCCCGCGATAGTGGATGCAGTTGCCGCAACATTCGGCTCCGGGCAAAATATCTGGCTCGTCGCCGCGATTCAGTAGCTCTCGCTGAGACACGCCCCGCAGCACCAGGCTATCGCCCTGCCAGCGTACCTCTACAATGCCCGTGTCGGCAAAGGACTGCCAGCGCGGGTCAGTCAACAACACGGGCGGCAGCGTCACCAGTGCGCCGTCTTCGTATTCTGTCAGTTCGCCTTCGTATTGCGCTTCGGGCGCGGCGGGCTGGAGGAAGGTTTCGCCTACAGGCAAATCGACGCGCATTCCCGCCAGCGGCGTGTGCAGGTGATAGCGGTTTTGCAGTTCCTCCAGGCTGGCCAGGTCTGCCAGATAGTTGGTCGGGCCGTGAACCAGGACGACGTGCTGGGGGCGCAGGTTGTGGATCAGTTGGGTGGTGCCAATGCCGTCGCAATGTTCGCCCAGCAGGTAGGTGTCGAGGGTGAGGCGGCCGGACTTGAGCAGCGATCGCAGCGATTTGGAGGCTTGAATGCGCTGTTCGGTGAGCGTGTCGATCGCCCCTTCGCGGCCTGGCTGCTGGGGCACGAGCAACAGCCAGGGCAACTGGCTAGCGTGGACGTATTGGCTGAGTTCGGTGTCGTAGTGGGTCAGCACGATGGCGGGCGTGGAACCCGACAGGGCAATTTGTCGCAGCCCCGGATCGAGCGGCAGCCGCCGCACATGGGGGCGAATTCGCTCATCCCAAAAGAGGGACTGATGCCGCGCAAAGTTTTGCACGCTGCTGGGGAAATGGTGTAGCAGTTCTAGATAGGCATCGCATCCGGCGGCGATGCGCTCGTCTACCCAGATGTCGATCGCCCGTCCGGTGAAGTGATGGTGGCTGCGGAGCAGGATGAGCAGTTCTTGCCCCAGCCCCAGCGTGGGCACGGGAAACAGAACGGATTGGGAAGCGGCGATCGCCTGATGGATGCGCTCAGCAAGCCGATTTTCTTGCTGGCGGCGGTGGGGAAATCGGGCCGTGCCATAGCTGCCCTCGGTAATCAGCACGTCGGGCTTCAGGCCGCGCAGTTCCTCTAGCGGCAGCCCCTCTGCCAGCCGCGAATTCGACAGCAGAAAATCGCCCGTGTAAAAGACGGTGTAGGTGCGATCGGGCGTGGCGTAGGTGAGCAACAGTGCCGCCGCTCCGGGCAAGTGTCCGGCGGGAATTAGCTCGGCACTGAGTCCTTCAGCAAACTCGACGGGCGATCGCCAAGGTAGCGCGTGGCAAAAATCTGGCACGTCTGGCTCATCCAGCCAGTTGAGCGGCAGCAGTTGCGCCGTCACCTCGCTGGCATAGACCGGCAGATGGGGAAACGCTCGGTGCAGCGCCAGCAGCCCCCGCGCATGATCGCCGTGGGCATGGCTACACAACACCAGATCCGCAGGCGGCTCCGCTTCTGCCGTCAGCGCCTCGATCTGTTCTAGCCCGCAGTCCAACAGAATTCGATGAGGCCCCATCCGAACCAGCAGACAGACCCCCTCGTCGGTGTTTCCTACCCCATAGGGCAAGCATTCAAGTTCAGTCACGGCTTCAGCAGGTCGCGTTTCTTGCTCACGAGGAAACCGCAACGCGGCAAGGCAACGTGCGGGGCTGGAGGGAGCCAGGAGAGCAGCGTTAGGACTATAGGAGTACGGTTAACGTGCGACTCAGTGTGCAGAGCCGTTGCCGTGATAGTTGTCTGAATCGTAGAAGCCGTTGCGGGTGCCAAAAAAGAGGCAGGCCGCAATAAAGACCGGTGTTATACCCAGAAGAATCAGTTTAACGTCCATTTTTATTAACCTCGTTTGCGGTCTAGTATAAGGCTGAAGCAGACGAAATCAAGGGTTATTCGAGTTTGTTTAAGGTTGCTGCCCGCCCACTGTCGCCCAACCCTGAGCCTCTGCTGAATCGGTGCAACAATTTTCCAGATTTAGCCAGGGTTTGGCAAGCCTGCTTCCATCCTACTCAACCTGTTTAGAGCAAGACATAGTTAAAGCAAGACATAGAGCGAGACAAACCTAAAACGAGACAAATTGCCTGTGCGATCGCCCTCTTCCGCCACCCCCAAGCCCTCAACGCCCGCTTCAAGTCCAAGGATCATCACGCCCGACTGGCTAAGCCGCTGCGCCACCCAGGTTGCGCCCGACCTGCTGGGCTGCGTGCTGGTGCGGCAGTTGCCCAACGGCGAAACGCTGCGCGGCGTGATCGTAGAAACCGAAGCCTACACCCCCGGTGACCCTGCCTGCCACGCCTATCGCCGCCGCACCGCTCGAAATGCTGTCATGTTTGGCCCGGCGGGCTGGGCCTATGTCTATCTCATCTACGGTATTTATCACTGCTTTAACGTCGTCACTGATTTGGACGGCGTGCCCAGCGCAGTGCTGGTGCGGGCGCTGGAGCTAGACCGCCTGCCGCCAGGACTCGACCCCGGTCGCGACAAGCTGCATCGAGTGGCGGCGGGGCCGGGCAAGCTGTGCCGCGCCCTACAAATCGACCTCAGCCTGACAGCTACACCGCTGGCACCCGGCCAGGGACTCTGGCTAGAGGGGCGATCGCCCGAATTTCAAGCCCAGCTTGACATAGGACAGACTTCCTTCGTGCAAACCACCCGCATTGGGCTGACCCAGGGCACAGACCGCCCTTGGCGCTGGTACATCGCCGAAAGCAAAGCTGTATCCCGACGATAAAAGGACAACCCTAAACAAAAAGCCGCTGGAGAGTTGCTCGACAAATTCCTCCCCAGCAGCCAATTCATTCAACCTCTTGCATGAATGCTGTTTTGAGGGCGTGAATCGTAGCATGGCAATACTGCGCCACGATTCACGCAAGACACGATTCACGCAAGGCACGATTCACGCAAGACACGATTCACGCAAGACACGATTCACGCAAGAAGTCTAATGTCTACCTACCTAATCTTTGGCCAGCCAAGCACAGCCGTTAGACAAAATCCGCCGCCGTAATCAGGCTTTTCTGCACCCCGACTAGAATCGCCAGCACATCGCCTGTGCTCTGCTGCTGAATCAGCGTATTGCCTGCTTCATCTCCCTTGCCCCGCACCATTCGCACCTGGCTAAAGTTGATTCCCCCCGCCAGCTTCAGCTTGTCGATACCGTCTTCAAAGTCCATAATGCGAGCCAGTCCCGGCCCTCGCCGCAAGATAAAGGTATCTGCCCCCTGACCGCCGACCAGCATATCGTTCCCCTTGCCGCCGTCCAGTAAATCTTTTCCATCGTTGCCAAGCAGGAAATCGTTTCCGCCCTTGCCCAGTAAGGTATCGTCGCCCGCGCCTCCGATCAGAGTATCAGCGGTTCGCTTGCCGTTTAAGACTTGTCCGGGCGCAGGGCTACCCGGGCCGCCGGGGCCGCCACTTGCAGGCTTGACCAGAACGTAGACCGTTGCCGTATCTGCCAGCCCTGTACCGTCTGTCAGCGTATAGGTAAATTGCGCCAGGCCGCTAAAGCCCGCCGTCGGTGTAAAGACGACGGTTCCAGCGGCAGCGTTGAAGGCGGCCGCGCCATTCGCCACACCGCTGACTTGGGTGACCCTGAGAGAACTGCCGTCTGGATCGGTATCGTTGGCTAGCAGTTGACTGACATTGATCGTCAGCGGTGTTCCAAAATTCGTCTCAAAACTGTCGCTCTGGGCCTTGGGCGCATTGCCCTGCAACACAAATAGCTCACGGCCAGAGCCGCCGTTGTCTCCTTGGAAGATTAACCTGCTGCCAAGAACGCCAATGCTGTCGCTGCTGCCAGATGGCAAACCGTCACTTGCACCCGGATTGAGATCGGTCACGAGCTTCGTGCCCGCGGTCGTGCCATCGGTCACCCATAGCTCTCGCCCGTGCGTTCCGTCCTCGGCAGTAAAAAACAGCTTGTTGTCAAAAATCGTGAATCCAAAGGGGGAGGAATCGCTACTGCCGGGGTTGATATTCCTGAGCATCGTCGTGCCCGCAGCGGTGCCGTCGGTGATCCATAGCTCGGTGCCGTTGGTGCCATCTGTCGCGGTAAAGACCAGTTTGTTATTGAAGACGGTCAGGTTTTGAGGATTGGAACTGTTGGCTCCGGAATTAATGTCTCTAAGGAGCGTTGTGCCCGCAGGCGTGCCGTCAGAGACCCAAAGTTCAAAGCCGTTGGTGCTGTCAAACGCAGTGAAGTAAAGCTTGTTGTTGAAAACTGTGAAACCAGAGGGAAAAGAGCCGTCACTGCCAGGGTTGATGTCTTTGAGGAGGGTCGTGCCTGCGACAGTGCCATCGGTGACCCATAGCTCTCTGCCGTTTGCAGGGGTGCTTGCGGCAAAGTACACCTTGTTATTAAAGGCTGTAAACCCTTCAGGAGAGGAATTGCCAATGCCTGGATTGATGTCTTTCAGCAGAATTGTGCCCGCCGTCGTGCCGTCAGTGACCCATAGCTCAGAGCCATTGGTGGTTGTAGAGGCACTAAAGTAAAGTTTGTTATTGGCAACCGTGAATCCGCCAGGAGAGGAATTGCCAATGCCTGGATTGATGTCTTTCAGCAGAATCGTGCCCGCAGTCGTGCCGTCGGTAACCCAAAGCTCATCGCCGTTGGTGCTGTCAATCGCAATGAAGTACAGCTTGTTGTTGAAAACCTTGAACCTAATGGGAGAAGAACTGCCAATGCCCAGATTGATGTCTTTTAGCAGAGTCGTGCCTGCTGTCGTGCCGTCGGAGACCCAAAGCTCATTGCCGTTAGTGCCATCATTCGCAGAGAAGTACAGCTTGTTGCTGAAAACTGTGAACCCATTGGGAAAAGAGTTGCCACCGCCAGGGTTGATATTCCTCAGCAGAGTCGTGCCCGCTGTTGTCCCGTCGGTGACCCAAAGCTCATTGCCATTGGTGCCATCATTTGCAGAGAAATACAGCTTGTCGTCGAGCAGCGTGAAGCCGAGTGGGGAGGAGCCGTCCGGGCCGAAGTAAATGTCTTTTAGAAGAGAAATTGTGTAACTCATGACCTTTCCTCTCAGGCGCAGTGGTTGGGGGGGCTTGCCTGCGGTTTCCTGCGACTTTTAGAGATTGGTTAGAGATTGGTGTTTGTCGTAAATGGCACTAGCGTCATTGGG
>JBDNCP010000193.1:0-8297 GCA_046719575.1 Cyanobacteriota bacterium
CTAATGGAAGGGGCGGTGGTCGGTGGTCGGGCCCGGGGCGGCGGATTTGGGTCGTCGCCTGCGCCCTCCGCACCTCGCCCAATGCCGCGATCGCCCGCTGGCGGTGGCTACTATCCCACGCCCGTTCCAGGGCCTGTGTTCGTGCCCATTCCCGACTATGGCTATCGGCCCTCGCCGACGGTGGTGGTGCCCGTGGGCGGCGGTGGGTTTGACCTGGGCTTTGTGTTTATTCTGGCGATCGTTGGGTTTGCACTGTTGCCCGTGGTGCTGAACTATGTGCGAGCGGGATCAAGCAGCAGCACAACGGCCGCACCTGCGGGATCGACCAGCGAACTCTACAACGACATTGTTACAGTGTCCCAAATTCAAATTGGGCTACTGGCGGGGGCACGAGACTTGCAACGCGATCTGAACAAGCTGGCGCAACAGGCCGACTGGGGAAATCAGGAAAGCTTGTCGGAATTGCTACGGGAAACGGTGCTGGCATTGCTGCGATCGCCCGAATACTGGACGCATGTCCGAGCCACGTCACAAACGGTGAAGAGTCGAGAAGCGGGATCACGCCTGTTTGAGCAACTTTCGCTGGCTGAGCGCAGCAAGCTGAGCGCCGAAACGCTGGTAAACATTGGCGGGCGCGTGCGCCAGCAGCCCGGGCCCCAGTCGTCTGATAGTGACCCTGCGGCTTACATCGTGGTGACACTGCTGGTGGGCACAGCAGACGATCGCCCCCTGTTTGGCGAAATTCGCTCGACCGAGGCCCTAGCCGCTGCGCTACGTCGCCTGGGTAGCTTGCCGCCCAGCTATTTGTTAATCTACGAGCTACTGTGGGCCCCGCAAGACGAGTCCTCTAGCCTTAGCCGCGACGAACTGGTAGCTAGCTATCCCGATTTGATGCAAATTTAGTGGGATGCAAATTACAGGAAGCGGATCAGATCGGAGAGAAAATCGTCACGATCAGACGGTCCTGCACCGTTATGAGAACTGTTATGAGAACTGTTATGAGAACTGTTATGAGAACTGTTATGAGAAGACCGTCATGAGAGACGACAGCAGAGACGGTCGCATAAAGGCGCGATCGCCCGTCCGAAGAGTTGACTGGATTCGGCGCTGGAACAACTTAGGAACTGGGCTTGAGCAGAATTCTAAAATTACATCGCTCGATAAAGAATTGGTCTTGGGCTATCAAGCATTCCCCAAAACTTGATGGTTTTCAATGTTATATAGAATACAAAACGCCATTGCTCGATTTAGCGGACAAATTTTTTTCGACTCCCCTACAAGCCCTACCTGTAGGGGACTTCGGTTCCTGAAAAGCAGTCTTTACCCAAGCTCTAGAGTGATTTCAGAAGATAATAATGTTCAGCGCATAGCACCGATTAGGAATTTTTGGCAAAAGATATATACGTTTTGCTGACATGCTACTGCCATTTACTAATAGATCGGCTATGATGACAGCGAAGTAGCGTTCGAATAATGGAAGACTAAGGCGTGCCAGCAGTCGCTGTTGCGGGTTTATCCATCGAACGAGCCCCCCCGCGTTATTAGGTTTGGAGAGGATTGTGACTATTTACGTTGGAAACCTGTCTTTTCAGGCTACCGAAGAAGATTTGCGCGAAGTGTTTGCTGAGTATGGGAAGGTGAGTCGGGTTAGCTTGCCGACCGATCGTGAAACTGGCAGAAAGAGAGGCTTTGCTTTTGTAGAGATGGAAGACGAGGAGCAGGAAGATAAGGCGATCGCCGATCTAGACGGGGCTGAATGGCTCGGTCGCGAGATTCGGGTCAATAAGGCCAAGCCTCGCGAAGGCGGCGGTGGCAGCCGTCCCCGAAACGGTGGGATGTAGGTTCTCCTATCTTCACTGCTCTCTATCTTTTTCTATCTTATAGGTGGGTTTTCAACTTCAGATATTCTGAAGTTTTTTCATAGGTGCAGTTTGTTTCATCAGTCTGTTGCTCTGAGTTCCTAAGGCTCCTAAAGATTTGGGAATTCGACAACAGCATAGGTGACTGTTGTCGAAAAGTGTGCCTCCTGTCAGGTGAGAGGTTCTATAGACTTCAGGTTTGAGCTTGGTTGCATTGGTGTTTTATAGGTGTGTTTCATAGGTACAGCTTGCTGTGTGGCATTGGCCATGCAGCAATTTTTTTGCGGGACTTTACCTTTGCTCGTGTGCGGCGGATTTTCGTCTCGCTGCACACCACCGAAGGCTAGAATCAAAACACCCTGAGTGGTCTATCCCGCCGCAATTTCGCCACTTCGCTCAATCTCTGCTGCTGTCTCTCCTGCACTGGCTGCCATGACGCGATCGCGCTTGTTGCTCATCATCCTTGCCCTCTTAACGGGGTTGGGATTTGCTCTGTGGCTGACTGCGTCGCTGACGCAGCTTTATACCCAGCTTGCAGCGGTGTCGGCGGCGTTGGCTAATGTGGTGGTGGGCAGCGTGATCGCACTACTGGTGGCGCTGCTAGTGGCGTTGGGCTATTATGCCTATTTATTCTTGCGGCCAGCCCAAACGGGGCGATCGCGCTTCAAAGCGCCCCGCAACCGCACCGACGCAGCCGAAATAAACCTGCAAGCCGTACAGCAACAAGTCGAGCAAATTCAAGACGAAGTGACTCGTCAAGCGCTGATCGACCGCTCTCGCGAAATCGCGCAAAACATGACACGGGGAGAGTTTCGAGTGGTGGTGTTCGGCACGGGGTCCGCAGGCAAGACCTCGCTGGTCAACGCCATTTTGGGGCTGGGCGTGGGCGATGTGGGGGCCGCAATGGGCACGACAACGCAAGAAAAGACGGCTCGATTTTTGCTGCGCGGGGTCGATCGAGAAATCTGGATCACCGATACACCTGGCATTTTGGAGGCGGGTATCGCGGGTACGGCGCGTGAGCAGCAGGCTCGGCAACTGGCAGCCAGCGCCGACCTCCTGCTGTTTGTGATCGACAGCGACCTGCGCCGTTCGGAATATGACCCGCTGCGATCGCTCTCCAGCATCGGCAAGCGGTCAATCCTGGTGTTCAATAAGGCGGATTTGTACAGCGATGCTGATCTAGAGGCAATTTTGCAGCAGTTGCGCGATCGCCTCCAGTCGGTACTGTCTCCTATTGATGTAGTGGCTGTGGCCGCCCGACCACAGCCGTTCACATTGCCCAATGGTGAACAAGTGCAGCCCCAGCCCCAGATCTTGCCGCTGCTCCGTCGCCTGTCGGCCGTGCTGCGCGAAGAGGGCGAAGACCTGATCGCCGACAATATTTTGCTGCAATCTCAGCAGCTTGGCAATGAAGCCCGCCAGATTCTCGACCAGCAACGGCTACGCCAAGCCGAAAAAGTGGTGGAGCGGTTCCAGTGGATTAGTGCGGGGGTCGTTTCGATCACGCCGCTGCCAATGGTGGATTTGCTTGCAGCCGCCGCTGTTAATGCACAAATGGTCGTGGAACTAGGTCGGGTCTACGGCTGTGAGATGAATATTGACCAGGGCAAAGAACTAGCGCGATCGCTCGCCAAAACCCTCGTCAGCCTGGGCGTGGTGCGGGGCGCAGTGGAAATTTTTTCTCTGGCACTGCAAACCAACGCTGGAACGTTTGTCATTGGCCGCGCCATCCAGGGAGCCACCGCCGCCTACCTGACGCGCATCGCAGGCAAAAGCTTTATTGAATACTTTCGCCGCAACCAAGACTGGGGCGACGGCGGCATCAGCGAAGTCGTGCAGGAACAGTTTCAGCTCAACCGCCGCGACGAGTTTATCCAGAGCTTTGTCAAAGAGGCGATCGCCCGCGTCGTAGAACCCCTGCAAAGCAAGGAAGGCTAGATCTCTGCAAGATCTCTGCAAGATCTCTGCCAGCTAAATCTCTGCCAGACAAATCTCTGCAAAACATTCAACCTGCTGCCCCCTATTCCTCTGCTCCTGCGTAGCTCGATGCTTGCAGCCGAAACATCTGGGCATACTTCCCACCTAGCTCCATGAGTTCTTCATGGCTGCCCAGTTCCGCAATTTGCCCATGCTCCAGCACCACGATGCGATCGGCCATGCGGACGGTGGAAAAGCGATGGCTGACCAGGAAGGTCATTTTGTCTTGCGTTAGCTGGCGGAAGCGCTGGAACAAATCATATTCGGCGATCGCATCCAGAGCCGCTGTCGGCTCGTCCAGGATCAAAACTTGGGCAGGAGTCATAAACGCTCTAGCCAGGCCGAGTTTTTGCCATTGCCCGCCCGACAGTTCAGCACTATCCGAAAACGTTTTGCCCAGAATGGTTTCATAGCCCCGGTCGAGAGCGGCAATCACCCCGGTTGCGCCTGCGTTTTGGGCGGCGCGTTCGATCTGCGCTAGGTCGTCGCGGTGGCGCAGGTCGCCAAAGCCAATATTATCTTGCACGCTCAGGTGATAGCGCGAAAAATCCTGAAACACCACGCCCACATTGCGCCGCAAATCTTCCAGATCAAACGCGGTCAGCGGAATCCCATCGATTGTGATTTCTCCCGACTCCACATCATAAAAGCGGGTCAGCAGCTTCAGCAGCGTTGTTTTGCCCGCCCCGTTCATGCCCACCAGCGCAATGCTCTCTCCCGGTTTTACCGTCAGGTTGATGCGGTGTAGCGTGGGTTCACTCGCGCCAGGATAGCGAAAGCTCACGTCCCTTAACTCCAGCCCCCGACGCATCGGGTTGGGAAATGCAACCGGGTCTGACGGACTCACGACTTGGGGCTGTAAGTTTAGAAATTCAAAATACTGAGACACATATAGATTGAATTCATAAATCAATGCAATTTGGAACAAAATGCCCTGGATCAAGCCCTGCGCCTGCTGAAACGCGCCAGAATACATCGTCAAATCCCCCAGAGAAATCGCTCCTTGAACCGTCCGCACGATGACCCAAGCATAGGCAGCGTAAAATCCCAAATTGGCGATCAGCCCCACGCCAACACGCAGCCACGCATTTCGCGCCATCGCTTCAGCCATTTCTTGATTGAACTGGAGGCGAATGTCTCTCCACTGGCGCAGCAGATAATCGCCCAAGTTGAACAGCCGCACCTCTTTGACGAATTCCTGCGTGGTCAACACCTGCTGCAAGTATTCCGCCAGGCGACCGCTCTCGGTCTGGCGACGTTTCAGCCAAAAGCGCACCCCTGAAAAGCGAATGCCCACCCACAGCGCAGGCATAGAGGTCAGCAGCAGCAGCCCCAGCAGCAGTGGGTTGAAAGCTACCAACAGTGACAGTAAACCCGTAAAAGTGATGGCTTGACCCGCCAAGTCAATCAGCGTTTCAAATACCCGCACAGGGTAAGCACTGCCGCTTTGCTGAGCGCGATTGAGCGTGTCATAAAACTCTGGCAACTCATAGTGAGCCAGATCGAGGCGAATCGCCTGCTTTAGCAAGATTTGGTTGGCATAGAGCGTGAAGCGATCGTTTAAGACCTGAGTGGTATAGGTTTCGGCCTGATTAAGACCCACCTGCGCCAGCGTAATGCCCAGCCCCAGACCGACCAAACGACCCAAAACAGTCCAATCGACTCCGGGTTGCGATAGCTCTAGCACAACCTGATCGACAATGAGCTTGCTGATGTAAAGCTGGGCAACCGGAACCAAGGCATTGCTCAGCGTGATTCCCAGTTGCAGTAGAAGAAGCCTGGGTGCTGCTTGCCAAACAAGCTGAACCAGGCGGGGAGTGTTTGCTAGGACGGCCCAAAAGCGATCGCGCGGAGATAGTTTTGCAGCGTTGCGGGAGAGGGACTGGGTACGTTTTGGCATAACACCCGTTAATGTGATACCATACTATGATAGCTTTAATCTTCTGATATCAAATAAATTGGCATTGAGTAAAGTGGCGTAAAGTGGCGAATCAGGCGGCATTGAGTACAGCTAGACAGCTAGAGGCCAACGGGTTAAGGGCGACGGGTCAAGCAAGAACGCCCTAACCTCCACGCCTTGCTTTAGGTCGCCCCGTCGCTCACGTTGTAAATCGCCTGACATAAATTACCCTACAGACGCACTGCGACATCGACATCAAAGACCCGGCAAGTTTGGATTGGTCAGTTCGACGGTTAATTGGGCTGAGGCAGAACAGCTGAAATTGACAGGAGAAAAGTCTAAAAAAACAAAAATTATATAAAGTTTTCGTGAAGTAAGTTTGCGGAAGAAAAACCTCAAATACGCTTGGGATAGAGGATTTACCCGACAAATCCGTATAAAGCTGGTGTAAAGTTTTCTGGGCATATCGTAGAACCCTGATCCCCAGGCAAAAATTCCTATGCTAGGCTAAGTCAGTTCCGCAGCCATAAGTTGAACACGAAATGAGTACGAGTTGAGCGGTCAATCACGGAGCGCTTTCAGGAGATTTCTTGCCCTAGTGCAGACCTTCGTGACGCTTCCTGTGCAGACTGCTCCGACTGAACCTGATACGGTGATGACCCACTACTGGTCAATTTGCCTGTATTCTAAGCACTTCGCGTGATGGACGGCTGTCAGAGTGCTTCTGCGGCGATCGCCATCCCAAGGCGGGTTCAAAGTCTCGGCTCACCATGTCCTTCACTATGGAGTGTATGTCTCAGAAACTTTGGAGCGGCCTTACGACTGCCGCCTTCCTGTTTACTGCTCTAGCGCCTGTCTCGGCTGCCTTCGCAGACGCACAGGCAGATCTCGCCAGCGAGGGTGACGAGGTTTCCCAGGAAAAGGTTCCCTCTCTGGATGTCTCAACCGAGCCAGGTTCTGCAACCCCACTGTCTGTATCCGCAGGCAGCGCCTCGGAAACAGATACAGCCCGGTCGGGAGCGATTTCGGAAACCCCGTCTGCTGATCGGATTGCTGCCGCCCTCGGCGAAGTCCGTAAGGTTGGCGAGTATCAAGCCCAGGAAGAAACAGATACCACTGAAGACTTGACGGTTACCATCATTCCGCATGAGGTAGACAACCGCTCATCAGCTACGCTCCGTATTCAGAGCATTCCTGTCTTCACGTTTTTGGGTGCCGTCACCCAGCCTGATCCGTCATCGGTTTCTGGAGCGATCGCTCCCGATAGCACAGCTGAAGGTGCAGCGGCTAACGAGTCAGAAACCGTCAAGCGCCCGACTCCGCCTGAAGCGGATACGTCTGCGGTAATGCCTGGACAGCCTGATTCGAGATCAGGTGCCACGACGGATTCTTCGACCGACCCAATGCAGCGAGCTGGGGCGATCGCCGCCCGTCTGCGACAGCTTTACCGAGATGGCATTAACGCTGAAACCATCACTGTCCGCTGGGATGCACAGCGAGAACGCTACATCATCCAGGTTGGCAGCGAAGAGCTAATCGAGATGAGTGCCGACATCATCCTGCCTGACACGACGCGAAACCCAGCCGAAGACGCTCTGCAAGCCACAAATCGTCTTCGCCGCTTGTTGGGAAGCGCCCCACCGCTGCAAGACATCCAAGACCGTCCCCGCCCTACGGTGCGAGTGTCAGTGTCTCCTGCAAACCGAGCAGGCAGCACACGGATTGCTTCAGGGATTGCGTCCTGGTATGGCCCAGGGTTCCACGGCAACCGCAGCGCTAGTGGCGAAATGTTTAACCAAAACGCCATGACCGCTGCCCACCGCTATCTACCCTTTGGAACTCAGGTGCGCGTGACCAACCTCAACACCGGGCGATCGGTGGTAGTTCGCATCAATGATCGCGGCCCCTTCTCCCGTGGTCGAGTGATTGATCTATCGGCTGGAGCTGCTCGCGCCATCGGCATGATTGGCAGCGGTGTGGCACCTGTCAGCTTGGAGGTCATAGGCCGGAGCCAAACAGCATCGCGCTAGCGCAAAAAACGCAGCGCTGTTTCACTGGCCTGCATTATCTTGCCCTCCAACTTGCCCTTCAAAAATGAATAGCAGTTTAGAAATAGCAGTTTGGGAAGCCCCCTTTTGGTATGCACACTTAAGCGCACACTTAAGAAGTAGTGGACTTGGGCTAGAGTGGCCTTGCCGACACTAGCGCTGTCTACACTAGCGCTGTCTAAAGTGAGCAACAAGGCTGTGGAACACATCGGCGGCTAGGTGTTGCTGCCAAAACCAAACTTGCAAGCTGATTCACGCTCAGGGTTAATTTCATCTCGACAGCCTGAGCTGTTTAGATAACCTAAATCCATTTAGCAAAGCTGGGAGTCCCAATTCGGAAAATCCCAGCTTTTTCCCGTGATACCTCGTGCGTCAACGTGTGGTGTCATGCAAACATCAATAGGGCTTACGCAGTTGAACCATTTCTCGCAGGCTGCACCCATGAGAAATAGTCCGAAATCCAGAAAATTCATCGCAGGTGCGTAAGCCCTGAGGTCATGATTTTTGGGT
>JBDNCP010000194.1:0-8255 GCA_046719575.1 Cyanobacteriota bacterium
CGGTACCGCGCCACGATTCACGCCCGAAGTCTGTGGCAGGATATTGGGTGGTTGACCTGCTGCGCGGCGTTCTGATTGTGTTCCGCAATCCAGTTGATGGCGCGTACCAGGATCGAGGTGAGTTTGTTACAGGGGGCATCCATCCGCTAGGTTTCCTGGAGTGGCGATCGCCATTCCTCCCCGAGTGAACCAGAAACGGCTATCCCTAAAACGGAAAATAGCGCACCGAGAGATACAATCCGTTGTCTTGCAGCGAGTCGCCCCGCGACTGGGCATCCACTAGCGGCAGCCCGTAATCCAGCCCCACCACCAGATTGGGCAATGCCTCCCAGCGCAAGCCTGCGCCCACACCCAGCAGAAAGTCATCCTCCGGATCATCCAGGTCAATGTTCCATGCATGGCCTGCATCCAAAAACGAAATCAGCGTCAGGCGGTTGGAATTTCGCAGCAGCGGAAAGCGGGCTTCGAGAGATCCCCAGATGGCGTTGTCGGCCACAATTTGGTTTTGGGCGTAGCCGCGCACCGTGTCGAAGCCGCCCAGCCCAATCCGCTCAATCGACAGCAGCGAATCGGGCGTGAGTTGGGCATTCACCCGCGCCAGAAAGATTGATCGCCCCGCAAAGCGGCGCACCCACTGAAACTGGCCCAGCCATTTGACAAACAATCCGTCTGTGCCGCTGTCGTTGACCGTGGCATCGAAGGCATCTAGCCCAAAGCTAAACTCTGACCGGGCGGCTAACACGCTAAGGCGATCGCGCGCGACCCAGTCTTGAAAAACCCGCAGCGCCGTCACCCTGGATTCGCCGTCTTCTGCGCCCCGTGAAAAACTGAAGCGGCGATCGCCCAAGATAAACGTCTGGCTGCGGCGCAAATCCAGCCCCACACCAACGGCAAATTCCTGTGTAACGCTACGCGAGAGGGGTTGACGAAACTGGAGCGACCAAGTTTCGGCCTCGCTGCGAATATCGAATGCTTCAAACGCATCTTCAATAATGCGGCTATCGTTGGTGTTGTAGCTGAGGGTGAGCGTGCCGTCGCGGGGATTGACCGGAAGGCTAACGCTGATGTTGTAAAGGTTTAGTCCGTCGGTGCGGCCGTAGCTGGCGAAGAGGCGATCGCCCACCCCCAGCAAATTGCTATAGCTGGCAGACACGCTGAACTGCGCTGAGCCAATGCTGGAGGATTGATAGTTATCTGCACCAATGTTGGCAGAAAACGGTGACGCTTCCCGCAGGTTGACCGCCAGCAGACTGCGACCCGGAACGCTGCCCGCCGTCAGTTCTGCATCCACCGATTCAATTTGTGGATCGACTTGCAGCAGTCGCAGCGCACGCTCCAGATCACGCTGGTTTAACGGCTGTCTTCCTGCCAACCGCAAGCGCGATCGCACGTAGCTCGGATTCAACCGCTGCAAGCCCGTGATTTGAATATTTTCCTCTAATTGACCTTCCACGACTCGAATTTCCACCACGCCACTGCGAACGTCTTGGTTATTCGGCAGGAACGCGCCCGATGTCACGTAGCCCCGGTCGATGTACAGTTGTGTGATAGCACTGCGTAAGGCAATCAGTTCTTCAAACGTCACGTCCCGATTCACGCAGCACTGAATGGCTTCGGCAATCTCGTTGTGCAGGATCGAGTTCCCCGTTACGGTAATCTCATTCACCCGAAAGCGCACCAGCGGCACTTCTGGACTGGGCGCTGATCCGTCTGACCCTGGCTCTAATATGGGCGGCGACGGCTCCGCTGGCACTTCCACAGGGAGGGGCGGCGGGTCTCGCGGTTGCTCAATGGGGAAGGGACGCGATTCGGACTCTGGCGGCACGACAACGGGTGGAGTTGCCCCGTCTGGAATCGGCTGGGCGATCGCCCGTTGCTGCACTGAAAACATCACCGCCAGCCCTGCGGCCGCCCACAGCGCAATTCCCCCACCCCCCTTTTCAGGCATTGCCCCGCCTCCGCTTTGGAATGTTCTCATTGCCCGCCTCCTTCGCCACACTCTCGACTCAACGCCAGCCTTTCATCCACCGACCCGCTGATATACCGGATATCAATGCTCGATGTTAGATTTGCAATTTTGGTTTGCAATTTTGGATCTGCGGTTTTGGATGATCACTCAAGGGTCTGTATGCTCTCCAGCAATCTCATTTGCAGGGCCACAAAGGCAAGCGGATATGAGAATCACGCCTGAGAGTCATTGCGCTGGCTATCCTGAATGCTGCCAGCCTAGTAAAAACTGTTGCCTGTAAAATTTACCACTCCCCGTGACTTCCTTATGCATCTATCGTCACGCGGGTTCAAAGCTGATGAATTTTATGAACTTTTGGAATGACTCGCCTGGTCAAAGCGTTTGCAAAGCGCTCTGGCAGGTTCGCTCGGAGCGCTGCTGATAGAGAATGGATATCTGGTGGAGCAATCGCGCAATTGCAAGCAGGAATCCCCACTACAAAGGCGATCGCATCTCCGGAGTATGGAGCGCGATCGCCCGGTTGACGGGAAATGTATGGGCCAGGTATGAGGCGGGGATGGGCAAGGGTTCGCCCGACTCACTACTCTGGCGGGTGCAGCTTGTTGGCGATCGCCGCCACGCCGATCATCGGCACGCCGATCAGCAGACAGATGCCCCACTGTTCCCAGTTGAGGGGTGCGGTGGCAAACAGACGATTCATCACGCTCCACTGGCTAAAGAGGACTTGCAGGGCGATCGCCCCTGCAATCCCCACCAACACTGCCGGAGCAGACGGAATTTGCTGCACCCGGCCGCGCAGCTTATCTATCAGTCCCAGCCCCAGTTCACTAATGCTCAGTAGGTAAAAAATTCGCCCTGCCACGAGCGCCTGGATGGCCATTGTCCGCGCCAGCGCGATGTTGTCTGTGGTCTGATGAATCCACTCAAACACGCCAAAAATCACGATCCAGTTAAACAGCGACACCACCAGGACGCGCAGCAGCAGTTTGCGGTTGAGCAGCGGCTCACGGGGATTGCGCGGCGGCCGCTGCATCACGCGCTCCGACTTGGGTTCAAATGACAGGGGCACGGTCATGGCGATGGAGTTGATCATGTTCATCCACAGCACTTGCAGCGACAAGATCGGCAACGCCCGATTCAGCAGCACGCTGATCAAAATCGACATGGACTCGCCACCATTCACAGGCAGCAAAAAGGCGATCGCCTTCAGCAGATTGCGATAGACCGTCCGCCCTTCCTCCACCGCCGCCTCGATTGAGGCAAAGTTGTCGTCTGTCAGGATCATATCGGCGGCTTCCTTGGCCACCTCCGTCCCAGCCCGCCCCATCGCCGTGCCAATATCCGCCTGCCGCAGCGCCGGGGCATCGTTCACGCCGTCGCCCGTCATCGCCACCACTTCGCCCCTGGCCTGCAACGCCTCCACCAGCCGCAGCTTTTGCTCTGGCGCGACGCGGGCAAACACCGAGCCGTTTTCCACCGCGTTTGCAAGCTGTTGATCGTCCAGTTCTGCCAGGGCTTGCCCCGTAAAGGCCTGCACCTGCCCATCGCGCTGTAGCCCAATCTGACGGGCGATCGCCGTTGCCGTGCCAATGTGGTCGCCCGTAATCATCTTCACCTGCACCCCCGCAGACTGACAGGCCCGCACAGCGCGGATCGCCTCCTGGCGGGGCGGATCGATCATCCCCTGCAAGCCCAGAAACGTTAGACCCGTTTCAATATCCGGTGGGTCGAGCGTATCTTGCGCCAGAGATTTGGTGGCAAAGGCCAGCACCCGCATTCCTGCCTCCGTCATAGAATCCACCCGGCGGTAAATGGTGGTAGGGTCGAGGGGCTGGAGCGTCCCATCTGCCAGCAGAGCGCGATCGCAGCGAGAGACAATTGCCTCCACCGACCCTTTCGCATACACCAGGCGATCGCCCATCTCACCCGCCGAGTGCAGCGTCGCCATATACTGATGCTCCGACTCAAACGGAATGAAATCAACCCGGGGCAACTCCGCCTTGAGCTTTGCCATCTCAAAGCCCGCCTTTTGCGCCGACACAATCAGCGCCCCCTCGGTTGGGTCGCCAATCACCTGCCACTGCCCGTCGTTTTGCTCCAGGTAAGATTCGTTACACAGTAGCCCTGCTTTCAAGCATTCCCTCAGCGCTAAATTACTTAACTGACCCGACTCAACGGGCTGAATCGTACCCGCTGGGCCGTAGCCTGTCCCCGTTACAAAAAATGCCTCCCCGCCTGCGTAGATTTCCTGCACGGTCATCTGGTTTTCTGTCAGCGTGCCCGTCTTGTCGGAACAGATGACCGTGGCGCTGCCCAGTGCCTCCACCGCAGGCAGCTTGCGGATGATGGCATGGCGACGAGCCATCCGCGATACGCCGATTGCCAGCGTGATCGTCACCACGGCGGGGAGTCCTTCAGGAATCGCGCTCACTGCCAGCGCCACCGCCGCCTCAAACATATCCGGCCAGGGATTGCCATAGCCTAGCCCCACGGCAAAGGTCAGCGCCGCCACCGCCAAGATAAAGTAGAGCAGCGTTTTGCTGAATTTTTCAAACTTGCGGGTGAGCGGTGTAGATAAGTTAGTCTGGCGCTGCATCAGTTGAGAAATGCGCCCGGTTTCGGTGTCGTTGGCGATCGCCACCACGATGCCGCGCCCACGCCCGGAGGTGACAAAGCTGCCCGCGTAGGCCATGTTCCGCCGATCGGCCAGCGGCGCATCTTCCGCCATCGGGTCGATCTGTTTTTCTACAGCGACCGACTCGCCCGTCAGCGCCGATTCGCTAATCTGCAAATTTCGCGCCGTCACCAGCCGCAAATCAGCCGGAACCTTGTCGCCCGACACCAGCTTTACCACGTCCCCTGGCACCAGTTCTGCCGACGACACCTGCACAGTTTGCCCGTCGCGCACCACCGTCGCCTCAGTTTGCACGGTCGCCGCCAGCGCAGCGATCGCACTTTCCGCCTTGGCCTCCTGCACATAGCCGATGATGGCGTTGATCAGCGTTACGCCCCAAATCACCCAGGCATTCACCCACGACCCCAAAAACGCCTTGACGCTACCCGCAATCAGCAAAATGTAAAGCAGCGGCTGGTGAAATTGCAGCAAAAACCGCACCAGCGGACTTTTCCCTGGCGCTGCCTTGAGTTCATTGGGGCCATATCGTTCTCGGCGCTGGGCCACCTCGGCAGCAGACAGACCCAGACGTGGATCAACTTCGAGCAATTGCGCTACGATGTCGGCGGGTTGCGCGTGCCAGGATTGAGCGTGCGACTTTTCTAAGGTACGAGTCATGGGCAGTTCCAGGTCAAGATTTTGAATCAAGCTAGGGCAATCTTTTATGAAAGCTTATGACTGAAACATAGAAAAACAATCTATCGCCAGCTAGAAATTTCAGATGCCAAACAGGGCTAAATTGAGCAAGAAAGCTTCAGCAGCCTAGAAGCAGCATAGAAACTAACATAGAAACTAAAATTCGTTCACGAGTCCGCAGATTCAAAACGGTTTTTAATTTCGACTTTAGAAAGGTACTGCTAGCAGAAACTATCGCGGCAGAAACGATGACTAGAAATCGCTGGGTCTGGATCACTGGGCTAGCAGGGAGCCTACTGGGATTGCTAATACAGGTCTTCATCCGTAAGGCATTTGAAGCCCAACTTTCACCCAAAACCCTGCCGCTCATACCGGGAATCTTCCACCTCACCTACCTCAAAAATCCTGGCGTTGCCTTCTCATGGTTTGCTCCAAACTTGATTTCCTGGCTGCTCTGGCTGCGACTGATTTTGATGGGTAGTATCGCGGGTGTGACGCTGCTATTTAGCAGATTCAGAAAAGAGATGATTCTGCCCCTTCAAATCGGATTGGGGCTATTGCTAGCTGGGGGAATTGGCAACACTGCGGAGCAACTTTTATACGGCGATATTGCGGTCTACCTCGATTGGCGATCGCCCCCACTTCCTGTTCTCAACTTAGCAGATCTAGCCGTCAGGCTGGGAAGTTTTGTTACAAACATTTCCATCCTGTATTGGCTCCTTGCAACCCTCATCCGACGCTTTCGCTAGAGGTATTTCTTAACAAAAGATTGGGGATTCAAGATCGACCAGCAACCCTTTCTGAAGTAGCTAAACTGGTTGAGTAGCTAAACTGGTTGACGGACAAAACTCCCGGACAAAACTCCTGCGATCTTCATCTTCTCATAGGCTGGTTAGCGTCAGCGTAGCCCAATCAAATCTAAGCTGGTACTAGATTTGACGTTGCTCAACCCAGCCTAAGCAAAAAGATGCCAGTCAACCAAGTCGCTAAAATCCGAAGGGATTGACCTGGGTGTTGCAAAAACGGAAACTTCCGATTATCCATAGAAAATTCCCTGTTATCGTTCAAAAGTGAGTCAACCTAGGTTGACCTGTTGATTAATGCACGGATGTTGACGATGAAAAAGATTGTATTTTCCCGATGGATGGGTGCGGGTCTAGGCGCACTGCTGCTCGGCCAAGGAATGGCAGGAGCGCTGCCGAGAACGACGCTAGCCCAAGCAGGCGAAGAGTGGTATAACTGCATGACCCGCGAGGTGTTTACGCCAGAAAAGCAGGCGTGGTGCGATCGCCTCAATCTTGCCCTCAACGCCAGCTACAGCGTCCCCACGCTGGGCGAACAGCCGCAGGTCGGTGTGATCACTTTTGAAAACGGCCGGTTTGAAGACCCGAATCGGCGGCTGAATGCGGTGCTGTCGCGGCAACAGGGACAGATTGCGTTTGGTGATCTGGATGGCAATGGCCAGCAGGATGCCGTGATGATCATGGCGGTGAATACGGGCGGTTCTGGCATTTTCGTTTACCTCGCGCCGCTGCTGAACCTGGAAGGGGCGATCGAGTCGCCGATGTTGGCGGGGTTGGGCGATCGCATTCAGGTCAACCGCGTCCGCCTTCTGGACGACGGGCTAATCAGCGTCAACCTGATCATCCAGGGCCCCAACGACCCCCAGTGTTGCCCCACGCAGGAAGTCACGCAGTTTTACCGCGTCAGTGAGGGGTCGGTGGTGCAGGTGCCGCCGCCGGGTGAAACGCTGCCCGCATCTCCAGGGACTCCGGCGCTGCCCGACGGTGCAACGCTCTCTTTCTTTCAAACACCGGGGTATGCAGTGCGCCTGTTTAGTCGCAATGGCGCGATGCGGCTGAACCTGTTTAATCGCAAAACGGGGCGACTGGAGCTAAGCGGCGTTCCGACAACTGCTGCCATCGATCCCGACGGCATTGCTTATACCTACAATGGCACGCCTTCCGTCAAAGTTTATCGCGGTAATCTGGGAACCCAATCGCTCACGGTGAATGGCATGGTGCAAGAATCCTCGCTCGTCACAGGAACCGTTACTTATCTACCGAGAATCGCGCTGCCCCCCAACGCGCTGATCGAGGTGTCGCTGGCGGATGTCAGCCGCGCCGACGCGCCTGCCCGCATCCTGGCTACGCAAACGATCGAGTCTGGCGGCCGCCAGGTGCCGTTTGCCTTTGAGCTACCCTATGACCCAGCGCAGATCGACAGCCGCTACAGCTACGCTGTGCAGGCGCGAATCACGGTAGATGGGCAGTTGCGGTTTATCAACACCACACGCACCAGCGTCATCACCAACGGCAGTCCTACGCAGGGCGTTGAAATCGTGGTTAATCCAGTCCAGCGTTAGCGGATTGACAAACAAAAAGCCGGGCGATCGCTTCTCAATTTTGAATTTGCGATTTTGAATTTGCGATTTTGAATTTGCGATTTTGAATTTGCGATTTTGAATTTGCGATTTTAGATTGCCCGTCCAGCGTTTGCAGACTCTCCGGCAGTTTCGTTCATAACCTACACTAGACCAGCACTAGACTAGGTCGCAGGCTCGTTGACTGACAAAACATTTACCGCTGGCGGCTAGAAGCCACGCCTACACAGGCGAAACCCGCCTACGCGGGTTTTGGGTCAGGGTCGAGAGTCGGCGAAGGTTGACTTCGTTGATGGAGCAGCGGTTTCAACCGCCTAGTGCCCAGGTTTTGTCAGTTAATCAGGGTTGCAGGATGCCAATGCGTCAGTTTGCGTCAGTTTTCCGACAGTAGAGTTTCGATTTAAGATTCTCAATATCGAGATAAAGTTGCAAGATGGAGCAAGATCGTCTCGATCACATTTTGATACAGTGGCAGCGAGAATCTCCCCAACTCAACGCCGCACCGCTGGCTGTGGTGGGGCGCGTGCTGCGAATTGCCCGCCTGCTGGAAAAACATCGAGAAACGGTGCTGGCAGACTATGGGCTAACCGTGT
>JBDNCP010000195.1:0-8223 GCA_046719575.1 Cyanobacteriota bacterium
GCTCTAATTGCCCCCGCTACTGCAAGCCACGGACGAAATCTATGATCTTCAAGTCTCAATCTCCAAGTCTCAATCTCTAAGTCTCAATCTCTAAGTCTCTTGTGTGGCACTACCCATGAAATTGCGGCAAGCCCCAAAACACTCGACTGGCAATCTAAAGCTGAGATATTCTTAGCTCATCCTTCTTATCTAAGTAGGTAAACCAAATTAAAACCTGGATTTCAGACTCTTGCGCTGCCCGCTGCACAGACGGCGCAGGGTCTGTGGGTTGATGTTTATTAATTAGGGCTTACGCAGTTGGACTATTTCTCGCGGGCTGCACCCGCGAGAAATAGTCCGAAATCCAAAAAATTCATCGCAGGTGCGTAAGTCCTGTAATGTCCTACTTATTGATAATGTCCTGCTTATTGATAAGTCTAGCTGTCGAGCCAACAGCCGTGAGGGATATCCCCCAAACCTCCCTTTGCAGAAAACAAAGCATCCCCTACACCCCCATCATCCCTCCTACACCTGCTAGCCTAAAGACTTGTCGATATTCCATTGGTGGTGTGAGTAAAGGCTTAAGAGACTGGTTTGCAGCACGTCCTTGGACGCTGCTGATCTTGTGGATAGGGCTGGCGGCACTGGTGCGATTTGCGTATTTGAATAGCAAGCCACCCTGGACGGATGAATTTTCGACCCTGGTGTTTAGCTTAGGGCATAGCTTTCGAACCGTGCCTTTGGATCAGGTGATTTCAGCCGAGAGTCTGCTGTCGCCGCTGCGCCCAGAGCCAGAAGGAACGTCGCGAGATGTGGTGCGCTATTTGATGAGCGAGAGTACGCACCCGCCCGTGTATTTTTTGCTGTCGCACGTCTGGCTGAAGCTGTTTCCGGCGCTGCCGCAGGGAATTGTCAGTGTATGGGCGGGGCGATCGCTCTCGGTGGTGTTTGCCATTCTCACCGTACCCGCAGTTTATACACTAGGCTGGCTAGCGTGGCGATCGCGCTTGGCGGCTAATCTGGCGGCGGCGATGTATGCCTTGTCGCCCTATGCGGTGTTTCTAGCACAGGATGCCCGCCACTACACGCTGGCGCTGCTGTTGATCACGCTATCCTTCTGTTGTCTGGTGGCGGCTGTCCACGCTATGCAGGCTAGGAAACCGATTCCGCTCTGGCTCTGCGCCGGATGGATCGGGGTGAATGCACTGGGTGTGGCAGTTCACTATTTTGTCATGCTGAGTTTGCTGAGCGAGGCGATCGCCCTCCTCTTCCTCTACCGCTTTCAGGCTCCTGCGTCCCATTCTCCGTCTGTTAACCCAGATATCCTGTCTGCTCCTTCCCATCTCGCTACCTCAGCCTGCTTTAACCCCCGACTCCTGACCGTCGCCCTCCTCTCCCTCGCTGCCTGCTTTGTCTGGCTGCCCGAACTGGCAAAAACCCAGGACAGCACATTGACGGACTGGATCTTCTATGATCGCGGCGACTTACTCATGTGGCTGAATCCAATCTTCCAGTTCCTCGCGGCTTGGGTGGCCATGGTAATCTTGCTGCCACTAGAGGCAGACTTTTTGCCGCTGGCGGGCGTAGCAGCGGTGGTCATGATTGCTTTTCTGGTGTGGGTTCTCCCCCTCCTGGTTCGCAGCTTCAAAATCCTGCTGCAAAATCCCCAAACGCGCTGGGCGGTGCTGCTGCTGGGGGGGCTGGTGCTGGGGAGCATCGTGGTAATGACGCTGATTACCTACGGGTTGGGGCGCGACGTGACGCGGGGCGCACGCTACAACTTTATCTACTTTCCAGCCGTCATCGCGCTGCTGGGTGCCGCGTTGGCGACGCTGTGGCATCGAGGCAGCCTAGTCGATAGGGCAACGGCACCCGCTCCCTGGATCTCGCGCCGCTGGTATGCGCCCCGCCACCAGTTTCCCAAAACCGGGAAGACTGCGGTGCTAGGCATCCTGTTTTTAGGATTTCTCAGTGCCCTCTCGGTCGCCGTAAACCTGGGCTACGAGAAATATTACCGACCCGAACAATTAGCAATGCAAATCCGGCGGTATACCGAAGCCCCCATTCTCATCGCCACTGACCATCAAACCCATGTGCAAACGGGCGAAATGATGGGCATTGCCCGCGAGTTCTGGCTTGCGCCGGATGCCAGCCCCTACACGCTACCCCGGTTTATCCTGGCGCACGGCAAACAAAACGCTGCAACCCCTGCCGCCACGCTAAATCAGGTGCTAAGTCAGGTGCCGCGCCCGTTTGACTTGTGGCTTGTCAACTGGCACGCTTCTGAGAACGTGAACCAGTCTGATTGCACTGCACAGGTGATTCGTAAAATCTGGATCAATGGCTACAGCTATGATCTCTACCGTTGTCGTTGAGCGTGCTGGAATATGCAAGTGAGGCGTTTTAGAGCGTTGCATAGCCCTCATCCCCTCACCACCCGATCCCAATCCCGCTACGCGGCCCGCGCTGTGGCAAAATCAGACAGGAAGCCGATTCCTGTTGTTGCTCTTGCAGAACCATGACTCAACTGCCCAAGCGTTCCTTCACCCGCTGGCTAAAAGCCGGAGCCGTTTCTCTGCTGATGACGCTGCTGCTGGTAGGCTGGGGAACCGCCCATAGCAACCTAGCGGCGATCGCCCTCCCCCAGGGCAACGCCATCACCGACGGCCGCGCCATCTTGCGTTACGCGCTGCCGATCAATAACAAGCCCGTGCGCCAGTTGCAAGCCCTGCTCGAAGATTTGTCTACACCGCTCCGCATCAGTCGTAGTAGCCTCAGCGCTATCAACCCCAAACTGTCGCAGATGGAGCGGATTCTAAATACAAAGCAAAAGGAACTGTTAGCCAGCGTGCCAGAGGATCGTCAATCGGCGGCTGGGCTACTGATCACCCAGTTGGAAATGGGCATCAACGCCATGCGGAGCGCAGTTGAAGAAAACAACAAAGCCGCCCTGTGGGATAAGCGAGCCGAACTGCTCGATATGGTGGGTCAGCTAGAAGAACTGATGGTTGCCCAGTTTCCCTACGAAGTGCCAGAAGAATACAGCAACCTGCCCCAACTCAAAGGCCGCGCCACTATCAGCATTAAGACTGATAAGGGCGATATGGTGGCGGTGGTGGACGGCTACAACGCCCCAGTCACAGCGGGCAATTTTGTCGATCTCGTCCAGCGCGGTTTCTACGACGGGCTAAAGTTCACCCGTGCTGAAGACTTCTATGTGCTGCAAATCGGCGACCCGCCGGGGCCCGCAGACGGCTTTATTGACCCCAAAACCAAGCAAGAGCGCAAGATTCCCCTAGAAGTGATGGTGAAGGGGGACAAAGTCCCCACCTACGGCATTACGTTAGAGGACGCAGGGCGTTATCTGGATCAGCCCGTGCTGCCCTTCTCTGCCTTTGGCGCCCTTGGCATGGCCCACCCCGATAGCGACCCCAACGGCGGCTCCTCCCAGTTCTTTTTCTTCCTGTTTGAACCTGAACTCACGCCCGCTGGGTTGAACCTGTTGGACGGTCGCTACTCCATCTTCGGCTACGTCGTCGAAGGCAAGGAAGTGCTAGACAAACTGAAAGCGGGCGATGCTATCCAGTCAATGAAGGTGATTTCGGGCTTAGAGAATTTGGTAGAACCCTAATTCGCTAACCCGTCAAGCTAAACCCTCGCGGATGTTACCCCTTGTTCCGCCTCGCCTATCTCCCCTTTCCGCTCCGCATTGGCAGCCTGCTCATAGCGCTGCTGGTGCTATGGCTGCCCTATGTGGCGCTGGTCTATGCGCTGGTGGATGACGCAAACACCATCAGCATTTTGGTGATGCCTGTGCTGTTTGGACTGTTTTTTGGGCTGCTGTGGGCATGGGGACGCTGGGTGTATGGGCGACGGAGTTTTGCGCACTATGGGCTGGTAGGTACGTGGGCAATGGGGCGAGAATTGCTGCAAGGGCTGGGGATGGGCTTTGGCAGCCTGATGTTTTTGTTTGGGCTGATGAGTGTGCTGGGCTGGGTGACTTGGCGATCGCCCGCTATGCCGATTCTGCGACTTCTCCTCGAAGGACTGGGCGTGGGGTTGGGCTATGGCTTGGCGGAGGAAACGGTCTTTCGCGGCTGGCTGCTGGATGAGCTAGAGCGCGACTATTCGCCCCGCACAGCGCTCTGGGCCAACGCCCTTACCTTTGCTGTGCTGCACTTTATCCGCCCGCTGAATGAGGTGATTGCTACCTCGCCGCAGTTCTTTGGGCTGGTGCTGTTGGGGCTGCTGCTGGTGTGGGCCAGGCGGCAGACGGGGCGGCTCGGCCTGTCGATTGGGCTGCATGGCGGTATGGTCTGGGGTTATTACGTGGTGAATGTCGGGGCGATGGTGCGCTACACGGGCCAGGTTCCCGAATGGGTCACAGGTATTAACCAAAACCCGCTGGCGGGCGTGCTGGGGTTTCTCTGTATGGGCGGGCTGGCGCTGAGCGTGCGATCGCACTTCCGCCACTCGCCATAACCACCACCCCACCACCCCACCGACCCGATACAATAGACGAAACCTGATAAAACTCAGGAAAACCCCTCACCTCCATGCCCGGACATGCCAGAAAGTTATAGCGATCGCCCCGTCTCTAGCCGCTCTGGCCGAACGGGCCAGTCGAGCCGCATCGAGTCGTCCTACAGTCTGCCGCCTGCGGTGCAGCGAGTGGCGCTGGCGTTTCGGCGAACGGGCTGGATCAGCTTTTGGGCGCAGTTGGTGCCAGGGGTCATCTCGGCGGGGTCGCTGGTGTTTGCCAGCTTTGGGCTAGCGGCTAGCACGGCCGCCACCGCACCGGGAGTTCCCTCACCCACCTCGACGGAAACGGGCACGGGCGCGTTTTTCTCGATGCTGGGGCTGATTGCCCTGGCTGCTAGCGTCTTCTGGGCGTTTCGCTATGCGCGGATGGGCCGCCGCCTCCAAACTGCCGATGCGCGGCTGCGTCCCAAGCGCGGCGAGGCGTTTCAGATTTTGCGAACGGGGCTGATGATCAACCTAGTGGGGATGCTACTTACTTTTTTGGGCGCACAGGCGATCATCGGGTCGCTGGTAATCAAGGCATCGGCGCAGGGGTTTGCGATTTTTTCGGGCAGTGCCACCCGCTTTGTAAATCCGCTGGATATGCTGCTGGTGCTGGCGACGACCAACATCAACATGGCGCATTTTATTGGCATTGTTGCTTCGCTCTGGCTGCTGCGGGTGATGAGCCGGAGCTAGGTTTTGGGTCGGCGGGGGCTGGGCGATCGCCCAAACTGGACTGAGCCAAGCCCATCGCCCAAATCTCACCAACTAAAATCGAGCGGCATGGGCAGCGGCCAGGGCTTGCCCTTATAGAACAGCAGTTGATAAACGTGCAGACTGCCGTAGCGGAACGATGCCTCAAAAGATTGCAAATAGAGGTACCACATCCGCAGAAATTTCTCGTCATAAGCGTCGCCTAAGGCGCGAATCGCGTCTCGGTTGCAGACGAGATTGGCGGCCCAGCGCTTCATGCTTTCGGCATAGTGGGGCTTGAGGTTTTCGCAGTGGGCGACGGAGAGCTTGGCAGCCCATAGCTCCTGAGTCAGCTCATGCAGTTGGGGCGCATAGCCGCCGGGAAAGATGTATTTGTCCACCCAGGCTCCGTTGCGCTCGTTGCTTTGGGTGACGATGGTGTGCAGCAGTCCGACTCCGCCCGGCTTCAGCAGCGCGTTGGCCTGCTGCATAAAGGTGGCAAAGCTGCCCTTGCCGACATGCTCAAACATGCCGATGCTCACGAACTTGTCGAACTGGCCGTGAAACTCGCGGTAGTCGGCGATTTCAATTTTGAGGCGATCGCCCAACCCCCGCTGCTCGATCCGCGCTTGCGCCAGCTTGGCCTGCTCTACGCTGAGGGTGATGCCCGTTCCCGACACGCCATAGCGCTCCGCTGCGTAGATCAACATGCCGCCCCAGCCGCAGCCAATATCCACCAGGGTTTCGCCAGCTTTTAGCCCTAGCTTTTTGCAAATTAGCTCATATTTTTGCAACTGCATGGTTTCCAGCGAGTCGCTCTCTTGGCGGCGATAGCCACAGGAATAGGTGAGCGTAGGGTCGAGAAATCGCTGGTAAAAGTCGTTGCCCACATCGTAGTGATGCTGCACGTTTTTGCGGCTGTTTTGAATCCGCACGGGCACGGTCTTGAGGCGCTGGGTCAACACCTTAAACAGCAGCGGCAGCGTCACCTTGTTCCTGGCTTTGGAGTAGACATTGTTGCGATAAAACAACCCGATCAACTCCACCAAGTTGTTATTCGCCTCGTCCCACCAGCCGTCCATGTAGGCTTCACAAAAGCCCAGCGTGCCAAAGGACAAGACGCGATCGTAAGTACCGGGATGGTGAATGATCAGTCGCAGCGGCTCTGATGCGCCCACCCGCCCAAAGCGAAACGCTTGCCCCGCTGGGTTGACCACGGTAAAGTCGGCCGCGTCGATCAGGCTAAAGAGCTGGTAGAGATAGCGCTCTCCGCTGGGCAGCTTGCTCCAGTCGGCGATCGCCCTTGTCGCGCCTGAGCTAGGCACTGCGTCGGGCTGCACGGTCTGACGTTCGACCGAAGAAACGGGTTTTGTCATAAGAGATACCTGCGAGAAACAATAGACTTCTTGCGTGAATCGTGGCGCGGTACCGCCGCGCTACGATTCACATCCTCAAAACAGCATTCATGCAAGAGGTTTAATTTTTGTGGGAATTGGTGAGAATCTGTCAGAAAAATTGCCGACTAAGACTTTCGCAGGGGGAGTCTAAAACGCCGATTCCCCCTTAGCCCCTCTTAAAAAGGAGGGAATGCTAGAAGCCCCCTTTTAAGGGGGGTTGGGGGATCTAGCTGCGTCAGTCTTATCCTATTGATTCGCTTTGAACGCGGGCATGGTTTTTACCTGAGTCGCCAGACCCACCCCTTGCAGGGCGCGAATCACTAGCCAGGCCACGTCAAGCTCCCACCAGCGCTGCCCAAACTGAGCCGAAGCCTGGAACGCATGATGGTTATTGTGCCAGCCTTCGCCAAAGGTGAGTAGCGCCACCCACCAGCAGTTTGTCGCGCGATCGCCCGTCTGATACGTCCGATAGCCCACCATGTGGCAGGCGCTGTTGACAAAGAAGGTGCTGTGGAAGCCCACAAACAGTCGCACAAAAATCCCCCACACCAGGAACGGCATCCCGCCCAGCGCATAGAGCAGCACCGCCAGCGCTACCTGCATCCAGATGTAGTTGCGATGGCAAAAGCGATAAACCGGGTCATTGGCAATGTCTTTGGTGTAGCGGGCAAGCTGAGACTGGCTCGGCACTTGATGCATCAGCCAGCCGATGTGACACCACCAAAAGCCCAGGCTAGAGTCGTGCGGGTCGCCGGCCTCGTCGGAATGCAGGTGGTGCATCCGGTGATAGCCGACCCAGCCCTTGACTGCGCCCTGGCCCGCCAGTGTGCCGCAGATGATCAAAAAGTATTCCAGCCATTGCGGCACCTTGAGGCTGCGGTGGGTGGCGAGTCGATGGAAGCCGAGGGAAATACCCAGCCCGATGGTGATGAAATGCAAGAACACCGCCAGCGCCACGGCCGACCAGCTAAAAAAGGCAGGAACAAAGGCCAGCAAAGCAGCCAGGTGCAAAAACAGAGTGGAGCTAATCACGTCCCAGCGGGGACGCGGCACGTTGAAATGGGCATCGGTCATGCGAAACAGACTCCTGGCTTGTGTCGGTAGGGAAAATTGAGAGAAATCGGCTGAGAGAAATCGGCGGCGGAGAAGCGGCTGGCTAATCCATCGGATGAAACGCTGTGAATTGGGGCAGGAACTCGGCCCGGCGCTGCTCGACCTGGCGATGGCAGTCGGCGGGAGAAATCGCCAAATGCTGAAGCAGGTTGATATCGACCGTGCCGTTGTTCTCAATCAGCAGCACGATGGATTGGGTTGGGTCATGCTGGGCGATCGCCTCCATCAGTCGGGCGATCGCCGCTTCATCTAGCAAATCTGGCTGGATTAACTGGACTTCGACTGCCAGCGATCGCAGAAACTCTGGCACTCTTGCCAGCGCCACAAACTGTGCCGAAAAGGGCGCTGTTTCGAGACTCCAATCCATCGTGTGGGGATGGGCGATCGCCATGCGACAGACCAGCAGACCCCGCCCTTGGGTGGTGTAGCCCTGCCAGGCTGCATACCCCAACATCAGCATGTTTTGGTGAATAAACAAGTTTTGCCAGTAGCCCAATAGGCCCTGCCAAACACAATC
>JBDNCP010000196.1:0-8110 GCA_046719575.1 Cyanobacteriota bacterium
CAGCCCCAAAAGCACTGGGATCCTCCGTGACCAGCCCCCTAGGGATCCTTTGTCCCAAAAGCCAGGTATCTATCAGGGCTGGCAACATAACGTTCCCCTTCAGCGGCGGCTAGCAACCTTTGCATCTCCACCGGGATCTTTCAACCGTCCGCTGCAAGGGGGTTGTTATGCCGCCGTGTTCGATTGATTGGCAGAGGGAACTAGCTCGGTGCCCATCGGATAGGCATAGAGCGAGACAACACAAGGACTTTAAGGCATCATAGAGAATCAAGCGTATTGATTCTTACCTTTGCCGATCGCATGCCCTTTGCCAACTTTACCAACCCATACCAAAACCCAGCCGATGTTCCAGAGAACTATCGGAAACATCCCGCGATCGCCCGCAGGTTTCGACCCGATGGAACCTACCTCAATACCCTGGAAGACCCAGTAACTCTATGGGCGATTGACATTCTCCATAGGGAGTATGGAGTGCCACTGGATGCGATGGAGGTAGAAGCAGTCGCCACAACGGATCGCACTGACAAGACCTCCCGGCAGGCATTTGCCAGGTCAGACCTAATTAATTATCTACGACGATCGCTACATTGGTGCAGGCGGCGGTTTAGATGTTGCCTTCATTATGTTGGAGGCGATGGAACCTGGTAAGACTTTTGAAGGAGACGAAGACTTAGGCTGGAACTACCACTACAAACAGCTCAATATTTACATGGCGGCTTCGCCCTCGGCTCGATATGCTATTTTGACCAGTGGCAAGCATACCAAAATCTATCGCCGGGATTTGGAATACCCCCGTGCGCTTCAGGAAATTGGGGATTTGCCGAAGTATGAAAGTGCGCGATCGGCGGCGGAACATAGTCCGTTTAAGGTGATCCTCAATCCTAGTGAGCCGGATGGGATTCAGACGGGGTTGCAACCCTTGACCCGCGACAAGTTTCGGGAGGTGTTGGGGGATACGCGATCGGGCTGTCATTCGATTCTGCGGGATAACGAGGGATTGCAACCCCAGGAAGCGGTGGATGCAATGGTCAAGTTTTTGTTTGCTAAGTGGTATGACGAGCAGGCAACGATCGACCTGGTGAAGAAAACCGGGGAGATGCGCTCCTATGTGTTCAGCTACAAGCAGGGGGAAACTGACCCAGAGCGTTTGATGGTGCAGGTGCGGGATACCTTTGAAAAGGCGAAGCAGTGGGAGCGGGACACCTTAAGCGCCAAGTTTGGCGATAATTTGGGTATTCGGCTGGCGTTTACAGAATCGGATGCATTAGAGTTTAAGCCCCATACGACGGTTGAGATTGTCAAACGCTTGCAGCCCTGGAGTTTGCGGAAGTCTACGGCGGATGTGAAGGGGGGCGTGTTTGAGGATTTCTTGGGTAAAACCTTTCGGGATGACCTGGGGCAGTATTTTACACCGACTCCGGTGATTAACCTGATGGTGGGGATTTTGCAGCCGACGGTGCATGATTTTGTTGGTGATCCGGCGTGTGGGTCGGCGCGGATGTTGACCCATGTGCTGGACTATGTGCGAAAGCGGGAATTGGCACGGGCAGAGGCAGAAGGGTTGGAGGTGACAAACCCGGATGAACCGACGCAGGAGTTTTTAGAATTCCGCGAAAATCGGTTATTTGGGGCGGAGATTTCCCGTAATGTGATGCATGTGGCGCGGGTGAATTGCCTGATGAATGGAGCGCAATATGCAGATTTGAAGGTGATTGATGCGCTGCAACCGTTGGGCAGCATTACGGGCGGCATTATGGAGGGCTTGCCTGATCGACCGGGGTTTTATCCGGGTGGGTTGACGATGATTTTGACGAATCCACCGTTTGGCTCGAAGGTGACAAGTGCAGCAATTCTGAAAGACTTTGCATCACGGGATGGTTTGACCAAGAAAAATAATAAAGTCGTTGGTAGCGTTGCTCAAGAAATAGCATTCATAAATCGGTGTCTAGAATTTCTAAAACCAGGTGGGAAATTGGGAATTGTTCTGCCTGATGGAGTTTTAGCTAATAGACAAGCGCAGGATATTCGAGATTGGATTCTAAGATGGGCAAGACTGAAAGCTGTAGTTAGCCTGCCACAAGAAACTTTTGCGCCTTATGGAGCAGGTGTTAAGGCAAGCATCATTTTTCTCGAAAAACGTAATCAGCCATTACTAGCGGAAGGACAATTAGAGCTAGGTCAGGAAATATCAGAAGCAGATGAAGGCTATCAAGTTTACATGGCACGTCTGGAGGATATTGGCTATGACGCAACTGGGAGGGCTACGGTGTCAGAAGCGGATGCACATGAGCCTCCAGAAATCAAAACAACAGTTGCAGACTTTGTCGCTCGGTTGGGTTGGCAACTATGAAATCAATCATTCGTGACCTTGCTGATATTAAGGCTGCTAAGAGGTGGGATTTTGGCTTTCATGATCCTGAGTATTTAGAAGTTCTAGCAAGCTTAGATCGCACCTATCCTGTTGTCAGGTTTGGCGATATTATTACTGTCTTAACTGATATGGGAGCTTTTTCTCTATACAAGACAGAGTATTTTGTTGATGAGGGCGTTCCCTTTCTCCGTGTTCAGAACGTTCAGGAATATGGAGTCGATCTAGAAAAAGATACA
Source organism: Cyanobacteriota bacterium (assembly GCA_046719575.1). Lineage (GTDB taxonomy): Bacteria > Cyanobacteriota > Cyanobacteriia > Elainellales > Elainellaceae > Thermoleptolyngbya. The sequence continues at coordinate 2,608 of JBDNCP010000196.1, forward strand.
AAGTTCATTTCTTATGAATATCATCAACAACTAAAAAAATCACAGCTTCAGCCAGGAGATTTGTTGTTAACCACAAAGGCTGTAATTGGAGTCTCTGCTGTTGTTGACGAAAATCTGGGCGACTGTAACATTAGTCAAAATCTTGTTCTCATTCGTTTGAAGGAAGATATTAATCCTAACTATGTTTCCGTGTTTCTAAATAGTCGATTAGGACGTATGCAGACAGAAACAGCCGCAACAGGACCTAATCAAAAGTATCTAAATTTTGAGCGTATTTATGATTTGAAGATTACTCTTCCTCCACGATCGCTCCAAGACCAGATTGCCCAGGTGATGCAGGAGGCTTATGGCGATCGGCAAAAAAAGTTATTAGAGGCTCAACAACTTCTAAACTCCATTGATAGTTTTATTCTTGAAGCTCTTGATATTAAATTTGACGACTTAAGTCATGAAAAGCGTTTTGTTCTTGCATCAAAGGAATTGACTAAGAATAGATTTGATGTGGATTTTCACTTGCCAGAGACCCATGATAAATATGAGGCACTGAGTCAATCTAGAAAATGTAGAGTTACTAGCTTAGGCACTTTGATTGAGCAAATTGCAAATGGGGCTACACCAAAAGGTGCTAATTATCTAAATGAAGGGATTCCCTTTTTTAGAATTCAAAACATTGTTCCTGATGGATTAGACTTATCTGACATTGCTTACATCAGTAGACAAACACATAATGAGATGAAACGCTCCCAAACTCGACCAGGTGATTTGTTAATGACAATTACAGGTCGGGTTGGGACGGCAGCAGTGATTCCAGATTCTATTGATGAAGGCAATATTAACCAGCACATTGTGATTATTCGTTTGAAGCCTGGTGCTGTAAATACAAACTATCTAGCTACAGTAATTAATTCATCCGCTGTTAGCTTTCAAGCAAATCATAGAACAACTGGCACAACAAGAATTGCCCTTGATTACACAGCCATTAAATCTCTGTTAATTCCAGTTCCTACCATCGAAATACAGGAGCAAATTCTAGGTGAAGTTGCTCACCGTCGTCGTGAGGCAAAGCGATTGCGAAATGAGGCTGAAGCCATTGTTACCTCTGCAAAAGCGCGAGTAGAGCGGATGATTTTGGGTGAGGAGATAGTGGAGTAAAGCAAATCAACAACGGAGGTTAGGACTATGAGTTTAGTCATTCCAGATGAGTTTCTGCAAACAGCACATATTACTGAAGCCGATCTCAAGCTCGAAATTGCTATTTTGCTATTTCAGCAGGAAAAGATTACTCTTGGCACAGCCAGCCAGTTTGCAGAGATGAATCAACTGGAATTTCAACGCATCTTAGGTAGCCGTAAAATTCCCATTCATTACGGCGTTGAAGACTTCCGACAAGACCTCAGAACCCTGGAGGCAAACGATTGGCGATGATCGTAGTTAGTAATACGTCGCCCATCTTTTACCTGTCCACCATTGGTCATCTCGATTTGCTCCGCCAACTCTACGATGAAATCGTGATTCCAACAACGGTTTTTAATGAAATCACCAATGTCAGCAATACCGATGCCAGTGCTAGGGTTGTGCCGACCTTAAGCTGGATTAAAACGCAATCTGCCACTGATCAAGAGCTGGTCAATACGTTAAGAGCCGAACTCGATCCGGGTGAAGCGGAGGCGATCGCCCTAGCCGTTGAGTTAAACGCAGATCGCCTCCTCATGGATGAACGACTGGGGAGAGCGGCTGCAATGCGAGCAGGGCTACAAGTCACAGGTGTTTTGGGTATTCTGATTGCCGCTAAGCGCAATCACTTAATTCAAGAGGTCAAACCGTTACTGGATGCCTTAATTGGACAAGTCGGCTTCTGGATTGATGCACGGCTGTATGCAGAAGTCTTGCAAGCAGTTGGCGAATCAGCATGAAACCCGGAAGCAAGTACTATCCACTCTTTGAATACTTGCAGCACTGCAAGCAAGCGGTAGTGACGCTAACCTTTGCTGAAATCGAAACCTTAATGGGTTGCTCACTGCCTGAATCAGCGCGGAGAAAGAAAAACTGGTGGAGCAATCGGGATAGCCCAAGTGCCCTGCAAGCGATCGCCTGGATCAGTGCAGGGTACCAAGTTGAGTCTGTCGATTTGACTCAGCAAACCGTTACCTTCAAGCCTTTTCAGGCAACTTATCACATTCAGCGCCAGGACGGTGAGATTATCTGGAATGCTGATGCAATTAAAGCACTGAGAATTGCCAAAGGTCTTAACCAGGGGCAATTTGCTAGTGAGCTAGGCGTTCGCCGAGAAACTGTAAGCGAATGGGAAAACAGCAAATACGAACCCGATCGCTCCAAATGCAAGCTCCTCAACATAATTGCCAAACAGGTCAATTTTGCAGAACCTTCAACAGATTCATGAAACGTTGTTGACTTTTTGTGCGGTAAGCGTACAGAATACTATAAAGATCAGGTGTACTCCTGACAGGAAATCTCTTATCGGTATTCTGTATGAGCGGTGTCAATCTTCCTCCCAAAGCCCTCTTTCTATCACCCGATGGCAAAATCTATCCTGACACCCTGATTTGCTCCGGGATGCTCACAGCAGAACTGAACGGCAAACCCTGTCCCTATGCTCAAAATGGTCAGTTGCCTGATTTGGTGCCCCTAGACGAAAACGATCCTGGTTACAGTCCTGATAAGGGCAAGCATGGAGATTTATGTCCACCTTGTGCCAAGCAACAACTTGCTAATCTAGGGCACTGGCAGGGGCACGGTCAGCAAACTTTTCCCGAAGAACTCTTGCCCTTGCGCTTATTCAAATGCCGAATGTGGCTATGGCTTGTTGTGCCAGGTTTGCATGATGCAGCACCAACAAAACTGATTCCTGATAACTGAATCATTCAACAGCTTATTTGCGGCTGTGCTTTAGCTAGATATGATTTGGTAATTGCAACGTAGAGATAAGCTTTCAAATACGTCCCCACCGATAACTCAAGGCGGCATAACGTCTGAACTCACCTGCCACCAGGGATCCCTCACCACCGGCAAAAGTCTAGCACAAGGTCAGGTGCAGTGACTTGTTATGTTGTGTGACACCTTCAGCCCCAAAAGCACTGGGATCCTCCGTGACCAGCCCCCTAGGGATCCTTTGTCCCAAAAGCCAGGTATCTATCAGGGCTGGCAACATAACGGTGGCGGTTAGCTGCCGCTCGACGGCGCGCATTGTACAGATAGTGTATCAAAAAAGGCCCGATCTCGCGCGCCGGAGGCGGTCAGCTACAGCGCGTTGTTAGGCGGCGCGCTCACCGGCGGGGACTGCCCTTGACGTTCCAGCAACGCCAAGACAGCCAGTATCGTCGCCCCCAAGCGTGCATGGGATGAGTTGCGCTTGGTGACTCGCACATGAGCCCCGTGCCGCTGGTCAGGCGCTCCCATTAGTGCCCCGCTAGCTGCTCTACCACGGGGTTGAAGGGATCCATGATTCCACCGAACAGAGAGATGTGTGAGATGCCGTAGCGCGCACGGCGTTCCTGGAGAGTCTCGATAATCTGGCCAACAGTCCCCACAAGGACGTGGGGCGAGTCCAGAAGCTCCGCATCGCTCAGTTCGACGTCGTTGATAAGCCCCCACTCCCGAAAGGCTGCCATCTGCGCGCGGATCTGCTCCACCCCGCTCCGTCGGTCATTCGTGACGATGGCGAAATGTACCAGGGTATGCAGCTCAAGCTGGTCGGCACGCTCGCCTGCCGCCTGCCGCACCCAGCTTACCGATTCGTCCATCGCTGCGGCCGTGTAGGAGGATAGATCCATGACGCCGCTCTCCGACCGCATGTCAAGGCCGACGATGTTGGCCTCCCGTGCTGCGAGCGTGAGAATCCGCCGCCTCGCTCCGCCGATGAAAATAGGCATGTGTGGGTTTGAGCCGGTGGAATCTGCAGATCCAGCCCCTCGATCTGGTAGTGCTCGCCAGTGAAGGTAACCGATCCGCCCTGAACAAGCTGCTTAATCACGGATACCGCCTCAGCCAAGCGAGCCAGTCGCGTGCCGCCGGGTTGGAAGGATAGCCCGAGCGCGCGGTAGTCCAACAGGGACCAGCCCGCGCCGAGACCGAGCTCGAACCGCCCTCCGGACAGCAGGTCGAACGTTGCTGCCTCGTGCGCCAGCATCGCTGGGTGTCGTAGGTCGTTGTTCAGCGCCTGGCCTCCAAATCGGAGCGTGTTCGTCGCGTCTGCGGCAGCCATGAACGCGGGAATTGGCGCCAGCCCTGCTTGTGCTGGGTGGTCGCCATGAACAATCATCGCGTACCCAAGGGACTCCGCCTTGCGCGCGTACTCCACCCATTCAGTGCGGGATCGAGCCGGGATCGTCGGGATGCTGAAGCGAAATGGGCGCTGCATTTCAGTCATGTGCCTCTCCCACTAAGTGAATAGGCTCTGTCTGCCAATTCGAAATCGTGTAGGATTTCAGGCGATCTTCACATGTTCATTTCGCACCAGAACGCGATCGGCTACCAGAACACCCACCTGAAAACGTAACCGAAACCGGATTAGCAGACAGAGCCTAGTGATTACGAAACCTCGAGAAAATTGTGGCCCTCTCGTATGTTAAACAACGAAATATGACGGTACCGTCGTGTGTAGGGGTTACCTGATGCCGCCTAACGTTCGCCATAACCGGCGGGATTGGGCGACGCGCCAAAGGCGCGTTGACCAAGACCGTCCGTGTTGATGGCGTTGTTATGCGGCATTGTCTACCCGGTATTTGCTTTGAACAAAGCCAGATGGAAATGCTTTCGTTGAAATATGACTTAACCTGATGTCATGGCCGATGGCGCCAAACAAGGAAATGCCCTCGCCGATGAGAACGGGGACCCGTGTGATGGTTAACTCGTCAATCAGTCCGTCGCGAAGAAAACTTTGAATGGTAGTGCCCCCATCGACATAGATGTGTTGCACACCTCTGCTTTCCAGTTGGGATAATAAGCTCCGCGGGGGCAATGAGGTGCCCTCTACGTTGTGTGTAACGGGCTGTAGTGTCCTTGGATAGCGGCTGCTTAGCACTACAACGCTCTTGCCAGAGTACGGCCATTCCGCAAACGATGAAGCGAGCTCATACGTCTTGCGACCGAAAATCAAAGCATCGATCGATTCAAAGAACGATTTGTAACCGTAGTCCTCGTTGCCTGACGCTCCGTCGCTACCAGGCAACCAATCAAGAGCGCCGTCTTTACGGGCGATAAATCCATCGATGCTTGTTGCGATGAAAACAGAACATTTAGGCAAGGCACAGACTCCTGACTGCCGCATAACGGTGAAGTTGTGCGGCGGCAGATACCCTGGAACTCAGCACCAAGTTCTCTCGCCCGTCCGCACCAACGCATTGTTAGGCTGCTGGCGCTACAACCACTTAAGCAACTCGTTATACTCTGCATGTGCGCCAATTCAAAACCAGTAAATGTGGTCATCTTCCAACAAGCCAAGAACCCGGTAGTCCAAACTCACACGAGCTGAATAAATTGGTTG
>JBDNCP010000197.1:0-8000 GCA_046719575.1 Cyanobacteriota bacterium
TGCCAACTTTATTTTTGCTGACTTTTTTGCTGACTTTTCTGCTGACTTTTCTGACTTAACTTTGCTGACCTTTGAGAACGGCCCATCATGAGCTTCCCTATGACACAGAACTCTCGTTTCACTCAGTTAGGGCTTACGCAGTTGGACTATTTCTCGCGGGCTGCACCCGCGAGAAATAGTCCGAAATCCAAAAAATTCATCGCAGGTGCGTAAGTCCTGTCAGTCTTTTTGGATTGACTCTACACCAGATGTTTCCGCCTACCCCAACCTGATTAGCGAAACCTTTAACGGTGTCGCTGTAGATGTAGCTGTGGTGGGCGCGGGCATCGCCGGACTGACCGCCGCCTATCAGCTTGCCCAGTCGGGCAAAACCGTTGCCGTGATTGACGCAGGGGCGATCGCCGCTGGGGTGAGTGGACATACGACCGCCAAAGTCACCTCGCTGCACCAACTGATTTATGCCCAGCTAATCAAAGACTTGGGGGAAGATAAGACACGACTCTATGCCGAAGCCAATCAGACCGCTGTGGAATTTGTGGCGCAACTGGTAGAGCGGGAGCAGATCGACTGCGACTTTAGCCGCCAAACGGCATATACCTTTGCCGAATCTGCTGACCAACTTCAGGCAGTCCGCGATGAGGTCGAGGCGGCGCAAAAGTTAGGGCTGCCCGCCAGCTTTGTGACCGAAACGTCGCTGCCGTTCCCCGTGCTGGGCGCAGTTGCATTTGACCAACAGGCGCAGTTTCACCCGCGTCGCTATCTGGCGCACCTGGCCAGGGCGATCGCCGCTGACAGCCGCAACTATATCTTCGAGAACTCCCGCGTGGTGGACATCAACGAGGGCGAACCCTGTCAGGTCGTCACCGCACAGGGCACAATTCACGCCAGAGACGTGCTGGTGACGACGAACCTGCCGTTTTTGGATCAGGGCTTGTTTTTTGCCAAGTCTTACGCTCGGCGGTCATATATCATTGCCGCGCCAATTGAGGGCGATCGCGCTCCGCAGGGCATGTTCATCGGCACGGGCGAAGGCTATCGCTCCATCCGCACCACGCCCTATGAAGATCGGCAACTGCTGCTAATCGGCGGCGAGGGACACAAAACGGGCAGCGACGAGGCCACTGAGGAACGCTTCGAGCGGCTAGAAGAGTATGCGCGATCGCGCTTTGGTGTGCGAGACATTGCCTATCGCTGGTCAAGCCAAGATTTCGTCTCTTTTGACAAAGTGCCCTACGTCGGCAAACTGACCCCCATGACCCACCACGTTTATGTCGCGACGGGCTTTAGCTTGTGGGGCATGAGCAACGGCACGGCGGCTGGGCTGGTGCTGGCTAACACGCTTCTCGGTGTCGAAAATCCCTGGGCAGACCTCTACGACTCGCTGCGGGCCACGCCGTTCGTCACTGCCGACTCGCTCAAGAACAACCTGGAAACGGGGATTCACTGGGTGGGCGATCGCCTCAAACCGCTCCAGCACCAATCCCTTGACGATGTGGCTGCAGGTGAGGGTAAGCTTATCACCCTCGATGGCAAACAGCTCGCCGCCTACCGGGACGAATCGGGACAAATCCATGCCCTATCGCCCGTCTGCACTCACCTGGGCTGCATTGTCAATTGGAACGATGCAGAGAAAAGCTGGGATTGCCCCTGCCACGGCGGCCGCTTTAGCTGCAATGGCGAAGTGCTACACGGGCCGCCCGTCGAAAACCTAGAGGTCTACCCAGTCTCGACCACCGAAACGGTCAGGACTCGGTAGATAAAAGTCGGTAGACAAAAATAAGATTGCGAATAAGTTCGCGAAAAATGCGGCATCAGGCAGTTCAGAAATACTAGCTAGGCTGCCTGTTGCGCGTTTGCAGCTTGTAATTTTGCAGAGGGCAGCAGAGGGCAATGGATTAGCTAGTTCGTTAATTTTAGTTAATTAGTTGATCAGTCGGATGGCTCAAAGACAAACGGCTCTGCGGGCACAAACTGGCTAGAGACTTCACCAGAGAAGACAATCTGCTGATTATTGCCCAGATCTAGTGTCCTCACGCCGGAGTTGGGCGAAAAATCTACTTTTTTGAGATCTACCCAAAACACATTGGGAGAAATCGCCGACTCAAAGTAGTAGAGCTTGTCTTTGTGATCGGCCACCACCCGCCAGCGCGTGGTAGATAGATTGGGCTGATCGGACAGGCTGATGCCGTAGGGAACCGAGACATTTCGCATAACGCTGAACACGGCAGCGGCGGCAATGCGCGGGTCATCGGTTTGGGGAATAGCGTTGATATAGAAGCTGGCGCGGGCAAAGCGATCGGTGGCGCGGCTGGTTCCGGGCAAAAAGCTGAGTCCGTCGATCTGCCGCCAATAAGAGGTGATAGCAAGCTGCTGTTCAAACACTGGCTCGTTGGTCATCACCTGATATTCGCGGCTGTGGTGAATTTGCAATTCTCCATCTACCCATTCCAGGATGGCGCTGTCGCCCGTGGCATCCGACAGCGAAAGGTGGATCGTCGCCAGTCGCCCTGGCTGACCAGGCACTTCGCCCGCCCCCACATGAAACGGGTTGGCGCGGATATGCTCGATTGCCTCCGACACAGTTGCAAAGTTATCCAAAAAATATTGCGCCCAAATGGACAGCGAGAGTCGCGGCGTTCTGCCGTCGTTTTCTGGATATTTTGACGTGACGAGCCACAGGGCATTCACCACCAGTCCTGGCTCGTTCATGCCGTCTACGGTGGCAATGTTGTAGCCGCTGACGGCCAGGCTGCCATATTTAGAAGTCCACCGCATCGAGTTGGGGCCGGCCGCCGCGCCGCTGCGCTCCATGCCCCGTGGAAAAATCCACAAATTGCTGAGAATTTCAAGCTTCCAGTCCATACTGCGCCCGGTGAGGATGCGCCCTGCGGGGCCTTGATAGACAGCCCGCGTGCAGGCCTGACCGGGCGATGCAACAAAGAGGGTCGTTGAAAGTAGCAGGGCAATGAGAGTCGTTCTAAGCCGTTTCATAATATATCGATATATATCGATTGTTACTAAAATTTCACGGGTTGTCGTTTGCGTAGAATCCTATCCCAATCGTTTAGGGCGTTTCAAGATCAGTCCGTTGCGAGCGTAAGGTTTGATGGGGCGATCGCCCTATCTGCCACTGCGCTTTAGTCGCCTCAAGTATCAGAGAACCGTGACAATGCCGACCCAGATCGTATCTGAAACTACAAACCTTATCTCTTGCTCTTGCTACTGTCCTTCTAAATTCAGCAAAAGAACTTGGCTTCTAGGGTTCCGGCTTGCAGGGCATTGATTTTCAAGGTCTATGCAGGTGACTGGTCCAAGAGAGGCAGGCTGGTCTTAGAGCATTTCACAACTGGAATCTCTGCCAGTTCCACGGCGGGATAAAAGCCCGGGAGAAGGCTGCTTTGTGCGGTCTACCTCCTGGGCTTTGTTGTTGAGCTTTGCTATGGCATCCAGATTAAACACGCATATCGAACAGGCGTTATGACAGACGAACCCAATTTTCAGGCTCCCAATTCTTCTAGCTTTGAGGCACAGCGGGCACTAGAGCGTGAGGCTCGGCTGCCGCTGACGGGCTGGCAGCAAGAAGTATCCAAGGGGTTGGAGTATGGGCTAGAGGCAGCGGACAGCATCCGCGATCGCTCTATTCCCACCTTCTCGCGGGGCGAACTGCCCCATTACGCAGGCATCAACACCTTCCTGAAAGCACCTTATCTAGAAGACGTGCGGCAGGTGGGAGAGTATGATGTGGCGATCGTCGGCATTCCCCACGATTCTGGCACCACCTACCGCCCTGGCACGCGCTTTGGCCCGCAGGGCATCCGCCGCATCTCTGCACTCTATACGCCGTATAACTTTGAACTGGGCGTAGACCTGCGGGAGCAAATCACGCTATGCGACTTGGGCGATGTATTCACCATTCCGGCAAACAATGAAAAGTCGTTTGACCAAATTTCCAAAGGAGTCGCCCATGTGTTTGCGTCGGGAGCTTTTCCGATTTTATTGGGTGGCGATCATTCTATCGGGTTCCCGACTGTGCGTGGCGTTTGTCGGCATCTGGGAGATAAGAAAGTCGGCATTATCCACTTTGATCGCCATGTAGACACGCAAGAAACCGACCTGGATGAACGGATGCACACCTGCCCCTGGTTTCACGCAACCAATATGGCAAACGCGCCCGCCAAAAACCTGGTGCAACTGGGAATCGGCGGCTGGCAGGTGCCGCGCCAAGGCGTGAAAGTATGCCGCGATCGCGCAACGAACATTCTCACGGTGACTGACATTACGGAAATGGGAATCGACGCTGCCGCAGAATTTGCCCTAGAGCGAGCGCTCGACGGCACCGATTGCGTCTGGATCAGCTTTGACATTGACTGCATCGATGCGGGCTTTGTCCCTGGTACGGGCTGGCCAGAACCGGGCGGGCTACTGCCGCGAGAGGCACTGGCTCTGCTGGGCAAGATCGTCCAGCGTGCGCCCGTTTGCGGACTGGAGGTGGTAGAAGTTTCGCCCCCCTATGATGTCAGTGACATGACAGCGCTAATGGCGACTCGCGTCATCTGCGACACGATGGCGCATCTGGTGGTTTCGGGACAACTGCCGCGCCGCGAAAAGCCCGCCTACATTCACGCCGAGGCAAACATGACGGTTGATCAGGCGTGGTCATAGCGGGGGAAATCTGCGAATAGTAATGATGCGACTTAGACTTCAGCATGGCTGACATTAGATGTGTCGTTGGGCGATCGCTCTCTATCCTACCTCCCTTCCGTCTCCATCTCAATTTTCTATCTGCCTGCAATTCCACATAGCACTCCAGCTTCATTCCCTTTTCAATTCGATATGCATGAAACCGATATGACCAAAGCGCTCATTCTCACGGTCAAAGACTGGTGGGAATCGCAGCCCGATCGCCCCATCATCCAGTGCATCCATCTCACCGTCGGGCGATTTACCTGTGTAGAACCCGCCGGACTGCAATTTGCCTTTGACGCACAAACCCAGAACACATTTCTGCACGGTGCAGAGCTAGCCATTCGCGAAACGCCGCTAATTGCCTTTTGTCATCCCTGCCAGCAGGAATATGCGCCGGAGATTGGGCTGCAATATGCCTGCCCGACCTGCCATGCACCGATGGACGACATCCGCTCTGGACGAGAACTCAAAATCGACCGCATTGAATACACCGCCGCCCAGTGTGAAGCCCTCATCCCCCTCGCCAAATGATTCCGTTAAATCACTTCTAGATCACTTCTAACTAGATCACTTCTAAATCGCTTCTAAATCACTTCCGCTGAATAGCTGAATGAATAGCTGAATGAATAGCTGAAGGACTGAATCACTCATCCATAGCTCAGCATCTTATCCGTTCACCCACTCGACACACCCCATTTCACCGACATGCACTTGACTCACGACGCTGCGATTGAAATGAACTTGCTCCATGCCAATCAGGCTGGAGCCGACCACAACCGTGCCCATTTCGACGAATGGGGCATCACCTGCCTGAACCTGATGAGCAGTCCTGGCGCAGGCAAGACGGCCCTACTGGAACGCACGCTGGAGCATCTTGCGCCCCAGATCAACATCGCCGTGATAGAAGGCGACATGACCACAGAACTGGATGCCGATCGCCTACGCCAGCATGGGGTTCCTGTGATTGCTATTAACACCGGGCGATCGTGCCACCTGGACTCGCGCATGGTAGCGGGCGGCATTCACCTGCTAGAACACCAGTGCAACCCAGCGGCGCTCGACCTGGTGCTGGTGGAAAACGTGGGCAACTTGGTGTGTCCGGCGGAATTTGAAGTGGGAGAACACGCTAAGGTCGCGCTGCTGAGTGTGACTGAGGGTGAAGACAAGCCGCTGAAGTATCCCATCATGTTTCGCGAAGCCGACTGTCTGCTGATTACCAAGATGGATCTGGCTCCGCATCTGGAGGTGGATTTGGAAAAGCTGGTGGCGAATGTGCGCCAGGTTAATCCGCAGGTGGTGATCTTACCTGTTTCTGCCAAAACTGGAGCAGGGCTGGAGGCGTGGTTTGACTGGGTGCAATCGCAGCTTTATTCACCCAATCCATCACAAAACCATTCATCAGACTATTCGCAAAACCCTTCGCAAGACCCTTCACAAAACCATTCGCCCTATCCTGCGGACTCGTCCTCAATGGCGATCGCCCCCTAGCAGGGTTTGCGATCAGGGCCCCCTAGCGGGCTTTGCATCAGGCGTGCATTGACGCACACTTAGCAGTCGGGGCAGGGGTCACCTCCGGCCAGAGACACAACCCCACCCCGACTGGCTCCTAGACCGACCGAAACCAGATCGATTGCAGCTAGACCGTCAATCGTTCGTTCTATCAACCAGGAACAATTCATTATGGCAGAACATATTTTTTTCTGGGGGATTATCGTATTCCTCCTAGGAACTCTGGGTGTTGGCGTTTGGGCTTCCCAACAGATCAAAGGCGACAGTGTAAATTATCTGGTGGCAGGGCGAGGACTCGTTCTGCCCCTGGCAGCGGCTACCCTCATGGCCCAGTCCGTAGATTCAAACGCCACCATGGGCAACATGGATCTCTCGTCTCAGTTTGGCTTTTGGGCAGGCGCGTCTCTGCCGCTGGGACTGGCGCTCTGCCTGTTGCTCACAGCGCTGTTTTTTGCCAAGCCGATGAACCGCATGAAGCTGATCACGCTGCCCGACTTCTATCGGGTGAAATATGGCCGACGAGTTGAGGTAGTCGCCTCTGTGATCATGGTGCTGAGCTTTGCCTTTTTGCTGGCGGGCAACCTAGTGGCAGGCGGCTTTCTGTTTCAGGGATTTTTGGGCACGAGCTATACGGCAGGCGTGCTGCTTATCGCCACAATCGTCTTTATCTACACGGCGAGTGGCGGTCTGTTTGCCGTGGCTTATACAGACGCAATTCAGGTGGCGATCGCCCTGCTTGGTACGCTGGCCTTGTTGGGCTTTATAAGCAGCAACTTTGGGCTAAATGTGCCCGACGGCATGGGACCACTGGCCCTGGGACAATTGGTAGACCCTGGTCAAGGGGCCGCCGTAAACTGGGCCACCCTGCTGGCGCTGGGACTGGGCGACATCGTAGCCATTGACTTCATGGCGCGAGTGTTTGCCGCCGACAGCCCCGAAACAGCCCAGCGAGCCTGTCTTATCGGCTCGGTCGGAACCGTAATTATCGGCGTTCCCTTTGCAATGATGGCGCTGGGCACACCGGGCATCCTGTCTGGATTGGGCATCGAATCCGACGGGCCCGTGCTGCTGTCGCTCCTCAAAAACGTCGCCCCGCCGCTCCTCAGCTTGCTGGTAATTGCTGCCATCCTGTCCGCGTCTCTTTCCACTGCCGACGGCGCAATTTTGGGAACCTCGTCGGTCATCGCTCACAACATCCTGGGAATTCGCCATACCGACCACAACGCAGGGGGCGATCGCCTGCTGGCCCTCACTCGAACCATGGCACTGGTCATCACTATCCTGGGCGTGATCTTCGCTGTGCTAGTTCCCCAGACGGGTATTTTGCTGCTGCTGGCGTTTGACCTGGGCTTTGCGGGGCTACTGGTGCCGCTGGCAGGTGGGCTATATTGGCCCAAGGCAACCCGCTACGGCGCAATGGCCTGCATTTTGGTAGGCACAGCGGCGCGGCTACTGTTTTTTGTGCTGATGCCCACGATGTTTGGCGCAGACAATACACTGCTTTACATTCCCAATCCCATCTTTACCGCCGATTTTGACGGATTCCCCACGCTGATCAGCCCGCTGCTAGGACTGGCCGCCTTTGTGATTGTGTCGCTAATGACCCAGCGCAGTCGCGGCGCAACACCCGAAGTCGCTGACCTGGAAGTTGTTCAATCCGTTGAGCGATCGTAGAGGGAAGAACGAAGAGGGAAGAACGAAGAGGGAAGAACGAAGAACGAAGAATGAAGGGGATTCTGGCGAGGCTTAGAAGATATCTGACAAGTTTTCTCTTTTCTTTTTTCGTTCTTCTTTTTTCCCCTTCC
>JBDNCP010000198.1:0-7988 GCA_046719575.1 Cyanobacteriota bacterium
GAGCTAAGTGTATTCACTGAAGCTCTACCGTTGCTCCAGGGTTGCAGTTATGGTCACTACTGGTTGGGTCTTGCTACTGCTGTCTGGAGTAGTTCTGATTCCATGCACCGTTCTGCTTGTTGAGTGTGGAATGGCGCTACGGATTTCGCAGAAGGCATCAGACAGCTTGAATCGTTTGTGTTCAGAAAAGGATTCGTGGTCTGCTATACAAAATGGTACGGAAGCGGGCGATCGCTCATTCCGGTTCATGGTTCTCATGCCTGCTCATAATGAGGAGCTTGGCATTGCAGATTGCTTGCGCCATCTCATCCGCGAGGTTGATTCTCCTGAGCAAATCTTGGTCGTAGCAGATAACTGCACTGACCGAACGGCGGCGATCGCTCATTCCCTCGGGGTGAATGTGATTGAGCGCCAAGATCCGAATCGGCTGGGCAAGGGATATGCGCTAGATTATGGTCTAAAGCATCTTGAATCCGTTCAGCCAGATGTGATTGTTATCATGGACGCAGATTGTGTGGCGCGTCCGGGTAGCATTCAGAAAATTGCTCAATTCGCGTTCCAAGAAAATCGTCCTGTTCAGGCAGTTTATTTGATGCAAACGCCTGAAGCCCCTAGCCAGCGGGATCTGATTTCTGCGTTGGCCTTCTTGTTTAAAAACCTGGTTCGCCCCGCAGGCATGGCTCAGCTTGGGCTTCCCTGCTGGCTGACGGGCACAGGCATGGCCTTTCCGTGGTCGGTGATTCGCCGCGTATCGCTATCTAGCGGAAATTTGGTCGAGGATATGCAAATGTCAGTTGACTTGGCGATCGCAGGTTCTGCGCCCCTTCTGTGCGCAGTGGCAGGAGTTGAGGGCTGTCTGCCATCGCAGCGAGCCTCTGCCAAGCGGCAGCGGACGCGATGGGAACATGGTCATCTGCAGACCTTGAAAACGCAGGTGCCCCGGCTGTTGAGGGCAGCCGTTCATCAATGGCGACTTGATCTGTTGGCACTGGCGCTCGACCTAGCCGTTCCGCCGCTGGCGCTGCTGGTGCTGCTCTGGGCTGCGTCTTTCTTGCTGGCTGTGGCAGGTTTTGTAATCGGCGGATCTGCCTTGCCTCTGGTGATTTTGACGCTGGCGGGCATATTTTTACTGATCGCTGTGCTGTTGGGATGGTATCGGTTTGGGCGATCGCTCGTGCCGCTGAGCGCGATCCTGGCTATTCCGTTTTACATTCTCTGGAAGGTTCCCCTTTACATCGCATTTCTATTCCGTCCTCAGACAAAGTGGATTCGCACTGACCGCGAGATTCTTCGCACTGCCGAGGATTAGCCCGGTAGACCAGTCGGGAAAAGTTGCAGTCAGAAACACCGTATCAGACATTTTTGGGGCTGATGAATCGATTGATATAGGCGTTAGATGGGCAAGCGGGGCACAGCACTATGCAAATGACGCAAGCTGAAATTTCAGAGGTTTTAATTCTTGAGCCTCGTCTGTTTGGCGATAGCCGTGGCTTCTTTTACGAAAGTTTTAATCAGCAAGTTTTTCAAGACAAAACAGGCGTAGACGTGCAGTTTGTACAGGACAATCATTCTCGTTCAATGCAAAATGTGTTGCGCGGCCTGCACTATCAGATTCAGCAGCCCCAGGGAAAGCTAGTCCGGGTGATTCAGGGAGTCATCTTTGATGTTGCGGTTGATTTGCGCCGACACTCGTCTACCTTCGCGCAGTGGGTGGGGTGGGAGCTAAGCGCCGAAAACCGCCGACAAATCTGGATTCCCCCCGGTTTTGCTCATGGGTTTTTAGTGCTATCGGAAACAGCAGAGGTGCTATACAAAACCACGGATTATTACGCGCCGCAGCACGAAAGGTGCATTCGTTGGGATGATCCTGATTTGGCGATCGCCTGGCCGCTCCAGACACCGCCAATCCTCTCGGCAAAGGACGAGGCAGGGCAGACATTGAGAACGGCGGAGGTATACCCATGACCTCAATTCTGTTAATTGGTGCCACAGGGCAACTGGGGCAAGAATTGCAACGCAAGTTGCCTTGTATGGGAACAGTTACGAGCCTTGATAGAGGCAGCCTCGATCTCACGCAGACTGACCAGATTTATCAAGCTGTCTATGAATGCAAGCCAGATGTAATCGTGAATGCGGCTGCCTACACAGCCGTTGACCAGGCGGAACGCGAACCAGAACTCGCCCACGTCATCAACGCCGAAGCGCCAGCGACTCTTGCAGAGATTGCTAATCGCATTGGCGCATCGCTCATTCACGTCTCGACGGACTACGTGTTTGACGGGCAGGCCCATACGCCCTATCAGGAAACTGCGTTGACCGGGCCGATTAGCGCCTACGGACGCTCCAAACTGGCAGGTGAGATTGGCATTCGGCAAGCCTGCGATCGCCACATTATTCTCCGCACGGCCTGGGTTTATGGAACCTGGGGCAAGAGCAATTTTGTGAAGACCATGCTGCGGCTGGGGGGCGATCGCCCCGAAATTCGCGTGGTGGCGGATCAGGTGGGCGCTCCCACCTGGGCAGCAGATTTGGCGCAGGCGATCGCAGTGTTAATATTGCGCTGCGGTGCCTCAAACGGCTTGATACCAAGCAGTTTGCTAGTAGACAGTTCCAACGGCAATGGCATTCTCCGAGAACCGCTGTGGGGAACCTACCACTTTACGAATAGCGGCGTTGCAAGTTGGTATGACTTTTCGGTTGCCATTTTTGAAATTGCGCGTCAGCTTGGGTTTCCGCTCCGGGTGCAGCGGGTTGTGCCAATTTCTACAGCGGAATATCCCACGCCTGCACAGCGTCCTGCCTACTCGGTCTTGTCGCTCAAAAAAATTGCTGCGGTGCTGGGCGGCTATTCACCCCACTGGCGGCAATCGTTGAAGAAAATGCTGGCTGAACTATACACCCACTCTTATGAAAGCGCTTATTCTCTCCGGCGGTAAAGGGACACGCCTGCGTCCGCTCACCTACACAGGTGCAAAGCAGTTGGTACCCGTGGCCAACAAGCCCATCCTGTGGTATGGCATTGAGGCGATCGCCGCTGCGGGCATCACCGACATCGGCATTGTTATCAGTCCAGAAACGGGCGCAGAGGTGAAGGCGAAAACGGGCGACGGTAGCCGCTTTGGAGTTCGCATCACCTACATCCTGCAAGAGCAGCCCGCTGGACTGGCCCACGCGGTCAAGGTGGCGCAGCCGTTTCTAGAAGATTCGCCCTTTGTTCTGTATCTGGGGGACAACCTAGTGCAGGGCGAACTGGGCCTCTTCCTGGAATGCTTTCAGGCAAGGAGTTTGGATGCACTGACCCTGCTGTGCCGTGTGCCAAACCCCAGCGCCTTTGGGGTCGCCGAAGTCGATGAGCGAGGGCAGGTGCTGCGGCTGGTCGAAAAACCCAAGAATCCTCCGTCTAACCTGGCGCTGGTGGGTATTTACTTCTTCTCGCCACGCATTCATGAGGCGATCGCCCGCATTCAGCCTTCTGCCAGGGGCGAACTGGAGATCACAGACGCAATTCAGTCCTTGATCAATCAGCAAAAGCCAGTCGAGGCGCTGCAAATTCAAGGCTGGTGGCTGGACACTGGGAAAAAAGATGACCTGCTGGAGGCAAATCAAATCATTCTAGACGACTGCCTCTGCACCCAGCTAGAGGGCAACATTGATGAGATTAGCAAAATTAGTGGTCGCGTCCAGATTGCGCCAAACTCTCAGGTAATTAACTGCACCATTCGCGGCCCAGTTGTGATTGGTCGGGATTGTCATTTAGAAAATTGTTTCATTGGCCCATACAGCAGCATTGGCGATCGCGTCAAATTGGTCGATGCCGATTTAGAACACAGCGTTGTCTTGGAGGGCGCAGCAGTGGTTGGAATTCATCAGCGCATTGTGGATAGCGTGATCGGTCAGCGAGTTCAGATCAAAGCCGCACCGCAGCGCCCAAAAGCATTGCGGTTTATGGTGGGGGATGACTGCAACATCGAGCTTTGCCAGTAGCACAGTCAGGATAACGCCGGAGGTTTGAACTGGGACTATGTTGATTTTTCGTGGTGACTTCTTTCATTCAGATGTCAAGGTAAAAAGATGAGTCAAGCTATTCAGGATAACGTGCATCTACGGGCTGATCGCCGCCTGCTCATTACAGGTGGAGCCGGATTCATTGGGGCGAATTTTGTGCATCACTGGCAGCGGATCTATCCGAGCGATCGCCTCGTCATTCTGGATGCCCTGACCTATGCAGGCAACTTGCAAAATCTGGAGCCGCTCCTCGAAGCAGACAATATTCGATTTGTGCAGGGAGATATTTGCGATCGCCCCTCAATTGATGCGCTGCTGCGTGAAGAAGCCATTGATACTCTCGTTCACTTTGCCGCAGAATCCCATGTCGATCGATCGATCTTTGGGCCTGCGGCATTTGTGCAAACCAATGTCCTTGGCACGTTCACACTGCTAGAAGCCTTCCGGGATCACTGGAATGAGCAGCAGCAGCCCAATCACTATCGCTTTCACCATGTCTCGACAGATGAGGTCTACGGCAGCCTCGGCCCCGATGATCCCGCGTTTTCAGAAACCACGCCCTATGCCCCCAACAGTCCCTATTCCGCTTCAAAAGCAGGCAGCGATCACCTTGTGCGGGCTTATCACCACACCTATGGACTGCCCACGCTGATCACCAACTGCTCAAACAACTACGGCCCCTACCAGTTCCCAGAAAAGTTGATCCCGCTCATGTGCATCAACATTCTGCTGGGCAGGCCGCTGCCTGTGTATGGCGATGGGCAAAATGTCCGCGACTGGCTCTATGTCGGCGATCATTGCAGCGCTCTCGAAGCGGTAATCACTCGCGGCACACCCGGAGAGGTTTATAACATTGGCGGCAATAACGAGGTTAAAAATCTGGATCTGGTATATGCGCTCTGCGACCTGATGGATGAACTCGCACCCCAACTCCCAGTGCGCCCCAGTCGCAACTTAATTACCTTTGTCAAAGACCGTCCAGGACACGATCGCCGCTACGCCATCAACGCAACGAAAATCAAAGACCAACTCGGCTGGACACCTGCGGAAACCTGGCAGACCGGACTGCGACGGACGGTGGAATGGTATCTCGCACACCCCTTTTGGTGGCAGCCGCTGCTATCGAAAAAGCTTAGTTTTCCTTACACATCCGCTGAGTTTTCCGATCTTTTTCAGACTACACGCTGTTAGCCAACAGCTATGGTGTATCTCTCAATCATCAGGGTTTGCATTTTTGAAGTTATGCTTCCAAACCGATACTTTTTGTTTAATTTAATCATTGACTTTTAGCGCGATCGCCCGAGCTAAATACAGCTATAAAAACATCCTGGAAATCTCATCACAAAGTTACCATCAATACTTACAAACCCAATTTACTTGTGGTTTATTCACTTTATTAGATAGCCTCGAAATGAGTTTAGGTTGACATAATTAATCAACTTAAAGACATTTCATTGGCCAGCCTAGAAAAGCGCTCACACTGGTCTTTTATAAAGCGTCAGGATCACTAGTCATGGAACTTGTTAACAGGTTTGGTGCCCTAAGAGAAATTAAAATCTTAGGCATTTCGATACACAATTTCTCTAAACAGGAATTCCTGGAATTATTAGACTCTGGCGTTGTATTTACACCCAACGTCGATCACCTCATCAAGCTGGAGCGAGATTTTGATTTCTTCCGGGTCTATCAAGAGGCAGACTACCGGGTTTGCGATAGCAAGATTTTGTATTATGTGTCTCGCTTCTTGGGAATGCCGATTAGAGAAAAAATTTCTGGTTCTGAACTTTTGCCAGATTTTTGTCAGCATCATAAAGACAATGAAGATATCCGCATCTTTTTACTGGGCGCACGAGAAGGAGTCGCCTATCGAGCGCAACAGCGGATGAATGCAAGAGCGGGTCGAGATATTGTGATAGGTGCCTATTCGCCTTCATTTGGCTTCGAGCGAGATGAGGTTGAGTGTGCCGAGATTGTTGACATGATTAATCGCTCTGGCGCAACAGTTTTGGCAGTCGGTGTAGGTGCCCCAAAGCAAGAAAAATGGATTGCCAAATATAAGCACTATCTTCCAAATGTCCGCATTTTTCTGGCAATTGGCGCAGCAATTGATTTTGAAGCAGGTTACAAGCAGCGATCGCCCCGCTGGATCAGCGAAGCGGGCCTAGAGTGGCTACATCGGCTGCTGTCAGAACCCCGGCGGCTATGGCGACGCTATCTCATCGAGGGGCTTCCCTTCTTCTGGCTCGTCCTCAAGCAAAAGCTAAATCTTTATCACTCTCCTCACTTGTCCGCACTTTCGCATCAGACCTGCAAATCTCAAGAAAAAGTCGCTCAAGAAGTTGGTGGCTAAACGCCTAAGGAACTTTGAACAGATGAGAAGTTTAGATTCCAGAACCTATTTGATGGTCTTACCTGTTCACTATTACAGGCTTGATTCCCATACCGTGGCATTGGAAAGTGCATTTGTAAAGCACTTAAAGCTGTTGAGGGAAAGAATTTCACCTGTCTTTACTCACCTTGTGGTTGGACTGGTTGAGATGAGTGATGAAGACTACTTCAGCAGAAAGCAAGGGCTTTCGATTGTGGATGAGTCTGAAGCAGGAATCCGATTCAGGTCACTGTATAGAGTTCAAGACTTGTCTTCCAAAGTCCAGCAGTTTTTTCAGCTATTCCGGGTCACAAGCACGCTAAGAAATCTGATCTCTCAGTGCGATCTTTTGCATACTGGCCTGACTGCAAACATTTGGTTTCCAATGGAGTTTATTGCAATACTTCTAGGTAAGTTTTTAAGAAAGCCGACCGTTTATGTCGTAGACATTGACTTCAGGAAGACGGCTCAGATGAGCTATGAAACGGGGGATTGGTCGCTTAAAAGCTATCTGCTTTGCAGATATATTTATGACAGATTTCGAGCGCTGCAAATTCACTGTGCGTCTCGAATTTGCTCCCTGATCTTGCTGAAAGGTGAGAAGCTGTGTCGTGATTTCGGCAAAGATAAGCCAAATGTGAAAAACTTTTTGGACGCAGCCCATAGCAAGCATCACATTATTAGTAGGGATAGGCTGGCACAGAAGTTATTAGAGCTGGAAGATCAAGGCCAACCACTGGAGATCGTTTATTTTGGGAGGCTAACGCCCTATAAGGGGGTAGATCGGTGCCTTCGTGCAGTGGCGATCGCCCATCATCAGCTTGGATGCGATGTTATGTTTCACATTATTGGAAGTGGTGAGCAGGCAGAAGCATTGAAGCATCTCGCACAATCTCTGGGGATTAGCGAAAGGGTTGTCTTTCATGGCGCACTCCCCTTTGATCAGGCTTTTTTTGAGAAGCTGTATTTCTATCATCTACTATTAGCAGCCCCACTCAATGAAGATACTCCTCGCAGTGCCCTAGATGCAATGGCAGCAGGCATTCCAATTCTTGCATTTGATACCTACTACTACAGGGATCTTTCGTCCACTGGTGCGGTTGACACAGTTGCATGGCCATCCATCGAAGAAATGTCTCAAAAGATTGCATATTACAGCAAGCACAGAGATTTGTTGGCAGATATGGCAGTTCGAGCAGTTGAATTTGCAAAGCAAAATACTCAAGAAGAATGGTTGGAACGACGCTTTGCATGGACGTTGACCTACGCCGATTTAGACTACCCTGCTTCGAGTCCTTCACGCTCGGCGCAACGCCAGTTGTCTAACGTGAGTTAGAGCGATCGCCCTCTTAAGTTGTGCATGTTGGATATCTAGAGAGTGGTTGCACAGCATCTCTAAGGGAAATTTGTTGCACAGCCCCCACAAGCTGCTAAATGGTCATATCTACTTTGAAGTCCTAAGTTTTACTGCAAGATCCATTGGGAAATTATGAAGGCAATTTTAGTCAACAACTATGACCTACTTGGGATATTGGATTTGCTCAGGGAGGAACGTGGAGATGCTCCATCTCAGCATCTTTGGGGCTATAATTTGCTGACCCGCCATGATATTGGG
>JBDNCP010000199.1:0-7976 GCA_046719575.1 Cyanobacteriota bacterium
GCCCAGACTATTTACGTTTTCAATACTCTAAATTGAGTGCTAAGTTAACCAGCGTTTAACAAATTTGCGCGTGACATTTGCGCGTGACGCTTGCGCGTGACATCTGCGCGTGACAT
The DNA here is from genome assembly GCA_046719575.1 of Cyanobacteriota bacterium. Taxonomy (GTDB): domain Bacteria; phylum Cyanobacteriota; class Cyanobacteriia; order Elainellales; family Elainellaceae; genus Thermoleptolyngbya. The sequence continues at coordinate 117 of JBDNCP010000199.1, forward strand.
TTGCGCGTGACGTTTGCGCGTGACATTTGCGCGTGACGTTTGACGTTTAGCTCGTGTTTGACTCGCTTAACCAACGTTTAATGAACTAATGAACGCTTGACGAACATTTGGCGACTGCCTCTAACGGCAGCAAAAATTTCGTCAATAAAGTTTCGTCAATGTGTAAGGGCGTAGCTTTTTGATATCTTCAGCTTGCCATGAAGATTATGCAAACTCCCACGGTAGATGCCCTGAAAAATGCTGCTTGCAGTTCTCAAATTTCTCAACCACACCCGAATGATTTGCGTACATCCCCATATTATTTGGTAGCTAAATATACACGCTTTTGAGGATGGCTGACTGCAAACCGCCGCACTGCCCGCATCTTTTGGGCTTTTGCTATAGGCTGAAGGAGAAGTCTTCCCTTCTATTATTCTGCATTTGTGACTGATGTATTTGCCGATGAGCGGCTGCTGTTTACGCCTGCCACACCGGATGCCGACGCGATTCCGGTGATTTTTGCATTTCCCAATGAATATCCGGTTGGCATTACTAGCTTGGGCTATCAGGTGGTGTGGGCCACGCTGGCAACGCGGACAGACGTGCAGGTCAGCCGTTTGTTTACCGATCTCCATGAGCCGCTGCCAGCCTGCCCAGAGCTGCTGGGGTTTTCGGTGTCGTGGGAGCTAGATTACGTCAATATTTTGGGGCTGCTGGAGTCGCTGGAGATTCCGCTGCGATCGCCCGACCGCAGCGATTCCCACCCGCTCGTCTTCGGCGGCGGGCCCGTGCTGACGGCCAATCCAGAGCCTTTTGCCGATTTCTTTGACGTTGTGCTGCTGGGGGACGGCGAGGAGCTATTGGATGCGTTTATCACCGCCTATAGCGAGGTGCGGCAGGCGGGGCGATCGCAGCAACTCCGGCATCTGGCGCAGGTTCCCGGTGTCTATGTCCCCTCGCTCTATGAAGTGACCTACACCGCACCGGATGGCAAAATTCGGGCGATCGCCCCGCTTGCAAATGCGCCTGCGGTCGTCGAAAAGCAGACCTATCGCGGCAACGTGCTGTCGGCTTCGACCGTCGTCACGGCGCGGGCCGCCTGGGAAAACATTTACATGGTGGAAGTGGTGCGGAGTTGCCCGGAGATGTGCCGCTTTTGCCTGGCTAGCTACCTGACGTTGCCCTTTCGCCCGGCCAGCCTAGAAGCGTCGCTGATGCCCGCCATCGAGCGGGGGCTGGCGGTGACGAATCGGCTGGGGCTGCTGGGGGCATCGGTGACGCAGCACCCGGAGTTTGACGACCTGCTGGACTACCTGAACCAGCCACAGTTTGATGATGTGCGGCTCAGCCTGGCCTCTGTGCGGACGGGCACTGTGACGGAAAAACTGGCGCGATCGCTCGTGCAGCACGACACCCGCTCGATCACGATTGCAGTGGAAAGTGGGAGCGATCGCCTGCGGAAAATTATCAACAAAAAGCTGGAAACCGAAGAAATCGTGCAGGCGGCGGTGAATGCAAAAGCAGGCGGCCTCAGCAGCCTCAAGCTCTATGGCATGGTGGGCATCCCTGGTGAACAGCCCGACGATCTAGACGCGACGGTCGAGATGCTGAAAACCTTGAAAAAAGCTGCGCCCGGCCTGCGCCTGACGCTGGGATGCAGCACCTTCGTTCCCAAAGCCCACACGCCGTTTCAGTGGTTTGGCGTGAACCCAGCGGCAGAAAAGCGATTAAAGCTTTTGCAAAAGCGGCTAGGGACGCTGGGCATCGAATTTCGCCCCGAAAGCTATAATTGGTCGGTGATTCAAGCGCTGATTTCGCGGGGCGATCGCCGTCTGTCTCATCTGCTAGAAACGGTGCGTCACTACGGCGACACGCTGGGCAGCTATCGCCGCGCCTTTAAGGAACTGCGGGGAACCCTGCCGCCGCTGGAGTCTTACGTATTTGACACCTGGGCGGAGGATGACCTGTTGCCCTGGGAGCATCTGCACGGGCCCTTGCCCAAGGCGACCCTGCTCAAACACCAAGCCAGCGCCCAGGCACTCTTTGCCCCAGCAATGGTTTAGCAGCAATGGTTTAGCAGCAATGGTTAACTTTAACTCCAGACCTGGCTCAACCGTGAACAATTCGCCCAATTTCGCCGTCTGCAAGTTTATTCCTGCCTATCCCTGCGTTGGAACCAGGCCCAATCTGGGTAGTCTACGCTAAGGGTTTTCGTTCTTCCCTCTTCGTTCTTCCCTCTTCGTTCTTCTCTCTTCCTTACTTCCCTCTTCCCTCTATCCAGAAGTTGTCATGATCGAGAAATCCAGTGAATTGAGCCGGAGAGCCATGCTGCGTCGCGCAGCCCGCACGCCCCATCTGCCCCATCTATATGCCGAGTCACGAGTGCGGGTGGCGGCGGCTGCGCCCCAGCCAGAAATTCTCACAACTAAGGGGCTAGATTTTCTGTCGCTGGCGGTTTGCTCCTGTGCGCTGACGCTGCTCTGCCACTCGGCGACGAGTCCGCTCCACAATGCCAGCCCTGCCAACTCCAACGCTGTGCGATCGCCCGCCATGAGCCGCACCGCAACAACGCCCTCATTTGCGCCCTTTACGCTGGTTTCTCCTTCCCCCGAAGTGAAGGAACAGGATGAAGACCAGGATGTATAAACTGTAAACTGTTGGTCAGATACTGGTCAGGTTGTCAGATCTCGCTGTCAAATCTCGCTGCCTGACCTTACTGTGCAAATTTCGTGTCAGATCTTTTTGAAGTTTGAAGCGGGCAGCGGGAATCGAACCCGCATCAACAGTTTGGAAGACTGTAGTTTTACCACTAAACTATGCCCGCACACATTGCCTAGAATTTTCCCTAGAATTTCCTCGAAGATATTCTTCAAAGGCATCGCTTCAAAGGCATTGGGGAATTCTCAAGCTTTACTAGGTTAGCACAATTCTAAACAGGTATTGCTCTATTTGCTGGGGATCGATCGCCCCCGGCCACAGCCCTTGATGCAATGGTCGATGCGCCTGTTGAGGTGCTTGATGGGCGAGTCAAAATTGCAAACCCAAAATCGAGAAATCCAAAACGGCCTGGCTAGGGACTGGCGATCGCCACCACGATGATCGACAGTAGCGCGATCGCCCCCAAAACGCCGCCCGTCCATAGCGCCAGCCGCCGCGAGGTAAATCGTGCCCACACCAGCAGTGTCAGAAATGCCGCCATTCCTACCAGCAGCGCCACCAGCGCCAGAGGCAAGTCGGGCGGCAAATTGTCGCGAATCATCTCCCGAAAGCGGCCCGGCGCAAACGCTGACAGCAGCAGCGTGAAAGACGTGAGGGCGATCGCCAGCGCTCCCATCACAACGCAGGTGCCCGCAATCCCTTGCAGAAAATAGAGGGCATCTTGCCGCAGGCGATTTTGAGTAATTGGCATGGCTACAGGTGAATGGAGGTGAATGGAATTGAATGCAGGAAATTCAAGTAATGTAAATGTAACGGAAATTTTGGCGCGACCGATGAGATTCAAGTCTCCCGGCGCAAGGTCGCTGCAACTAGAACTGTATCTCATTAGAGAGATGGGTACACTGCTAAGAAGGTGGAAGACCCAGAGTTTCAGGCTGTGGCTATGGAAAACCAACCCCCGATTTCTCTGGGGCAGATTTCTCCAGAAGAATGGGACAAAACGCCAGAATCCATTAGGCGCTTGGTGGCTCCGCTTTTACTGGGCACGGCTCCATCCCAGCATGAGAGCCGCCTGATCCAACTGCTAGACGCGACACCGATCGGCATTGCGGTGCATGATGCGGCGGGGAAAATTGTCTACATTAACCAGTTTGGGCGATCGCTGCTGGGGTGCGATCGCGTTCCGGGAGGGGATTTAGCGGAGATTGTCGAGGTTCTTCAGGTCTATCAGTGGGGCGCTGCGTCTCCCTATCCGGTGGAGGCGCTGCCGATTGCGCTGGCGCTGGGGGGCGCGACTGCCTGGGCGGATGATCTGGAAATTCGTCTGGGCGATCGCGCCATTTGTCTGGAAGCACGGGCGACACCGATTTTGGACGAGCAGGGACAGGTGACCCATGCGATCACTGCGTTTCAGGACATTAGCGATCGCAAACGTCGCGAAATGGAACGGCAGATCGTTGAAAACACCCTACTGCAAAGTGAGCGGCGCTATCGCCAGGTGATCCAGGCGCAAACTGACCTAATTCTGCGATCGCAGCCTGACACGCGCATCACCTTCGCCAATGAGGCCCTCTGTGCAGCGCTAGGGCGGCCGCTGGCGCAGGTGATCGGTATGCGGTGGAGCGCCTTTGTTCCGCCGGAAGATCTGGACGAGCTTTACCGCAAAATCGCCGCGCTGACTCCCGAAAATCCCATCTTTGAAAACATCAATCGCGACCATCGAGCCAACAACCAAGTGGGCTGGACGCAGTGGATCAATCTGGGCATTTTTGACGAGCAGGGCAACCTGGTGGAAATTCAGTCGGTCGGGCGAGACATCACCGGCTTGCAAACGCAAATCCAGCGAGAGCGATCGCTCAACCGCGTGTTTCAGTCCATCCGCAACTCGCTGGATCTGGACACAATTTTTGCCACGGCCACCGCCGAAGCCTCTCACCTGCTCCAGCAGCTAGACTGCTTTGTGGTGCAATATCTGCCGCAGCAGGGTATTTGGAAGCATGTGGCTGAATATCGCCAAGATGCTGAGCTAGGTTCGACCCTCGGCCTCGAAATCGCCGATGCGGGCAACCCCTTTGCGGCCCAGCTCAAGCAGTTTCAGATTGTGCGGGTCAACGACACCGCCCTGCTGGATGATCCTGTCAATCAAGATGCCGCCCGCACCCTCCCTGGCGCGTGGCTGCTGATTCCGCTGGTGGTGGAGGGGCAACTGTGGGGCAGCTTGACCCTTGCAGCCAGCGGGCGATCGCTCGTCTGGAGCGACGACCAAGTGCAGCTTGCCCAGGCGATCGCCCAGCAGCTCGAAATCGCCATTCAGCAAGCCAACCTGTATCAACAGGTGCAGCTAGAGTTGGCCGAACGTCGCCGCATAGAAACAGCCCTGCGCGAGAGCGAAGCCCGCTTTCAAAACATGGCGGCAAACGTTCCTGGGGCAATCTTCCGCTATCTGCTTCGTCCCGACGGCACCGATGGCGTGCTGTATATGAGCCAGGGCTGTGTGCGCTTGTGGGAAGTGGAGGCGCAAGCCGTGGTTGCCGATGCCAGCCTCCTCTGGCAGATGATTCACCCGGAAGATCTGCCAGGAATGCGGGCTTCGGTGATGGAGTCGGCCCAAACGCTTGAACCCTGGTCTTGGGCCTGGCGCATCACTACCCCCTCTGGCCAGGAAAAATGGCTAGAAGCCGCTGGCCGACCCACCCGCTACGCCAACGGTTATATTATCTGGGACACGCTGATTTTGGATGTGACCGATCGCAAGCGGGCCGAAGATCGCTTTCAGGCTGTGGCCAGCAATTTGCCAGGAGCCGTCTACCAGTATGTGCTGCGGCCGGATGGTTCTGACGACATGCTCTATGTCAGTCGGGGATGCCAGGATTTGTGGGAGCTAGAGCCGCAAGCTGTCATCCAGGACGTAGGGGCGATCTGGCGCATGGTGCATCCAGAAGACATACCCCCCATGCGCGAGTCTGTTTTGGAGTCGGCGACCACCTTGCAGCCCTGGAATTGGCAGTGGCGCATCACCACCCCTTCGGGTCGCCAAAAGTGGCTACAGGCCTCGGCCCGCCCCCAGCGACAGGCCAATGGCGATGTCATCTGGGATGGGCTGATTTTGGATGTGACCGAGCGACAGGCGGCGCTAGAGGATCGGGAACGGTCGGAGGCGGCGCTGGGCGAGAGCGAGGCACGCTATCGACTGCTGGCGGAAAACACCAGTGATCTGGTCTGTCTGCACGATTTGGACGGGCGATATCGCTATGTCAGCCCGTCTTGCGAATTTTTGCTGGGCTATCGCTATGAAGAGATGTTGGGGCAAGCCCCGCAGTCTTTTATTCACCCCGAAGATGGCGATCGCGTCTATCAGGAAGCCTACGCAGCGGCGGTTGAAGGGAAGCCGTCACGCATTACTTATCGAATGCGCCACCAAGCGGGTCACTACATCTGGCTGGAAACCCTCACCAAGCCCATTTTCAGCGCGGATGGGCAACCCGTGCAGTTGCTAACCACGTCCCGCGATGTGACCGAGCGGGTGCTAGTGCAAAACCAGCTCAAACACGATGCGGTTCACGATGCACTGACCGGGCTGCCCAATCGTCACCTGCTGATGGAGCGCCTGGAGTTGGCTATCAGCAAAGCCCAAGCCTCTGAAGGCTATCAATTTGCAGTGCTGTTTCTCGACCTGGATCGCTTTAAGGTGATTAACGACAGCCTGGGGCATCTGGTGGGCGACCAGCTTTTGATTGCGATCGCCCAGAAGGTTCAAGCCACCCTGCGCGATGTTGACCTAGCTGCGCGGCTGGGCGGCGATGAATTCGTTGTCTTACTGGAAGACATCCACGATATTCAGGAAGCGGTACAGGCTGCGGAACAGATCTTTGCCCAGGTGCAGGTGCCGCTGCAACTCGAAGGGCGAGAGGTCTACACCACAGCCAGCGCTGGGATTGTGCTGGGTACGGCGGACTATGGGCAGGCCTCGGAGCTGCTGCGCGATGCGGACATTGCCATGTATCGCGCCAAAAGCAAGGGCAAAGCCCGGTACGAAATCTTTGATGTGCAGATGCACACCCAGGCTCTCCAGCGGCTGCATTTGGAAAATGACCTGCGACGGGCGATCGCCAACCAGGAGTTCACCCTGCTCTATCAGCCTATTGTTGACCTAGCGACGGGCGCACTGGTGGCCTTTGAAGCCCTCATCCGCTGGCAGCACCCTACCCAGGGTATGAAGTCGCCTGCTGGGTTTATCTCTGTTGCCGAAGAGATTGGGCTAATTACGCTGATCGACCATTGGGCGCTGCGAACCGCCTGTCATCAGCTTGCGACTTGGCAGCAGGAGTTTCCCCAATGGCACAGCCTGAGGGTTGCGGTAAATCTCTCGGCTCAAGATTTGCGGCGGGCAGATCTGATAGAAGAGATCGATCGGGTGCTGGCCCAAAGTCACCTGAGCGCAGGCTGCCTGACGCTGGAAATCACTGAAAGTATGCTGATCGAAGATGTCGAAGCTACGATTCATCTGCTCGAACAGCTCAAGCAGCGCGGCATTCACATCAGCATTGATGATTTTGGAACGGGTTATTCATCGCTGAGCTATCTCCATCGACTGCCGGTTGACAACTTGAAAGTCGATCAATCTTTTGTGCGGCAGATGGAAGTAGACCATCGCAATTATCAAATTGTCGAAACCATTATGGCGCTGAGCCATCAGCTTGAACTGGGGGCGATCGCCGAGGGCATTGAAACGGAATCACAGCTTGAGCAACTCCGGCAGCTTGGCTATCAGTTTGGTCAGGGCTATCTTTTTGCACGTCCCCTCACATCAGAAGCAGTAGAGTCCCTGTTACGCTGTTGAAAATGGTGGAAACTCTAGCAGAAGTTAAATAGGGCTTACGTAGTTGGACTATTTCTCGCGGGCTGCACCCGCGAGAAATAGTCCGAAATCCAAAAAATTCATCAATCCAAAAAATTCATCGTAGGTGCGTAAGTCCTAGTTAAAGATAACGGGTAAAGATAACGGGTAAAGATAACGGGCTAAGGCTAGAGGGCAGCCAAACTATCCTCACGATCTCCCGAAATGATCCCCAGCGACGGCAGTGGTCTGGCTTTGGGAGCATAAGACTGCGGATTCGTGGGGTGGCTCCGGGAGGGCGATCGCCTTTGACCAAACCATACCCCCTGCCTCGAATGCGTTGGAATGGGAGACGCGAATTGGGGGCGATCGCCCACAAAACGATG